>JACPVB010000023.1 GCA_016191985.1 Chloroflexota bacterium | reverse complement strand
GTTTCAGACAACTTCTTTAGAAAATCAAATACGAATATAACGCGATTTCATCTGTGGCGGGATGGAGGCCTTTGTATAAATGGGTGTCGAAACCGCGCAGTTTGAAGCCGAATTTTTCATAGAAGCGACAGGCGGCGACGTTGTTATTTTGCGCCTCCAGCATGATGCCGGGCAGGTCTTTGGACTTTGTCCATTCGACGGCTTTTTGCATCAGGGCGTGACCGACTCCATGTTTTCTGAATTCGATGTCTACGGCAAAATCGTTGATCCATGCGTAGGCGTTCCAATGTTTGGAGATGTCAAGCTCTCCCGCCAAATGACCGTCCACATAAGCAAAATAAACAGTCTTGTCTGGGTTGGAGATGCAGGTTGGATACTCTTTTTCCTCAAAGATGTATGGCTTTTGATACGGCTCGATATTGAGGACTGAATATGAGATGACGCCATCTTCCGCGCGCAAAACCAGCTTTGAATCAACCATGATGGTGGCGTCGCATTTCTTTGCGTCTTGAAGAGACTCTTCGTTTATTTCACGAATCTGGATGTTCATACATGCCTCTTGATTCAAGCTGTTGCTGGCAACGCCGCCGAGGACGGCGGCTGGAGCATGGAGGGTCTATTTCACGAATTTGGATGTTCATTATGCCTCTCAATTTTTGACGACCGTAGAAGTGTCTTTAATACTCAATCCCCGCCTGCGCCTGAATGCCTTTTTGAAATGGATGTTTAACTTCCATCATCTCTGTTACCAGGTCAGCATACTCGATCAATTCCGCGGGAGCATCCCGCCCGGTGATGACGAGGTGCATGTCTTCGGGCTTGTTGGCTTTGAGCCAGTCAATGACTTGCTTTGTATCCAGCCAGCCAAAATGCAGGGCATAGGTGAATTCATCCAAAACGATCAGGTCATAATTTCGGCTGGAGATTTTTTCCTTGGCAACCTCCCAGCCCTGAAGCGCGCGCGCAACGGTCTCGTCCATGTCTTTGGAGGTCCAGGTGAAACCATCGCCGATGGCGAACCAGTTAATGCCGAGTTTCTTCGCGGCTTTCACCTCGCCCCACTGCCCCGTCTCTGCCTTGATGAATTGCACCACGCAGACTTGAAATCCGCGCCCCCACGAGCGCAGCACCATGCCAAAAGCCGAAGTGCTTTTGCCCTTGCCGTTCCCGGTGTTGACGATGACCAGTCCGTGTTTGATTTTTTGTTTTTTCATGCACTATTTTCCTAATGCTCACCAGCCTTGCTCTCGGCAGCGTCCCCGCCGCCGAGGACGGCGGCTTGAGCAAAGTAACCTACCACAACCCCTGATTTTTTGAACGACGTAGCACCCACAAAAAGAAAGGCGCGCCCGCCAAGGCAGTGACAATGCCGACCGGCAATTCCTGCGGAGCCAGCACAACGCGGGACAACACATCCGCAAACAACAGAACGGACGCACCTCCCAGAATGCTGAGTGGAATCAGGCGGCGATAATCCACGCCCCACCAGATGCGCACCACATGCGGCACGATGAGGCCGACAAAACCGATGATGCCCGCAAACGAAACCGCCGCTGCCGTGACGAGCGAAGCCGCCGCGATGATGATGAATTTCGCGCGGCGCACGTCCAGTCCCATTTGCGCGGCCTGGTCATCGCCGAATTGCAGGAGGTTTAAGGCGTGTCCGCTCAGCACGAGGGTTGTCAGGCCAATTGCCAGGTAGGGAACGAGCGCCAGAGTTGCATCCCAGCCTGCGAGGCTGACTCCGCCCAGAAGCCAGCTAATTGCACGACGCACTTCACCGGTTGAGCGAAGGACGAGAAACGATGTCAGCGATGTGGCAAAGGATGAGACCGCCACACCTGCCAGAATCAAATTTGTGGTTGGCACGGTCCCGCCCACGTGGGCAAAGGTGTAGACGAGATAGACGGTCAACAGGCTGGTGAGAAAAGCCGCCAGCGGAACCGCCAACAACCCAAGCGTGGTGTACGGCCAGTTGATAGACATCGCCATGATCGCTCCCAATCCCGCACCCGAAGCGACACCGATCAAAAACGGGTCCGCCAATGGATTGCGGAAGAGTCCCTGATACGCCGCGCCGCTCCCCGCTAACGCCGCGCCAACGAGCGCGATCAACACCGTGCGCGGCAGGCGGATATCCCACAGAATGGTGCGGAAGGTTTCATTGGTCGTGCTTCCGCTTATGGCCTTCCAAACCTCCGCAGGCGAAATGAAAACGGAACCAATCGCGAGGCTGAGAAGCAGGGCGGAAAGAAGAAGGAGGAAGGAAGAAAGATAAGGGCGGCGCATGGGGGACAGTGGAAAGTAGAAAGTGAGCAGTAATCAGGTAGTCTTGTTTTCTGACCATCCGACAACTCGACTACCTGACTATTCGACTACTTGACTACCAGACTACTCAAACAACTCCGGCCTTAGCAACTTTGCCAATTCTTCGAGCGCATCTACCAAACGGGGACCGGGGCGGCTGACAAGGTCATCGTTGAACGGTACGACGTTTCCATTTTTCACAGCGCTCAGGTTTTCCCAACCGGGGCGTTGTGCAATTGATTCAAGCGTAACGCCATACCTTGCATCGCCGAGAATGATGAAGGCTGGGTCCGCGGCTACCACCTGTTCGAGGCTCAATTGGGGGTAACCATCCAAGTCTGCGGCGATGTTATAACCGCCAGCGCGTTGGATCAACTGGGTGATGAATGTGCCTTTGCCTGCGGTGTATGGCTTGGCCGGGTCGGTGGCATCCAGTTCGTAAAAGACGCTGAAGCGCGAACTGATCGGCAGGAGCTTTTCATCCACTGTGGCGACGCGCGCTTTGAGGGATTCGATCAAAGCTGCAGTTTCGGATTCGCGGCCTGTTAGTTGGGCGACAATCTTAAGATTGTCGTACATTTCTTCCAGCGTGAGGGGATTCTTCAAGTAATAAACGGTCAATCCCAAATCTTCAAGCTGTTTCACCTGCTCAGGGGTATTGATCTCCGCGGCTAAAATGAGATCAGGTTTCAGTGAGACGATCAACTCTGTGTTCAGGGCGTCGAAGGTCGAGCCGATGTCTGTGACGCTGGCGGCTTCGGCGGGATAATCCGAAAACTGATCGCGGCCCACTACCTGGTCACCTGCGCTGATGGCGAACAGGATTTCCGTGTTCGATGGCGCGAGCGAGATCACGCGCTGCGCGGGACCTTCCAGTTTTATTTCGCGGCTCAGGCCGTCAGTGAAGGTCAATGTTTGGGAAACAGGAGCAGGCGCATCGGTCGGGGCTGAGGCGCAGCCTGTGATGAAGAGCGCGAGTAGTAAAGTCAAAAGCAAAAACTTGCGTAACATGTTCTTCTCCTAAATTTATTTGTAGTAATGACTTAAGTCGTTACTACGAGAATCAAAATCCCCAGCAAAGGCTGGGGAGGTTGGAGAGGCAATCCGAGAAAGCTGCCGTCATCCACCTCCTTTCCACGAGAGTGTGGTGAACCAATCGGCAGCGGGCGACCTGACTTGTTAGCCTGTTCGTCTTGCAGTCGCTTGGTCTTGTGGTCGGCTTCACCGACGATGTGACTAAGAGACTATCTGACTATTTGACTAACTCACAGTTGCGGGACAGCGCCAGAATTTCACTGGCTTCGCCGCTTGCTGATCGTTTATTTATTCGATTGTACCACCGATGTTTTTTAGCAGCCTGCGAAATTTATAAACGTGGTACGGGTATAAAAGATGCCAGTATAAAAATCCGCCGAGGCCGCGCGGGGCAAAGTATGCGGTTTGAGTTAATTTGGAATCGTCGGTCACGCGCCATTCGATCCACGCTTCGCCAAATTTGAATTTTGAATATGAAAGCAGGTGCTCGTCCACATCACTGTGCAATGCTTTTATTGCCTCGATAATTTTTTCAGACGGGACATGGATTTGCATTTCACGGTGGTGGATAAAAAAACCTTCATGCTTGAGATTTTTTATTCCGCCCCGGCCATCTTCCCAAACACGCTCCACCTCCAGCGGATGCAAACGCTTCATTGCCTCACGGACGGCTGATTCAAAGTCAATCAGCATTACCTCAGGGAAGATTTTTTGCGCCTCATCATAGAGCACCACGCTATCGTTGGAGAGTCCCTCCACCAACGCATATGCAATCGGGTACGGGACGGGAGTCATTAAGTCGATGCCGAACGCCATGAACCAGACGGGGAGATAGGGAAGCAAAAGAAAACGGCGTCGGTGTCCGCGGATGCGCGCGTACTTCAACATCAATTGCTGATATGAAAAAATTTCAGGCCCGCCGATCTCAAGGACTTTGCCTTCCCCGTTGTGATTTTCGAGCGCGGCGATGAGATAGTCAACGATATTTTGAATGGCAATCGGCTGGGACTTGTTCTTCAACCACGCTGGGCCGGGGATGATGGGAAATAGCTCCGTCATAAAACGGATCATTTCAAAGGAGATGCTTCCGGAACCGATGATGACTCCCGCGCGAAATTCGGTGACGGGGATCTGCCCCTCGTGCAAGACCTTCCCTGTTTCAATGCGCGAGCGCAGGTGCGGAGCGATGTGCTGTTCCGAGTCCGCCAGCCCGCCGAGGTAGATGATGTGTTCGATGCCTGCGTTTTCGGCGGCTTTGACAAAATTACGCGCGCCTTCAATTTCAAGCGAAGTGTAGCCATGCCCCGCCGCCATGTTGTGGATCAGGTAATACGCGGTGTGGACTCCGTCCAACGCGGGCGCAAGCGTGGAAGGTTCCGTCACATCACCTTTGAAAATCTCCACTTGAGAAGACCATTTCCGGGCTTTGAGTCTCTGCGGATCCCGCACCAGTACGCGGACGCGATGCGCACGCTGGAGAAGCTGTGGGATGAGTCTGCTGGCGATATAACCAGTGGCGCCGGTGACGAGGATGGGG
>JACPVB010000022.1 GCA_016191985.1 Chloroflexota bacterium | reverse complement strand
AGCCAATCAATGAACCCAAAACCGACCTTCACCGACAGATTGAGAATTATTTTTAAAGGTATATTAGATCCCATCGGCGCATTTTTAAATCGCATCGGATTAACCCCAAACACGATCACACTGCTCGGCCTGGTAGGGACAACGATTGGCGCATATTTTATTTCGCAAGGCAGAATGACGACTGGCGCGTTTGTCCTGCTGGCTTCTGTGCTTGTGGACGCGTTCGATGGAACCATGGCGCGTCTGCGCGGCGACCCCAGCGATTTCGGCGGCTTTGTGGATTCCGTCAGTGACCGGTATGCGGAGCTAATCACCTTCGGCGGGCTTTTATATTATTTCCTTTCGCTCGCAGATTATCCCGGCGTAATGGTTACCTTTGCGGCTGCCGCTGGTTCGGTGCTGGTCTCGTATGTGAAAGCCCGCGCGGAGGGGCTTGGTTTTACGGCAAAGGTGGGCATCCTCACCCGCGTGGAGAGATACCTGGTTTTGATTCCTTTGCTTGTGTTCAACCAGCCGTTCATTGCATCCGTTGTGATCGCGGTGCTGGGAAACATCACCGCGCTACAACGCATCTTGCATGTCCGCGTGCAAGGACATGAACGTATGAGAAAAGCCAGGGAAAGCAAAGAGTACATCCATTAAGATGAACGAAGGATTTCAGATCGGCCCCTGGTTAATGCGCTGGAACGGCTTTCTGCTTGTGCTTGGTGTAGCGGCGGGAACCTTGCTTGCCGCTTATCAGGCAAAACGCCGTGGCTATGACCCTGAGATTATCTATTATCTCTTTTTGCCTTTGGTGATTTGGGGGACGATAGGTGCGCGCCTCTGGCATATTTTCACCCCGCCTCTTTCTTCCGTTCAGCTTGGTCTAACCACCGGACATTATCTCACCCATCCATTGGACGCATTGGCTTTTTGGACCGGCGGGTTCGGAATCCCTGGCGCAATCATCGCGGGGACCATTGTGCTTATTCTTTTTGCCCGCAGTAATGAAATCTCCTTTTGGGAGTTGACCGACCTGCTCGCGCCAGGTTTCGCCCTGGCACAGGGGATTGGGCGCATCGGCAATTATTTCAACCAGGAATTGTATGGCCTGCCCACAAACCTGCCTTGGGGAATATTCATCGATCCCGCCAGCCGTTTGATCGGGTATGAAGAGGTACATTTTTATCATCCACTGTTTGCATACGAATCCATTTTGAATTTCGCAAACCTGTTCCTTCTTCTTTGGCTTGCGCGTAGACTTTCCGAGAAATTAAAGGCAGGTGGTATTTTTCTTATTTATCTCGCAGTTTATTCAGTCGTTCGCTTTCTGCTTGAATTTTTACGCCTCGATGTGGCGCTTGTAGGTGGGTGGAATATCAACCAGCTATTTTTCGTCCTTCTTTTTATCTGTGCGGGTGGCGGATTGTTCTGGCGTCATCGCTTTGCACGGGAACTGTAAGGACTTTGTGAAGAGGTGGGGGCAGGTCGGGTAATAAAATAGTAATAGCTCGATTCTTTACCTATGGAACGTTTTGTGACGTATCATGTAGTTGGGTGGAGTTTTCCTGCTTTCAGGCGAAATCCACCCGTTGGACAAATTTCCATAACGTATGATCCCTTTTGGGGATCACATGCGAAGCGTACCCGCAAGACGAGTCTCTGATAAGGAAACCTTATGATTGAAACCCAGGATTTAAGCAAACAATTCCACGACTTTATGGCTGTGGATGGAGTGAATCTTTCCGTGCAGTCCGGCGAAATATTGGCGTTGTTGGGGCAGAATGGGGCAGGCAAAACCACTACTGTCCGCATGTTGACGGCTTTGTTGCATCCCTCGCGCGGGTGGGCGCGGGTGGCAGGGTATGACGTGGTCAAGAACGGACATGATGTCCGCGCTTCGGTGGGAGTGCTGACGGAACAGCATGGCCTGTACATGCGCATGACAGCCATTGAATATCTTGATTTTTTCGGCCAGGTGTACAGCCTTTCCCCGTCTGCACGAAGAGCACGCAGTGACAATTTGCTCGAATATTTTGGCCTGGCAGAAGCCTCGCGCCGCAGGATTGGCGAATACTCCAAAGGAATGCGCCAGAAACTGGCGCTTGCCCGCGCCATGATGCATGACCCCGGCGTGCTGCTGTTGGATGAACCCACCTCGGCCATGGATCCTGAGTCCGCGCGGCTGGTGAGGGATGAGATCGCGCGTTTGAAATCCACCCGGCGCACGATTGTCATCTGCTCGCACAACCTCACGGAAGTGGAGGCTCTGGCAGACAAGATTGCGATTATTTACCGGGGACGCATCTTATTGATGGGGACGCTGGACGAGTTGAAAAACCAGGTGCTTGGCGCGGCGGAGTATGAAGTCAAATTTGCGGAAGCGTGGAATTCAGCCGGTTTGGAACTGCCCAAAGATGTGGAACTGCTTTCGCAAACACCGACCAGTTTGAAGGTCCGTGTGAGGCGGCCTGAGGAAATGAATCCGCAAATATTAAATGCGCTGTCAGCGAAATCCGCACCCGTCATGGCGTTTCAACAGGAGGCGCGGACGTTGGAGCAGGTGTATTTGAAAGTGATGGCAGATGCAAAAGGAAATGGGCATGTTCAGTAAACTTAAACTCGTCTGGCTGGTGGCCGGCCGTGAGTTGCGCGACCAATTCCGTGACTGGCGCGTGCTTGCGCCTATGATGATATTGACGTTATGTTTCCCATTTTTGATGAACGAGTTTGCAAAGCAGACGGTTGACTTTTTGAATCAATACAACGCCAATTTGATCCTTGAAAGGCTTGTGCCGTTTTCGATCATGATTATCGGTTTTTTTCCGATCACGGTTTCATTGATCGTTGCGCTGGAATCTTTTGTGGGCGAGAAGGAACGCGGCACGATCGAGCCGATTTTGAGCGCGCCAATCGATGACTGGCAGTTATATTTTGGGAAATTGCTGGTGGGTGTGGCTACCCCGTTGCTTGCAAGTTATCTTTCGATTGGCTTGTATCTCATAATGGTTTCACGCCAGCAGTTGGAGATGCCGCCTACGCCTGTGATGATTCAATTATTTTTGCTTACCACCGCTCACGCCTTCTTGATGGTGAGCGCCGCAATTGTGATCTCGGTGCAGTCCACTTCGGTGAAGGCCGCGAACCTGCTGGCTTCCTTTATCGTGATCCCTGTCGCCATTTTGATGCAGGGCGAGGCGGTGATGTTGTTCTGGGGCAACGAGCAGGTACTTTGGCTGGCGGTTGCTGGCGTGATGATCATTGCGGTGTTGTTGATCCGCGTTGGTATTGCGCATTTCGAACGCGAATATTTGTTGGGGCGTGAAATTGACGTGATTAATCTGCGCTGGATCTGGCGCACGTTCTGGTCAAACTTCCGCGGCGATGCGGCATCCCTTGGGAGTTGGTACTGGAATGTATTGGGTTCGGCGTTTCGACGCATCCTTCCCGCTGTATTTTTTGCCGCGTTGATTGCGGGCGTCAGCTTGTGGATGGGATACGACTGGATCATGAAGAACACTTCCGAGGTGATTGCACATGCCTCTCCAGAAGATTTGAAAGCGGTGGAAGGACGCCTGCGCGAACTGCCTGACCTTTCCTCGATACGCGACCACATCAGCGCCCCGTTCCTGTTCCTGAATAATACCCGCGCGGTGGCTCTCATTTTCCTGGCCGGATTATTTTCCTTCAGCGTGTTGGGCATCCTGCTTTACATGGTCAATATCGGTTTGATCGGCGGCATTTTTGCTTTGCTCCAATTACTGGGAGTCAGCCCCTGGCCGATCTTCCTTGCCGGGGTTGTACCGCATGGCGTTTTTGAGATTCCTGCCTTGATGATCGGCAGCGCTGTGGTCTTGTATTTCGGCGCCGCCATCGTCACGCCGCAGACGGGAAAATCGATGGGGGAGGTTATCCTCGAACTGCTGGCGGACTGGGCAAAGATATTCATTGGCCTCGTTGTGCCTTTGCTGCTCATTGCGGCGGTGATCGAGGCGTACATCACCCCCGGCCTGCTGCTGAACTTATTGGCGAGTTGAAATTACAGCGCACCCTGCGGTGCAATAAAGTCCGCAGGGTGTTCCTGTTTCATTGCGAAGATTTTCAACAGTGGGAAATTCGGTTAAGATAAGCGTCATGCCCAGGGTAATCATTCTTGGCTCCTCCAATGCCATCCCCACCAGGGGAAGTGAGAACACTCACATGGTCATTGTGGGAAAAGAGCGCATGTTGCTGGTTGACTCAGTCAGCAACCCGATTTTGCGTTTGGAAGAAGCGGGGTTGGATTTCAACGATCTCACGGATATTATCGTCACTCATTTTCACCCGGATCATGCCTCCGGCGTCCCGCTCCTATTAATGGACATGTGGCTGATGGGCAGGCAAAAACCGCTCAATATTTACGGCCTGCATTACACACTCGACCGTGTCGAAGGGTTGATGGGACTTTACAACTGGTCTGAGTGGCCCGATTTTTTCCCCGTTATTTTTCATCGCATCCCCTCAAAGGAAATGTCAGAGGTGTTGGACTGCCCGGATTTCAAAATCTACGCCTCGCCCGTTCGTCACATGATCCCCAACATTGGTCTGCGGATCGAATTCAATCAGAGTCAAAAAGTAATGGCGTATTCATGTGACACGGAACCCTGCGGCGAAGTTGTGCGCCTCAGCGAAGGTGCGGACGTGTTGATTCACGAAGCCACCGGCGAATCGCCGGGACATTCCTCTGCAAAACAGGCGGGCGAGATCGCAACAAAAGCGGAGGTGGGAAAGTTATATCTAATCCATTATCCAACGGGTAAATTTGCAAAAGGCGATCTCATGGCCGAAGCGCAAACCAGCTTCCCCGGAGAAATTACACTCGCAAAAGATTTTATGACCCTCGATTTCAGATAAAAAAATCCCCTCTCCCGTTTGAAAGGGAGAAGGACGGATATAAAAAGGCTCTGTGGGATTAAGTGCGGTGAAGTCGCCACAGCCCCACAAGGGGGTGATAAGCGCACGGAGACCTTTGAGAAAAAGCTCAAAAACTCATTTTTTCTGTGATCTCTGTGGCTTACCCCACCAAATGCCAGAGAACCTATAAAAATATAAGTGGGATAGATCGGCTTTACCAGCCTGAAATATACGGCGCCCATTCACCATTTTCGTTCAAATGCTTGCCAAAGATATAAGCCGCATTTGCCGGCGGTTCCTTGGGAATATGCAGGAGGTGCATATGGGCCTCGTCCACCTTGCGCCCGCCTTTGCGATGGTTACAGCCTGGGCAGGCTGCCACCAAATTCGTCCAAATATGTTGGCCGCCCATGTGGCGTGGAATTACGTGATCCACCGTCAAACTGCCGTCACGCCTGCCGCAATACTGGCAGGTATAATTGTCACGGCGAAATATTTCGCGGCGCGTTAATTTGACGCGTGGCCGTGGTCGATGAACCTGGTTTTCCAGCCGAATAACCGATGGGCGCGGAAGCAGTTGTGAAATTGTGCGGATATGCCCGCGTCCATTTGCGATCATTCCAGCCTTGCCAGCCAGGATCAAACCTATAGCCCGCCGCGTTGAGCAGATGTGAATCGGCTCGAAATTAGCGTTGAGTACCAATACCGGTTCTTGCATGGTTGCTCGGCAATTCTGCGTGATTATACATCCACTTGATTGAATCCGTAAAAGCGCCAAACGGTTAAACATTACAGGAGCGTTTGAAATAAAAGTATCTTTGCTCAAACCGCCGTCCCCGGCGCAGAGAACAGCCAGGAGCATATAAAATGAACGTCATGATCGCAGGTGGTTTGGGTTTTCTTGGGCAGGCCCTCACAAAATCCTTCCTCGCGGATGGACATAACGTTTTCATCCTCACACGGCGCGGCTCATCCACGCTCAATGGCGCGCAGGCGCTTCAGTGGGATGCGAAAACCGTAAACGGCTGGGGGCATCTGGTCAACGAAATGGATGTGATGATTCACTTGGCCGGGAAGACTCTCGCCTCCTGGCCGTGGACTGCCACCACAAAATGCGCCTTCCTTGACTCTCGCATCATTCCCGGACTCGCGCTT
>JACPVB010000021.1 GCA_016191985.1 Chloroflexota bacterium | reverse complement strand
TCAAAAGGGAGGTGCGATTTTTGAACGAGGGCATTATATAAGGGTAAAATTGATTTTATGCAAAAGGATGACATACTCCGCCTCCTGCGTGACGTGAACCTGATTCCGTCCGAAAAGCAGACTTTACTCTCGAACATCGCCGCCCAAGCCGCCGCAATGGACATGCCCTGTTACATCGTCGGCGGCTTCGTGCGGGACCTTTTACTCAGCAAGCCCGTCAGCGATCTCGACATCATCGTCGAAGGCGATGCCGTCAAATTCGGGAATGCCCTTGTCAAAAAATTTGGCGGCAAACTCACCCCGCATCACAAATTTCACACCGCCATCTGGCATTTACCTGAAACCTGGAACCTGGTACCTGGCACTTTGGATCTCATCACCGCCCGCAAAGAAACCTACGAACGCCGCGGCGCACTCCCAGCCGTAACCCCTTCCACGATTAAGGATGACCTCCTCCGCCGCGACTTTACCATCAACGCCATGGCCATCCGCCTGGACGGTGATCACTTCGGCGAACTGCTCGACCCGCTCAACGGACAGGCCGACCTTGAAGAAGGATTGATCCGCATCCTGCATCCACGTTCCTTTATTGATGACCCTACCCGCATCTTTCGCGCCATCCGCTACGAAGCGCGTTATTCCTTTAATCTTGAACATTCAACCTTCGGCCTAATCAACTTCGAATCTCTTGATGTCATCCCACGGCTGAGCGGCGAACGCATCCGCCACGAATTTGACTTGATCTTTGAAGAGGAAAAATCTTCGCAAATGATCCTGCGCGCGGGCGAGTTGGGTTTGTTCAAACCAATTCATCCAAAACTTCCATTGTTCAACCCCGATTATTCCGACTTCCTCGAAATGGATCCAACATTGGATATTCCCGCGAGCCGCACCGCGATGGGCTATATGCTATGGTTAATGGATTCGTCGGAAGATGAGATTTTGTCCATTGGCAGGCGGTTGGATTTCACCTCTGAATTGACGTATTCCGTTTGGGCTGTTTCACAATTAAAGAAAAGCCTGCCGTTCCTTACAGGCTCAACCCCAAGCGTGTGGACGTTTGCGCTCGAAAAACTGCCCCTGCTTTCCATTTATGTGGTTTACCTCGTTGCCCGCGAAGACGCACTTTTGGACTTTCTCTCCCTCTGGCGGCATGTCAAACCGCACACCACAGGTGACGATCTGAAAGCGCGCGGACTTGAACCTGGCCCGCGATTTGGGGAGATTTTGATTCAACTCCGCGCAGCATGGCTGGATGGAGATGTTCATTCTTTTGATGATGAATTGCATTTGCTTGAAATGTGGTTAAAATAGATTTGATGTTTTGGTAAAATCGATTAATCAATGGAGGCAGGAAACTATGTTTGGAATTCAATATATCAAAGTTAACCCCACTCATTATGTTTTACACTACACGGGTGGAAGAAAAAAACGTGCCGGAGCAGGCCTTTCGTTTTTTTACTACAAACCAACTTCTTCGATTGTTGTCGTCCCTGTTAATAGCTCGGACGTTCCATTCATCTTCAATGAACTTAGCCAGGATTACCAGCCTTTGACTGTTCAAGGTGAATTAACGTATCGAATTTTCGACCCGGAATTGGTTGCGTCCCTGCTCAATTATACGGTGGATAATTTACCGACTCGCTACATTTCCGAAGACCCCCAAAAACTTTCGCAGCGTTTGATTAATCTACTTCAAGTCATGGTTCGCGCTGAAATACAAAGGCTCCCACTTCGTGATGTTATTAAAGCGTCCGAATCTGTGGCAGCCCTGGTTTTGGAAAAAATGCGTGAGAGCGAATCGCTTAAATCCCTTGGAGTGGAAGTTATGTCTCTTGCGATTCAAGCAATTCGTCCCGTTCCAGAAGTTGCCCGTGCGCTTGAATCTGAAGCACGCGAAGATTTTATGCGCCGCGCAGACCAGGCCATTTATGATCGCAGAAATGCCTCGGTTGAGCAGGAGCGACGTATCAAAGAAAATGAACTGAACACAGAAATCACTGTTGAAGAGAAAAAACGCCAAATCCGCGAAACAAAAGTGGAAGCTGACCTTGTTGTTGAAAAGAAACAGCAGGAAGTTCGCCAGGCTCAACTTTCCGGCCAGATTGCATTGGAGACAGAGCGCAAACAGTTGGTGGTTGTCCGTACAGAAAATGCCCGTGTTGAAGCAGATGTGCAGGCTTATGCAATGGAAACTTCATTGCGTGCCTTTAAGGGACTCGACCCTTCGGTTCTTCAGATGCTTGCTGTCCAAAATACCGACCCGCGGTTAATAGTAAGCCTGGCCATGAAGGAACTGGCCCAAAATGCGGCCAAAATTGGCAATTTGAACATTTCTCCTGAATTGATGCAATTGCTTATGGAGGAGAAAGAACCTCAACAGCCAAAAGCCAAATAGGGATCAATTTGGAATTTGAAAAGATTGTTTTAGTCACGCGTAAGACCCGCCTTGAAGGCCTGATCGAAAGGTTCAATACCATTGGTCAGGCTAGGTTTTATCTCGAACACAGCGGCGGGGACTTCGACCTTTATCAGCGCGAGCATGACGTATATTATTCTGCAGTGTCAGATTTACGTTCCAGGCTGCAAGAGCTTATCAAACTTCAAGAGATCGAACGAGATTTGCTTCCCAATTTTCTTTTCACCGAGACAAATATTGTTGTAACAATTGGGATTGATGGATTAGTGGCGAACACCGCAAAATACTTAAGCGGGCAACCTCTTATTGCTGTGAATCCCGACCCAGCCACTGTGGATGGTATTCTGTTACCCTTTGACGTGCAGAAAGCCGTTGTTGCCGCAAAAGGCGCGCTCAAGAATCAGATGACCACGAGAAAAATAAGCATGGCCAATGTCCACTTAAATGATGGGCAAACCCTGCTGGCTTTTAACGACTTTTTTATTGGCGTCAAGAGTCATGTTTCCGCGCGGTATTCAGTTGAAATAGATGGACATCAGGAAAGGCAATCTTCAAGCGGAATCATAGTTTCCACAGGTGTTGGATCAACCGGGTGGTTAAGTAGTATGTTCAATATGGCAAATGGAATACTGGCAGGGCATCAGCCTGTTGAAAATAAAGGCCGTTCCATGCCCACGGCGCGCTTTGATTGGGAATCGGAAAAACTTGTGTTTGTAGTGCGCGAACCTTTTGTAAGCAAAACTTCTTCAGCAAAGATGGTATTTGGATACATCACTCCGAAGTCACCCCTTATTATCCGTTCAGAAATTCCTGAGAGTGGCGTTATTTTTAGTGATGGCGTAGAATCTGATTTCCTATCCTTTAATTCAGGCGCCATTGCTGCAATATCACTGGCAGATAAAAAAACCAATCTTGTTGTGGGGTAAGGTGTTATCCTCCGAAAAGAGATTATTGATTTAGTCACGACAGAAAAACAACTTTTCTGTTTCGTGAATCTACTTGTGAGGGATGATCGTGTAATTCCACTGCGGCAAAACCCGCTGTGGTTTAAGATTTATAAAAGTCTTTTGCTCACAGGAAATATGGTTGCCAGTTTCATATTGTTTTTGATCCAAATACGCACGACAGCGTAAACCGGTTTCTGTTCTTGTGGTACGAATAAACTTGATGACGGTCTCGTAGTCAATCAGGGGCACGCCTGCCCAATTGGCTTCGATATGACAAAACAACTTGTGTTCAATCAAGTTCCACTTAGAAGCACTGGTCGGTAGATGTGTTACGGTGATGGTCAGTCCGGATTCATCCGCAAATCTTTGCAACTCATATTTCCAAGTCCACAGGCGGTTGCCGTTTGCACCGCCGCAATCGGCTTGAATGAGCAGATGCTTTTTCTTGGGAAACTTCTTCTGCCCAACACGCAACCACCAACGACGAATACAGGCTACGGCAAATTCGGGCGTTTGGTGTGAGGTGCCTACCATCACAAAGCCTTCGTTGTCTGCGGTATCGTAAATGCCATACGGAATGGCAACACCGTCCGCATCACTGGGATAATCGCTTTCCCAAACATCCAACGCTTTCCGACGATAGGTGCGCCCTGGGTTTTTAAAGTTCCCAATCAGTTCGCGCTGCTTGGCATCCACCGAAATAGAAGGAAAACCGGCTTTTTCGTGCTGTTTTCGCTTGCGCACCAGATAGCGCATTTGGCGGTCCCGGTTCGGGTCTTTCCGTTTGTTCACTCGCTTGCGGTTGGCTCGCAGAACATACTTGCCTTTCTTCAGCAGACGACGAACCGTATCTGCGCCCACTTCATAGCCTTGACGCTGGAGTGCTCGGCTAATGGTGTACGAGGTTTTCTTCGTCCATTTGAGGCCCGTGATCGGATCGCCAGCCGTTTCATCTTTCAACAAGTCGTCCAACGCCTTCAAGATTTCAGGTTGTTTTTTTCAACCCGTTGACGTCCAGCACCTGCTTTCCGTACTCGAGTTCGCTCTGCCTGCCGTTCCTTCCGCTGCACCTCTGCGCGACCACGTCGTATCGTGGGATGGCTCAAGCCTGTAATCACATGCAACTGTTCCAATCCGCCCCGTCCCCATTGCAACGCCAGTAATCCCACAAACTGACGTCGCCCTTTTTCATGCAGCAGGCTCAGGACTTGATTGATGGCTTGATGTTCTTTCGCTTCAGCGCTTTTCGGCGCTTCCTTACAAGCGTGACATTGGCATTGATGGATTGATTTCTTCTTTGTTGTTCTCATGACTTGCGGTTCTACGGTAAACTTGGCCATGTCTGACCTGTTCCGCAAGCATACTACGAATCCGAAAAGTTATTTTTCTGCGGCGACTTAGCCGAAAAATTGTTGACCTTTTCTTATTAATAGCGAGGAAGTGACCCATGGCTGCATCGCACGAAAGTATTGAAGCGAACATCAAGGGGAATGTCAGTGGTCAGGTTGCAATTGGCAGTTACATCCTGCAGGTGGGGGATATCAATGGCGGCGTGGTGAATATTGCCCCTCCAACAGCCAAAGCCAGTTTTGATCGGCGCACGCGGCCCGTCAACCTGCGCCCGCGAGCTTTCCCTGCCTTGTTGGATCGAACCCCCGAAACAGAAGCCGTAAAGAATGCGATGACTTCATCCATGCCGGTCACGGTCTTCGGTGAAAATGGTATTGGCAAAACCTCATTGCTGCGACAGATTGCACATTTGCCGGATACCAAAAAATTACCGGATGGTGTG
>JACPVB010000258.1 GCA_016191985.1 Chloroflexota bacterium | reverse complement strand
TCGGACATCTCCCCCAAATGCGACAATGAAAATTTGGGATGAATATTGAGAGTTCGAATCGTCGAATTTGCCCACAGGGTGCTTCGCGAGGGGAGACTCCGCGATGGGCATTTTTCTGCAACCGAGACATTATTCATCCTTCAGCATTCATCCTTCATCCTTGCTCTTCGGGAATGATGAGGTTATGAGAAGCTTGTCCGCGGCGGTGAGAAAAATCAAAGAGCAAGTTTGTCCGTGAAAGATTTAAATTCTTTTTCTTTCCCCTCCGCTTTTGACCAACATTTAATTTCCTTCAAATCCACTTGCTGGCTTTTGGCAACCAAAACCGCCTGTTCCAATCCCTGTAAGTCGTTCCAAAAATAAAACGCGCACAACCTATCCTTGACGCAGTCAGTTGGGGATAGCACCTTCAATGTCCCTGTGGCTAGTTCAAACTCGCTGACTTCCTTCACGGGTTCTTCGCCTACCGAAAGCGGTTCATCGGGGAATTCCACAAAGAAAGTTGTTTCGGGATGGATGAAGTAACGTCCCCGCTCGTGGAAACCAAGTCGCTCCATTACAATTGGATTTTGCTTCGCCTTGCAAAGCCCGCGTTGATTAAATCCAAGTCTTTTGAGACATATTTGTTACTGCTGTAAAACGAAACTGCACTCCCCCTGAGAGTTACAACTTGAATCCCGTCCGCTTGCAAAGAGTCTTGGATGTATGCTGCCAATTCCACCTAGCTCATACTTTTGATTTTCTTCATAAGGTTTTTCCCTTTGCGCATGGCCTGCGGCGATTCATTTGTAACTCTTCTTGTTCCTTGGCGGGATAGAACGAAAGCGCTTTTTCAAGCAGGGCTTTCAACTCGGTCAAAAATGGGTAGCGCGGATTGAACGTGTATGGTCGCGTCCGCCCGATGGCGCGGCTGGCGAGGACTCCGCCCGCTTCGAGTTTGTCCATTTGGTTTTGGATGGATTTCAAGTCGGTCTTGAAGAAACGTGCAATCTCACGCGGGTAACCTTCTTCACGTGTGAAGATATAGATGAGAACCCGTTCGGCATTTTTTGAACCAAGCAATACTTCGATCATGAGAACCTCATTTTTACAGTGACGACTATTTTCCGTCAAATGACGTACATTTTCCGTCATTGTATCATGGACGGAGAAGATAACAGGTTATTGCGGAATTGGCCGTTGAAATATCCACCATGAATGTCCAGCTCATATGAACGCGGCTAATTTCAGGTAAGATTGGTCATGATTCTCATCCTGGAGATAAGATGAAAACCAAAAATGAAATCGTAACCAACTGGCTGCCGCGTTATACCGATACCGCCCTTGAAGATTTCGGTAAATATATTTTACTGGTCAACTTTGAGGCCTACCTGCATATGTTCTCGGAGTGGTTCCACGTTCCCATTCGCGGAGTGGGCAAGCCCATGCCCAACGTCACAGCGGAAGGCATCACCTTGATCAATTTTGGAATGGGCAGCGCCAACGCCGCCACCATCATGGACCTGTTGGGGGCCATCCAGCCAAAAGCCGCGCTCTTCCTCGGCAAATGTGGCGGACTTAAGAAAAAGAATAAACTGGGCGACCTGATCCTGCCGATTGCCGCCATCCGTGGTGAAGGCACTTCAAACGATTATTTTCCGCCTGAAGTCCCCGCCCTGCCCGCCTTCAATTTGCAAAAAGCAGTCTCGACCACGATCCGCAATTATGAGCGGGATTACTGGACCGGCACCGTCTACACCACCAACCGCCGCGTCTGGGAACATGATGAGGAGTTTAAGTCCTATCTGCGCCGCATCCGCGCCATGGCAGTGGATATGGAAACCGCCACAATCTTTATGACGGGCTTTTATAACCAGATCCCCTCCGGGGCTTTGTTACTGGTCTCCGACCAGCCGATGACTCCCAGCGGCATCAAGACCGCAAAAAGCGACAAGAAGGTGACTCAAAAGTATCTGGATATGCACTTGCACATTGGCATTGATTCACTCAAGGAACTGATCAACAAAGGGCAGACGGTCAAGCATCTGTTGTTCTAACATTCCAGGCTTTTTTTATCGAAGGAAATTAACTTATGCAACCACCCCCACCTATCGGGAACGAATTTCTTGCACTCCCCACCATCACATTGATGATTACCATCACCTTCATCATGCAGGCCAGCGCCATCGCATTCAATTCCGTGATGGTGAAGGAATATAAAGGCGTGAGGATGGCGTTGCTCGCCACGATCTCACTGGCGCTTGGTTTTGTGATCCTTGTGATTCGCACGTTCCTGACGGATTCCCTGGTCGGCCTCCTAACGAACCTGTTCATGATAACGGGATACACGTTAATTTATATCGCCATTTGCCGCTTCATCGGCAAACCGCTCAACCGTTATCTGATCTACGGCCTAGTTCCCGTCGGTCTCGTTTCCTTGTTCATCATGCACATTCTTCCCCGCCCCCTGTTCCCGACCATCATCATCACGCAGATCGTAGGGTTCCCCTTGAATTTTGCCTCGGCGCTGGCCCTCCTGCGCTCCGACCAAAAACGGTTCAGACTCGGCTCATACCTGACCGCCCTTCCATTGATGATCTACGGGGTTGTCACAATCATCCGCATCGTTACCGGAATCATATCCCCCCGCGAAGTAAGCCCCGGCCCCACCTTGTCGAATATCTTCGATGTGCTCTCGCTCTACGTGTTGAGCTACCTGTGGATTGCGGGATTCATTTTGATGATCAGCCAGCGCCTCCAATCGGACCTGAATGATCTCGCCATGAACGACGCATTGACCCGCGTCCGCAACCGCCGCGCCATGCAAGGCATGTTGGATTTCGAAATGCGCCGCGTCCAAACCGAAGTGAAGGATTTTTCCATCATCCTGCTGGATGTCGATCATTTCAAACGAGTCAACGACACCCACGGACACGATGTGGGCGACCTCGTTTTGCAATGGATGGCGCAAACGCTGCACTCTCTGCTGCGGGTGCAGGATGTTGTCGCACGCTGGGGCGGAGAAGAATTCCTTATCCTGCTGCCAGATACCAGCTTGGAAGAAGCGGTCCAGACCGCCGATCGGCTGCGTTCCAAAATCGAAAAAACTGCGGTCGAGTCCTCGCCGGTCCTGCTTCAAATCACATTTAGCGCCGGGGTCGCCAATTCCAGGCCGAATCGAAATGTGGATCAAATTTGCAAAGTGGCAGACCAGGCGTTATACATCGCAAAGCAGAGGCGCAACCGTGTCATTTCGCAGGATGGAATTCCAACAGCCGAATAAGCCCGTGATGACTTGTGGAGAAAAATCACCTGGATTTTTTCTTTGATTTTTTCTTTAAAGCCAGGTCTTCAAAATGGGTGAAGCGATTCCGTCCCGCATCTTTGGATTGATACATGGCCTGGTCCGCTTCCGAGATCATTCGCTCCATAATGCGCTTCAAGGCCGACCGTTTGGATGAGAGCTGATGCGTTGAAGCTCCCAGGCTGACAGTGATCGACCTGGAACTCCAATTCCCCCGTTCGATTGCCCTTCGCAGGCGTTCGCCAAAGCGGACGGCCTGTTCGTGGGGGAGGCCGGGCAAAATAAAAATAAATTCCTCACCGCCCACTCGCGCAACCGTATCCTCTTTGCGGGTATTTTCTTTCAAAACATCGCTCAAGTCCTTAAGGAGCAGGTCGCCGACAGGGTGGCCGTACATGTCGTTAAAATTTTTAAAATGATCGATGTCTGCCAGGATGATCGAGAGAACACCCTTTTCTTCACGCATGACTGCGAGTTCATTTAACAGAATCCGCTCGAACGCCCTGCGATTGAACAACCCTGTGAGGGCATCGTGGTCTGCCAGTTTTCCAAGGCGGACATTGGCCTTGGACAGCTTCTTTTGCTCCTTCACAAGGCGATTGAGGTAATCCGATTTGTGGCTGCCATCGATGACCGAACAAATGATAATCATCCCGCGGTCCAGCCAGACGGGGTTAAGCCCCACATCGATTGGAAATTCCTCCCCGTTTTTTCGCATCCCAACCAG
>JACPVB010000257.1 GCA_016191985.1 Chloroflexota bacterium | reverse complement strand
TCCGCGGTCAAGGCGTTTTACATGGAGCCTTGGGAAAACCGCCCCGAAGTCTGCAAATCGGTGGACTTGCTCGCGCCCGAAGGCTACGGCGAAATTTGCGGCGGCTCCGAGCGCATGAGCGACCCTGATAAACTGTTGGCACGTATTCAGAAAGAGGGTCTGCCCGAAGAAGCGTTCAAGTGGTATCTGGAATTGCGCAAGTATGGTTCGGTTCCACATGCAGGCTTTGGCATGGGAACCGAACGCGTTACCGCCTGGATGTGCGGCATCGAACATATCCGCGAGGCGATTCCGTTCCCAAGAACGATTAAGAGAATTTACCCGTAGTCAAAACTTCCAGAAAACAGAATCAACCACCCCGTCGAATGAGGCGCGACGGGGTGGTTTGTTTATCGTTTACGGGATGACAATCACCTGCCCCACATAGATCAGATTCGGATTCGCAATCTGCTGGTTGAGGGCGATGATGGCTTCCACCGTTACGCCGTATTTGGTCGCAATCGTACCAAGCGATTCGCCCAACTTGACAGTGTGGGTCTTCGTGGAAGTTGGCTTTGTACCGCCTGAGCCACCGCCTGTGTTCGGCTTTGAGATCGTCGGCACAGGGATGTTCAGATTTGCGCCCTCCACTAACAGCTCTGGATTGGCGCTCAGTAATTCATCCATTGTGATTTTGTATTTCTCGGCAATGGACTTGAAGCTGTCGCCGCTTTGAACCGTGTATTTGACGGGTTCTTTGGGTTTGACGTTGGCGAACTCATACAGCTCCGCTTCGGTACCGCGGAACCAATCCAGGTCGCAGGCAGTGGGACCGCCGCTTTCGTTGGTCACGCCGTCAATAATAGCCGACTCGGAATATTGCCAGAATTTCCAATCCTGCCAGCCTTCGGTTTGGTTGGGCATGTTTTTGTTCGGCATGGTATCCGCTGAAAAGACGTAGGGATATTGCGCCAGCCAGAGCGGATAATCCCTGGCCCAGGAGGGAGCCTTGCCGCTGCGTGAAACGTGCACGTTCAAGTATTGGGTGCGCGAGTAGATCATCGGTTTGCGGCCAAAGGCTTTCTCGATGCGGTCCAGGATGGCTTTGCAGGTATCGATGATCTTGGTATTGGAGGCATTCTCGTTGTACTTATCTTCCAAATCCACAATCGGCGGCAGTTCGCCGCGGTCCGCGCCGACGGTGGAGATGAACAAATCCGCCTGTTTCGCGGCGTCCTGGTCGGCAATGAGGTAATGATAAGCGCCGCGCAAAAGACCTTCCACACGAGCGCCTTCCCAATGGGATTTGAACTTCGAGTCAACATAGCCGATGCCCGAAGTGGCGCGAATCAGGGCAAACCGAAAGCCCTGTCCACGCAGGATGCGCCAGTCAATTTTCGGTTCGTAGTAACTTACATCAACACCGTGAACAAGATTCATTGCTCTCTCCTTTTTGGTTTTAGTACGTTGACGATACCCTTGAAATAGCCTAGCACAAAACTCAAGGAAAATCAATAATTTTGCAAACTTGATGTTTAATAATTATCTACCATTGCACTTTGGATTATGGTATAAGAATCACAGCCCTTCTGTGCGCGTGATATCGCCCTCACGTTTTGAGCCAACACCTTTATAACGGGTCCTTATCTCACAAGAAATAACGCGATAGGCCTGAGCCAAGGCGGCGTTTCTGGGTCAGGACCCACCTGCGAAAGCAGGTTCAAAACCTGGCGATACACGGCACAAGCGGGGCTTTTTGTCTGGACCTTTCGGCTTGACAGAATCTCAATGCGGCATGTAAAATCCCCGCCGTTGGTCAAGGTGGGATGACAACTGAATAACGGAGATAAAGCGACTGGGTCTCAGGTTTCGAATACGCAAAAAAGCGCTACTCGACCACCCTTGAGATCACGAGGTGGAGGTTCTCCCGCGCGAGCGGGACGCTAATTGCCCACTCTCCCTTTTCTTCAAGAAAGGGTCGGGGTGAGGTGAAAAAATCGGATAGATCAGCGGATGCCTCTGAAGCCAGCTCACTGGCTTCCTTCTCCCTTCCAAAGCAAGCGGAACCAGGCAAAGGAGTTTAAAAAAACTCTATTCCCTGCCACCGAAAACCACGCGGCGACGTGTGAGACAAGGTGGACGCAGTGAACAGGCAGATTGTGTTTGCCTGTAACGATTGGAAGGGCGTTTCTTTTTAATACCAGCGCGTATTAAAACAGGCATGCCCACGCATGCCTGTTTTTCGTTGTATAAAGGAAAAGTGAGCAAGAAACGGGTCGCATCACCACCACTTACCCAATACAATCTCGAACATCAGAAAGGAGATTGATATGGATACCAACTTAGAACATTCACAACATTACAAATTGATCGAACAGGCCATTCAGTATATTGAGGCCAATGTGCAGCGCCAGCCGGAGTTGGAAGAGATCGCCTCGGCCATCGGGTTGAGCGAGTATCACTTTCAGCGCCTCTTCACCAACTGGACGGGCATCAGCCCGAAGCGCTTCATGCAATTCCTGACAAAGGAACACGCCAAGAAATTGCTCAGCCAGTCTGAAAACCTGCTGGAGACCACGCATAAAATCGGGCTTTCGAGCCTGGGGCGGTTGCACGACCTCTTCGTCACCACCGAAGCGGTGACACCAGGCGAATACAAAACGGGCGGCGCGGGTCTCGCCATCCGCTATGGAATTCACCCATCCCCGTTTGGAAAGTGTCTCATCGCCACCACCGAGCGCGGCATTTGCAACCTGAGTTTTGTGAATGTCAGCGAAGGCAAAGCGATAGATAATTTGGTTGCGGACTGGCAGCAGGCAGAGATGATCGAGGATTACAAATCCACCGCCCCGCTTGTCACTCGCATCTTTTCGGACCTGGAAATTGATACGCCTCTCAAGCTTCATCTTCGCGGGACAAATTTCCAGATCAAAGTCTGGGAGGCATTGCTCAGCATCCCTTCCGGCGCAGTGACCACGTACGAGCACATCGCGGCACATATCGGCAATCCAAAAGCGGTCCGCGCTGTTGGCACGGCGGTTGGGCATAATCCAATTGCGTACTTGATTCCATGTCACCGCGTGATTCGAAAAAGCGGTGATTTTGGAAATTATCTTTATGGCTCTGCCAGAAAGAAAGTCATGCTGGCGCGTGAGTACCTCCAGAGCGAAGCTTCGTAAAGGCGCAATCGCAAGACAAGTTTTGTAAAAAAATCTAATCTTACACCTACCCGCGCTTCGACTCGGTTCAGCGCGAAGATATACACAAAGGACAAAATGAAATCGAAAATCTGGTTGGCGTTAGTAGCTTTATACATTGTTTGGGGCTCCACCTACTTTGGCATCAAGGTGGCGATTGAAACCATCCCACCGTTCTTCCACGCAGGGATTCGGTTTCTCGTCTCAGGCATCATATTGGTAATTTGGCAACGATCTGTGGGTGCATCATTGCCTACGTGCAGGCAATGGGTTTCCACAGCAATTATCGGAACCCTGCTCCTGCTTGGCGGCAATGGACTGGTAGCTTGGGCGGAACAATTCATTCCCTCTGGAATTGCCGCGCTTATCATTGGCTCTGTGCCAATGTTTCTCGTCGTTGCCGAGGCAATCAGGCCCAATGGTGTAAAACCAAGCTGGCAGGGTATCATCGGGTTGCTGATCGGTTTTGTGGGCATCTTCATTCTCGTGGGTCCCACTGAAATTTCAGGAAGCACAACAAAACTTAATCCCTTCGGCGTGGCTGCCCTGCTTGCGGCATGTCTATTCTGGGCCACAGGCTCCATCTACAGCAAAACGGCAGACCTGCCAAAATCATCCCTGATGAATACAGGCGCACAGATGTTGATGGGAAGCATCAGCCTGTTCCTGGTCTCAGTGCTTTCAGGCGAATTAAACGGTTGGGATGTTACAGCCATTTCATCCCGCTCGATCTACGGGTTGTTGTATCTTATTTTTATCGGCTCATTGATCGGCTTCGGTTCTTATGTATGGCTGTTGCAAAATGCGCCGATCTCGCTCGTGGCGACGTACGCATACGTCAACCCGATCGTGGCGGTTTTGCTCGGCAATTGGATTGGAGATGAGTCACTGGAGCCGCGCATCTGGCTGGCGGCGGTAATCATCATCGGGTCGGTAATATTCATTAATAGCAGAAGCAAGCTCCAGGTCAGGAAAGAGGCGAAGGAGGTTGATGAAATTCCAGCATAACAGGTTAAATGTCAAGGGTCGTCAGTCACGATCTTAAAAAAAGAAAAGAGTCCAGCAGCAAGCTGCTGGACTCCAGAAAAAATCAAAAGGAGAAAAAATGGACGGAAAAGATTTGCTCAAACGTGTCAAGGAAGATAATGTAAAGTTCCTGTCGCTGCAATTCACAGATGTGATGGGCGCTGTGAAGAGTGTGGATATGCCGATCCGCCACCTCGAAGATGTGCTGAACGACGGCGCATGGTTCGACGGCTCATCAGTGGAGGGGTTTGCGCGCATTCAGGAAAGTGATATGCGTTTAATGATCGACCCGGACACGTATGCTGTGCTGCCGTGGTCTGCGGAAAATTCCAAACGCGCGCGTGTGTTCTGCGATATTTACACACCGGGCGGCGAACCGTTTGAGGGCGACCCGCGCGGCGCATTGAAGCGCATTCTCAAGAAGATCGGGGAACGCAGTTGGAAATTCAATATTGGCCCGGAGCCTGAGTTCTTTTTATTCAAGGCTTCGGATGGCAGTAACGGAGTTCACCCTGTCCCCCACGATACGGGCGGGTATTTTGATTTCTCCTCTTTCGATGAGGCGGTGGTGGTCCGCACCGCGTTGATGGATGCGCTCGATGCGATGGGACTCGACGTGGAAGTGGGACATCACGAAGTTGCCTTGGGCCAGCATGAAATTGATTTCCGTTTTGCGGATGCGCTCAAAGCCGCCGACAATGTGCTGACTTTGAAGTACACCGTGAAGGCCATCGCTGCCCAGCACGGGCTGACCGCCTCTTTCATGCCCAAGCCTGTGTACGGTATCAATGGCTCGGGGATGCACTGTCACCAATCCCTCTTCGATACAAAGACGGGCAATAACCTGTTCTTCGATGCGAAGGATGAGGCGCATCTTTCTCCGCTGGCATATTCGTTCATTGCCGGGCAGTTGGAACACGCCCGCGCATTGGCCGGCGTAGTTGCGCCGACCGTGAACTCGTACAAACGCCTTGTCCCTGGTTATGAAGCCCCCGTGTACATCGGCTGGGCGCAGCAGAACCGCTCGGCGCTCATCCGCATTCCACGCTACACCGAGGGACGAGATAAAGCCGTGCGCGCGGAGCTGCGATTCCCCGACCCTTCATCCAACCCGTATTTGGCATTCACCGTAATGCTCGCCGCCGCGTTGGATGGCATTGACAGGAATCTCAAAGCCTCCAAACCGCTCAACAACATCAACCTGTATCACCTCGACAAGGAAGAACGCACCAAACTGGGCGTGACCGAACTGCCCGGCTCGCTGGCTGAATCCCTGAGTGAATTGGAAAAGGACGAAGTATTGAAGTCCGCGCTTGGTACAACTTTATACGAAGCCTACATGCGCGCGAAGTGGGAGGAATGGGATGAGTTCCGTCTGCGGGTGACGGATTTTGAAATTAGCAAATATTTGGAAACGGCGTAGCAGCAATTAGCTTTTAGCGGTTAGGAAATTGGATAGTCCTCATTGGCCTCGCGCCTTTGGGGACTATTTTTTGTTGTCGTATAATCCAGGCAGGTAAATGAAATGTCCTTCAATAAATATTTTCAAATCCTGTCCCTGGCTGTCCTATCGGCCATTCTCATTTCATCCTGTTCCGGGTTGTTCAGCCCTGCGGCAGATGAACCATTACAACTCGCTGAATTTACGAAAAACAGTGTGACGGTAACTATTTATTTAAACCCGCCGCGGGATGGAATAAACTCCCTGAGCGCATCGTTCGTCCCGGCTGAGGGGTTACATCTTTACAGCAAGGATGTTCCACCCGGCGGTGTGGAAGGGCTTGGCAGGCCCACGCTTCTTGAACTCACTCAGGAAAGCAAGATGATCGCTGCAGGCGAATTGGCAGAAAACGTCCCCGCGCAAATCCCTGATTTTGAGCCGAAAGATTTACTGATTTACCCTGCTGGCGGGGTGATACTTACCCTGCCCATTACATTGCCCACCGGAAAAGACTGGGTGGATGATGAAATCAGCCTCACCTACATGGCTTGCAGTGACACGAGTTGTAAAGCGCCCGTCGTAGGGTATGTTTTGTCGGTGCAGATTCCGGGCAATGAATTCAATTCAAACCAATAATGAAAAACAAAGACATGAATAAAAAAATATTCCTTCTGATTGTCGTTATATTCATCCTATCATGCAGTTCCTTATTCCCTCAAAATGCGGAATCAACCCCGCTTCCTTCCGCGCCGACAAATGCCCAGCAACCCGAAGAATCCTCTTCCCTGACGGAGAGCGGCGAGTTGGTTGGGTTCACCGAAGTCCGCCTGCATCCCTCCGATGGAAATCTCGAAGAACTGCTCGCCGTGGAAGCGGACAAAGCCATTGCAGCCGGTCTTCTGCCGGTCATCGAGTTTGATGCGGACTGGTGTCCGCCGTGTTTGGCGATCAGAAAGTATCTGGAAGAGAAAGATGAATTAATGCTCAAAGCCTATGATGGAACATACATCATCAAGCTGGATGTGGATGAATGGGGCTGGAACAACGGCAAGGTTGAAAATTTTGCATTCGATGGGATACCGGTTTACTTCAAGCTGGATGAACAAGGCAAGCAAACAGGCGAGATGATCGATGGCGGAGCCTGGAACGAGGATATCCCAGTGAACATTGCCCCGGTGATGGATGCCTTTTTCCACGGCGGATAAAAATGAACCTTACTACGATATAATATTCAAAACAGCCAAACTTGTTTGAGGACTCAGGTCCCATCCATGTCACCATCCCTGATCGACACGCTGAAAAGTTATATACCGGATATTCTCCAAAAAAGGATTGCCGCCGACCCAACTCCGCCAAACAAGCCGTTTGGAGAAAGTTATCTGGCGGCTGTCCTCTTTGTTGATATCTCCGGGTTCACCGCGTTGACAGAGCAATTTGCGGCAAAGGGACCCTCCGGTGCGGAGGATATTTCCGCGGTATTGAACGACTTTTACGGGCAATGGATCAACATCATCAAAACCCATGGCGGGGATATTATCAAATTCGCCGGTGACGGCTTGCTGGTCATCTGGCAGTATAACAACCTTGAAAAAGCCACCTTATTGGCGGCGCAAACCGCCCTGGAAGCCCGCAAGGAATTGGAAAAATTCCGCGTGGGTGACCGAACCCTTTCCACCCGTATCGCGCTTGGCGTTGGTCAAATAGCGATCACAGGGTTGGGCGGGGTGTTTAACCGTTGGGAAATTGTCATCACTGGCGATGCACTCGACCAGATCGTTAAAGTGCAGCCCCACTTAAAGCCCGGGCAAATCATCGTCTCTGCCGAGGCCTGGAAAAATCTCAGAGAGCATGGAGTAGGTGCGCCATCTCAAGGGGAGAGTATCCTGTTGAACGGGATCAACTCCAAGGTCCCGCACGAAGCGGCTCGTTTTTTTGATCTCGAAGAAAATTGTATTCCCGCATTAAGATCGTACATCCCCGGGGCGATTGCGAAACGGATCGACGCGGGCCAGTCTGACTGGCTGGCGGAATTACGGCGCGTGACAACCCTGTTCATCAACATCCCTGAAATGACGCGCGGCACGAATACCGATGCGGCGCAGAAGCTGGCGCAATTATTGCAGGGCGCAATCTATCGTTACGAAGGCAGCGTCAATAAAATTGCTGTGGATGAAAAAGGCGTTTC
Source organism: Chloroflexota bacterium (assembly GCA_016191985.1). GTDB lineage: Bacteria > Chloroflexota > Anaerolineae > Anaerolineales > Villigracilaceae > Villigracilis. Next base: position 7,047 of record JACPVB010000257.1, on the reverse strand, counting down.
GCTTTTAGCCGCATTCGGGCTGCCGCCTTTTTCACATGAGGACGATCCGTTGCGCGGTGTGCTGGCCGCGCAGGATGTCCTTACCGCGGTTAAAGAACTGGGCTTGAGCTGTTTCGTCGGCATTACCACGGGACGCATGTTCTGCGGGGTGATCGGGAATGAAAAACGCAGAGAATACACCATCAATGGCGATGCGGTGAATCTGGCGGCGCGTTTGATGCACGCCATTTCCGCGGAGTTGAACACGCCCGCCGGGGAACTCATCCAAATTATTTGCGATGCAAGCACATATGAAAGCGCGCGCAGCCGCATGGACTTCATCACTCTGGAGCCGATCAGCGTACGCGGGAAATCACAACCTGTGCCTGTGTTCGTACCACAAACCCGCCATGCAAAAGGCAAGGGACAGATCGCCCTGACCGATATGATCGGACGCGAGGACGAACGCTTTGCGCTGGCGGAAGCACTGCGGGCTTTAATTACAAAGGAAAGCCGGGTGGTGATGATTGAAGGCGAAGCAGGGTTTGGAAAATCACGCCTGGTGGAGGAATTGTTCCGCCAGTCGGACGCGATGAACGTAAATGTTTTGCTCGGCCTCGGGGAAGCGATTGAACAAAGCACCCCGTACTACGTCTGGAAGGATATTGCCCAAAAAATATTCAACCTCGATGAACAGGAAAGCACCGCAGAGCAAAAAATCGCTTTTGAAAAAATGGTCAACGAGGATGCAGACCTTCTGGAGCGTGGTCCGTTGTTGAGCGCGGTGCTGCCTTTCATCATCCCCGATAACGAGAACACAAAAAATATAATCGGCGACGCACGCGCAAATGCAATGCACCAGCTCATCATCGAACGGCTCACGCAAATAGCCAGCCATTCACCCACCGCACTGGTGATCGAAGATGTGCACTGGCTGGATTCCGGTTCCTGGGCGTTATTAAGTCTCGCGGCACAGCGGGTCTCTCCCCTGCTGGTTGTGATTACCGCCCGCCCCATGGGGGTAGCCGCGCCAATGGAATTTAAACAAATGCGCAGTATGGCATCCACGCGGTATTTGTCGCTTGCCCCGCTTGGCAACCTGGATATTGAAACCCTGCTGAGTCAGCGGTTGAACGTTCAAAAATTGCCGAGCGAACTTGTCACTTTCATTCGCAACAAAGCGGAGGGGCATCCCTTTTACAGCGAAGAGCTTGCCTACGCCCTGCGAGACAACAGTTTTATTGAAATTAAAAATAACGAATGCCGCATCGCTTCCAGCGCCGGGAATTTGGATGATCTCAACCTGCCCGGCTCGTTGGAAGGAGTCATCACCAGCCGCATCGACAAAATGCCGCCCGCGCATCAACTCACGCTGAAAGTTGCCTCTGTCATCGGACGCGTGTTCGCCCTGCGAGAGTTATCTGCCATCTACCCGATCAAATCCGAGCTTGACGAGCTGCCCGAATATTTAACCCACCTCGAAAAACAGGAACTCACCATCCTCGATACACCCGACCCGGACGCCTCGTATTTGTTCAAACACATCATCACCCAGGAAGTGGCCTACAACCTGCTGCTCTTCTCCCAGAGACGTTCGCTGCACCGCGCCATCGCGGAATGGTACGAAGGTTCCTTTGTACAAGACATCATCACCTATTATCCTGTCCTGGCCCATCATTGGAAGCAGGCTGACGTTCCGCAAAAAGCAATCGAATACCTGGAAAAATCAGGTGAACTGGCCTTCCACAACGGGACGTATCGCGAGGCGATTCAATTTTTCTCGCAGGCGTTGGAAAAATCGAACACTGCCAAAGATGCAAACGTCCCGCCGTTGAAACAGGCATACTGGCTCAGGCGCGTGGGCGAAGCGCAAATGGGGCTGGGCGATATGGACTCAGCGCGGGAAAATTTCCGCAAGGCCGTGTCATTATTAAAACATCCCAGCCCGGGGACATCCACCGGGGTTGTTTTCGGCCTCATTACTCAATGGTTCATCCAAAACCTGCACCGCCGCTTTCCGAATATTTTTATCGGGCGCTTGAAGGACAAGGACAAGGAACTTCAGGAAGTGGCGCAAATTTTTACCCATCTGGGCCACGTCAATTACATCAAACTGGAAAGCCTGCCCATGCTCTACCACACGCTGGGGAGCTTAAATCTTTCCGAAGACGGCGGCAGCATGTCGCCTGGCCGGGTGTGGGCGTTGGGATCCGCCAGCGCCATCCTTGGCTTTATTCCCAATCACGAGCTGGCAAATCACTACGCCGAAAAAGCCCTGCAAGCCTCTTCCCAGGTGTACAATCCGCGCTCACAGATATGGACGTACCTTGCAGTAGGCACATACAAACTTGGCGTTGGAGAATGGGCGGCATCTCGAATCGCATTGCTAAAGGCAAAGGAGCTTGCCATGAAAGCTTCCGACAGCCACCTGGAGGGCAATGCAGAAACGGTGCTGGCGGGTTTGGAATATTATCGTGGCAGGGATTTTGGCGCGTCCCAACAACACTATAACAGTCTGGTTGCGCAGGCCAATAAATCAGGAAATCATCTTCATCTCACCTGGGCAACCTATGGTATTTCCTTTCTGCACATCCTGCGCGGAGAGTTCGAACAAGCCATTCACAACGCAAAGGATGGCGAGACGCTCGACCCCACCCCCATTAACATCGCTCACCTGAACAGCGTCTGCGCAATCGCAAACTGGCGGCTGGGAAATGAAGAAGAGGCGGCCCAAAATATGGCGAACGCGCTTCCGATCTTAATTTCACTGCCTCCGCAGGTCTATTCCCTGCTGATATCGTACAGGATCCTCTCGCAAATTACGTTTGAAATGTGGGAACAGGGAAAGACCTTCAACATCCCCGGCTGGAGAACCGATACGGAAATCCAAAAGACGGTTGCTACGCTGCAAAAATTGCTCAAAAAATTTAAACCCGCCTTCCCGATGGGAGAACCCGCCCTGCTCCATTATCAAGGCCTGGAAAAATGGATGAACGGCAGGCGCGAGGCGGCATACAAAGATTGGGCGGCAAGCGCCCAGTCTGCCAGATTGCTTTCCATGCCGTGGGACGAAGCTGACGCCCTGCGTGAGATCGGCAAACGTTCCGAGGGCGAGGCACGCAAAACAAATCTCGAAAAGGCGCTGGCCTTGTTCTCAACCTGTCAGGCGCCATACGATGCGATGGAAACAAAGAATCTATTGGAGAAATAAAAGAGACTTCCAAATTTTGTTTTGGAAGTCTCTTTTCATCAAGCAATGTGCAGGATGGATTTCTCCACTTTGCGGCCGACCTTTGCAACGCGCCGCCAACTGCTGTTGTCATTGAGCGAAATCCAGCGGCGCTCTTCGGTGCGGTAGAACCAGTCTTTATCCTGCTGGTAATACACGAGCACGCCCGTTGATTCCCAAATGTTAAGAATTTCATTACCATGCGCGTGCGTGTCGTCAAAATCCGTTGTGGCGCGCTGGCCCATCTCACTGTAAAGTTCGTTCAATTCAAGTAAAAGAGTATTGATCTCCGGGGAAAGATGGTTCACCTTCAGGCCAATCCGTTTGGCCTCTTCGATCAAAATTGGATAGCCGTGCGAGGGATATTTTGAGTTCAACGTGGCGGCGATCTTTTCGGCTACTTTTTCATCCTCGATGTGATAGGCAAGCAATTCCTTGCACAGCATAATGGACAAAGACTCGGCCCGGTCCACTGCGCCAATGACGAGTGGATGCACGTGCTGGAACAATTGCTGATAGGGATTCTCGCTCTTATCGGACCCCTGAGCCTGCCACAGTTTCACGACGCGATTCAATTCATCCAGGCTGACGCTCACACGGTCGTTGTCACGGTCAATCGGCGAAAGCGCATGCGTCAGGGACGTATCCACCGAGGTGAGATAGGCCATCGGCCCCATGTGAATTTCGTTTGCGCCGAGGGTAATCATGGTTGCAGCCGAGGCACACTCCAGTGGAATCACCGCCACGACCTCTTTGCAATACTGGCGCAGGAGATTCACGATCCGCAAGGAAGCTTGGCCATTCCCACCACTGGATTTGATAAAGAGGTAGATTTTTTCCTGGTGTCCGATCTTTTCCAATAATTCAAACAAAGCCAGCACATCATCATGACAGACACTGCCGCGCGGATTATTGAAATATGTGACGAGCGTGCCCCCCAGCAGTTTGTTGACCTGTTTGATAATGCTTTGAGTCTTCTCGAACAAAATAGGGGGTTGTTTTTCCTTGTTTTGCTTCTGGTTTACCATGCACTGATCTCCTAACCTAAAGTTGGCAGGATATTATCACCATTTCCAATATCGATGTCTGGACGATTGTACTATTTGTTACCTGCGCGACCAAAGCCAACCGCCGACAAAGCCAAGCAATTCCCCAAGAATTACGAAAATTATCACGCCCGATACGCCGCTGCTTATCGTCCAGTTGGTGATGCCAAACAAGCCGAGGGCCAGGAAATTATAGGAAAGCAAACCGCCAAGCAAGATTCCCAGCGCCCAGCGGACGGCAGAGCGGCGGTTCGTCACGCGGACGGTAATCAGGTAGGCAAGCCACGCGCTCAAAAGAACAACCAGCATGGCAATCACCCAGGCGGAGAAACGTGGGAAGCCATCATCGGAAATGTATGGGTCCACTTCCTCCACAACAACCGCTTCGGCAGTCGGTTCAATGGACGGGGTCAACTGAGGCACAACCACCGTTACAGCCACCGCACCGGATTGTGAAACATCCAATTGCAGAACCAACGAATTAACGGCTGGCTCACTGGAAACGCGAATCTCCAACAGGCCGGGGTTATCCAAGCCAAAGGATGCGCGCGCTACTCCTTGCGTGGTGGTCGATTCCACCTGCTGCAAAATGCCGCCGCCTTCCCCAGTCAACATCATGGAAAATTGAACCACCGTCCCATCTGGAACGGAGTGTCCGTTGCTATCCAAAATGGTGCCGGTGCGGATGGCGATGGTGTCGCCGATTCTAAAAAGTGGAATCGGAGTCGGCTCGGGAGTGAGCAAAGAGCCAGGGGTAACAGGAGCAGGCGGCAGGTCCAGAAAGAGCGGAATGACCTGGTTGGCGTCCGGGGCCATGACGGAGATCAGGTCATATCCCACGGCGGGGATGGAGACAGGCGATGTGCCTACGGGTGTTAATTCCTGAAAGAGCAAGCGTGCGGCGATATCCACAAATTGGGGTTGTTTGCTGTAAAGCGCATAATACGCGGTTAATTTAGAGATGGTTGTCGTGTCGAAATAATAAGGCGCGCCGAACGAGAACAAAATCACATTCTTTTCACGCAACAGGTCGGGGCGTTCGCGCAGGAAGCGGCTGATGAGAGCGGGCTGCCCGTGCGAGGCATCGGTCACGGAAATGACGATCCAATCCGTGCGGGCGATATCATCCGCCATGAATTGATTGTCTTCCGGGGTATCAAGCATGGACTGTAATTTTTCAAGCGAGTAGGAAGTAAGCCGGAAGCCCTCGGTCTGGTTTCCACTTTGAGGACCGTATAACTGCAAGATGACGCTCTCAAGCGCATCCTCCGCAAACAGCGCCTGCGGAAGGCATTCTGTGCATTGTTTTATGTTTATCGCATCGGTAAGAAAGAGGAGATGATCGTTGGGCTGGGGCGGCAAAGGCATCACAGAGGTCAGATCGGTCAGATCCGGGCTGATTAATGTGGCTGAACCGCGGGCTACAGCAAATGTGACAGCGGTATCCTGACCCAAAGCGATCAGATCACTGCCGTCGCTTACGACATTTCCGAGGATAAAATTTTTATACACACCCATTTTCGCGGTAAGGATGCGGGCTACAGATTCATCCACGCGCTGGGCAAAGGCCGGGTCCTCGCGATATTTCTGAATAAAGAAATCGAGGATGCGGGTGGTGCTGGTGTACGAATCCGGCGCGTCGCTGGAAACGATGTTGCCAAGATACAACACATCGTTGCCCGCAAGGAAGGCATCGCGCGCGGCAACACGCGCAAAAAACTGGCCGCCGCCTGAAGCATAAAAATCACGGACAGACGGACTGCCCAGGTTGTCACTAACGATGAGGCCGCCGTTCTCGTACCAGGTTGAAAATTGAGGTAGGGCCAAAATCTGGCTTAAGGCCTGCGGGTCAAAGCTGATGGGTCTCGTGGTAGCGCGGATATTTCCCTGAAACCCCTGATAACGGATGTGCGAAACAAGCAAACCATCCACCTTTGCATCTGCGGAGGTGGAATTTCCCGTTACAGCAAAGAACGGCGCAAGTTCAATCTGTTTTAATTGCTCCAGGGATTTTCGAACGGTTGAGACTTCCTGATCGGGCAAACGGTCGGCGCCGCCCACGCCGGGGAAATGCTTGGCAATGACAAGCATTTTATTTTCACTGCCTGCGTGCAAGCCAGTTACATAAGCGCGCCCCATCTCGCCCGCCCAAAACGGGTCGCCGCCAAATACGCGCGCGCCAAAATCACCGCCCAGAGACGAAGGCGTTTCCAACACATCGAGCGACGGCCCAAAGTGCAAATTAAATCCAAGCGCCGCCAGTTCCCGCCCGCGGATCGTTCCCACCTGTTCGGCGAGATTCGGGTTCCATGTGGCGCCAATTGCCATTTCACTTGGCAACGGCGTAAGCCCGTTTAGGATTTCGTCCGTTGGGTAACCATCCCCTTCCTGTGTAATGCCGATAAAAAGTGGCACATAGGAAAAGGTGATATTCTTTCCCGTCAGTGGATCTTCCGTTGGTGTCACCGCCGAATCCCATTCCAGGCGCTGCAACGCATTGATCAGCGTACGGGCTTGCGAAACCGTATTGCTCCCGGAAAAGTTATCATTCCCGGCTGTCAACACCACGCCGCCCACGTGATAACGGGCGATCAAATTGTAAATTTGAGAATTGACAGTTGTGTCAGTCCCTGTAAAACTAACAAGGAATAACTGCCCCACTTTTTCTTCCGGGGTCATCTCATCCAAAAGGAGTCGAACACTGGCAGGGGGCGCGAATCCCTGCGCCTGCGCCGGCAATGGCGCGAGCGATAGAAGAAAAATAGCCAGCAAAAAAATTCGGATAAATCGCAT
>JACPVB010000252.1 GCA_016191985.1 Chloroflexota bacterium | reverse complement strand
GAGACCAAAAGTTGATAGAAAACGAAGAATTTCCTTGTAACTTGTGGTCTCGATACGCCCCTCGGCGAACACTCAGGGCTATGTCTCGACAAGCTCGACAACCGCTCGACCACCGGAATTTGCCAGAAATCTGAAACTGTCAGGTGGCTAGAAAAGAATTTACAATCTTTTTACATCCCTACCACACTCAGCTAACTTACCGACCCTAAAATTTCATCGTAACCTGCACAGTGCCGCATTGCTACTAAACTCGAATTGATATTTTTGCTCGTAGTTTCCACCAATCAGTTTAGTAAATTATGCAACCAGCGGTAAAAGGAGGTTTACGATGAAAAGCATATTTAGGAAGATAATTCTGGCCGTTTCCGTTGCCGTGCTTGTTCTTGCGGCATTCCCCGTCACCAGCGCTTTCGCCGCGGACGATGACCCGCCCATCCCAGGCGACATTTCCGATGAGAATCTGGAACGGATTTGGGCGCGTCAATTGGGGAGGTATGAACGCATTGGCAGGGCATTCGAGGACATTGACGCTCACGTCGCCAAAATTCAAGAGCGGATCGATAAGATCGCCGAGAACGGCAAGGATGTCGCTGCTTTGCAGGCCGCGCTGGATGCCTACGAAGCCGCGTTGAATGCCGCCAAACCGATATACGACAGCATCGAAGGAATTGTCAACACTCACGCGGGCTTTGACGCCAACGGCAAAGTGACAGACTCCGAACAGGCCAAATCCACCGTGGAGCAGATGCGCGCGAAAATGCAGGAATTGAAATCTGCGATGGATGGCACATTCCGGGCGTTGCGCGAGGCACTGAGAGAATTCCGCGAAGCCAACAGACCGCCACGCGGCCTCAAAAGGGATGGCAAATAATCCCGAATTCGCACCAATGCGCGGATGCAATTTCTGTGTCCGCGCATTTGCATTTTGCCATACGATTTCCTCAAAAGATTCTTGCCGCGAATTTACCCTACGGGCACGATGTCACGAATTTTCGCGAATTGGCTAAAAAAGCTCGTGGCTGAGGTTTTTAGCTTCCCGTTAAAAATGATAGAGCTACAAAAATTTTTTTCTTCGTAACTTTCGACAAAAGTTTACATAATTACGAGACAAGCGATAAAATACAAGGCGTTATCATCCCAATGATGGAAATGAGGAAATCATGCCCAGAAACGTTATTCACACCGAGAAGGCTCCCAAGGCAATCGGTCCCTATTCGCAAGCGATTCATATCGGCTCCCTGATTTACACAGCCGGGCAGGTGGGTCTCGACCCCGCTACCATGGAATTGGTGCCCGGCGGCATTGAAGAACAGACTCGGCAGGTATTGTCCAACCTTCGCAATATTTTGGAAGGAGCAGGTTCCAGCGTGAGCCTTGTGGTGAAGACCACTGTCTTTCTCAAAGACATGAACGACTTTGCGAAGATGAACGCGATTTATGCCGAGACCTTTAGCGAAAATCCGCCCGCCCGCACCACCGTTGCCGTGGCTGGTTTACCCAAGGGCGCGCTGGTCGAAATTGAATGTGTTGCGTTAACTGCCTAAATGTCTGCCGAACTGATCCTGCTCGTTGACGATGAACCGTCCATCATTCAACTTGCGCGCATGTACTTTGAACGTGAAGGGTTTCGCGTGCAGGATATTTCAGATGGTGAGTCTGCTCTTGAGGCAGCGGCGAAGCAACGTCCCGCTCTGATCGTGCTGGATGTGATGCTCCCAAAGCTGGATGGATTTGAAGTCTGTCGTAAACTGCGCGCGAGCGGCGACCAAACCCCGATCATCATGCTCACCGCGCGAGATGAGGACATTGATAAAATCCTCGGCCTCGAACTCGGCGCGGACGATTACCTGACCAAACCGTTCAATCCGCGTGAATTGATCGCGCGCGTCAAAGCTATTTTGCGCAGAGGAGATAACAAAAAGCAGGCGGATGGAAAAACTGTCCACCGCGGCGATTTGACCATTGACCCTGTCACCCGTGAAGCCCGCCTCGCTTCGCGGACCCTCGACCTGCGTACCCAGGAATTTGACCTTTTACTCACCCTGGCAGAGCAGCCTAGCCGCGTCTTTACCCGTGAGCAGTTGCTCCAGCTTGCCTGGGGATTTGATTTTTACGGCCAGACCCGCACCGTGGACGTGCACATCGCCCATCTTCGCAAGAAGCTGAATGGAGGAAATGTGAAAATTGAAACGGTGACGGGGGTGGGTTATAAGTTAATTACGGAACACGCAACACGAAATACGTGATCGTGTTGCGTGTTCTGTAACTGCCTCTCCCATGTTCTCTTCCCTCCGTTCCCGCCTCTGGTTAAGTTACGCTTTTATCATCGTCACAGCGCTTGGTGTTGTGGCGATGATTCTATTTTTGTATCTCATCCGCAACCCCATTCTGTACCGCCAAACTTTGGAGAAATTAAAGGCAGTACAGGAAGTGGTGATAGAGCGGGAGAACGGGACGCAATCCATTTCTGCGGTGGCGGAGCGGGCTTCGCGTACTTTCGACGTGCGTATTTTGTTGTACTCGCAGAATAAGCAGGTGGTCTTTGATACGCACTCCGGCAGCGAAGTTGGGCTTCCTTATCCAGCACGCAGGATTTTTCCTCGAAATGCCACACCGCTTGCGCGTGATAAAAACGGCGCAAACTGGTTGTACACGCTCGAGAAACTCCCCGATGGCAGTTTTTTAATGGTGGCGTCTCCGCGTCCGCGCATATCCATTTTGAGTGTATTTAATGATGAGTTCCTGCCTCTCATTTTGCAGGGTGGAATCGTTGCATTGATTCTTTCGCTCGTGGTGGCTTTCTTTTTTGCGCGCTGGATCGCGGACCCGTTGCAGAAGGTGGTGCTTGCGGCGCGCTCCCTCCCGTCAGATGCGATTAAGCCTGTAGAAACCCGCGGCCCGCACGAGGTCCAGGAATTGACGCGGGCGTTCAATGCCATGATCGCGCGGATGCAAGCGAGTCAACAGTCTCAGCGCGAGTTCGTTGCCAATGTCTCCCATGAATTGAAAACGCCGCTTACGTCCATTCAGGGATTTGCGCAGGCGATATTGGACGGCACGGCAGATACGGGCGCATCACGCCAGCAAGCCGCGCAGGTGATCTATACCGAGTCAGGGCGGATGCACCGTATGGTCTTGGACTTGCTCGACCTGGCGCGGCTCGATGCAGGCACAGCGGATATTACGATGAGTCCCGTGAACGTATCTGCGTTGTTGAATGCGGTGTCGGAAAAGTTCTCGCCGCAATCGCAGAGGATGGGAGTGACCATTGAGGTGATGGTTTCGCCTGATTTGCCAACCGTCACTGCGGACGGCGACCGCATGGCGCAGGTTTTCACCAATTTGGTAGATAACGCGCTCAAGTTCACGCCGCGTAATGGGTCGGTTTCTTTGCGGGCGGTAGCTGAAAATAACGAGATGCGCATTTCAGTGACGGATACGGGCGCTGGAATTCCAGAGGAGGCACAGGCGCATATTTTTGACCGCTTTTACCAGGCAGACCCTGCCCGTAGGGGCGGCGAGATGCACGGCGCGGGGCTGGGGCTGGCGATTGCCCATGAGATCGTAGTGGCGCATGGTGGTAGAATAAGCGTCCGCAGCGGGGTGGGGAAGGGAACATCGTTCGATGTGTTCCTGCCGCTTATAAAAACAAAGCCGTCGAAGTAAAATTACGTAATACGCATCACGTATTACGTAATTTGTTGAAATGCCATAAAAGTAACCCAAACCCATGCCGCCCTTTGTCTCCATCATTGTCCCCTGTTACAACGAGGAAGCTACCATCCGTCATTTGCTGGATGCGGTTCTCGCACAGACCTATCCGCGCGGACAGATGGAATTGATCGTTTCAGATGGCATGTCCACGGACGGCACGCGGGATGTGATTGCGGCTTTCCAAAAAGAACACCCAGATTTATCGGTGCGCGTGGTGACAAATTCAGCGAGGACGATTCCCTCGGGACTGAATCAGGCTATTCGTGAGTCCAGAGGCGAGATCATCGTCCGCTTGGATGCGCATTCCATGCCCATCCCTGAATATGTGGAACGCTGTGTGACAGCGCATCAATCGGGAAAAGGTGAAAACATCGGCGGCGTGTGGGAGATTCGCCCAGGCGCAGAGACATGGATGGCCGAGTCCATTTCGTTTGCGGCGGCGCATCCGCTGGGCGTGGGCGATGCGATGTACCGACTCAACGCAAACGCAGGCGCAGTGGATACGGTTCCCTTCGGTTCGTTCCGCCGCGCGCTGGTTGAAAAGGTCGGCACATTCGATGAAACATTGCTGGCAAATGAAGATTATGAATTCAATACCCGCGTGCGTGAATCGGGCGGTGTGGTCTGGTTGGACCCATCCATTCGCTCGGTTTATTTTTCACGCAGCACGCTTGGCAAACTTGCGGCACAATATTGGCGATATGGATATTGGAAATTTCAAATGCTCAGGCGGTATCCACATACCTTACGCTGGCGGCAGGCTTTGCCGCCCGCATTTGTGTTAGGCCTGATTACACTGATTGTGTTATCCTTGTGGACTGTGTTTGCACGCTATTTACTGGCTGTGCAATTATTGATTTATTTTTTTGTTTTGGGGCTGGCTGGTTTAAGACTGGCATTTAATAAAAGGAAAGGTTTTTTGCTTTGGGGGCTGCCGCTCGCGATCTCGACCATGCACGTTTCATGGGGTTCGGGTTTTTTGTGGAGCGGTATTCTAAGTTTGTTCAAAAAAAATGGCTGATATTTACAGACCTTCATTACGCTTAAGACCAAGCGAACAGCGCTCCATTTTAATAGTGGGGGATTTTATCGCATCGGTCAGCGCCATGGTCGGCGCGATTTATTTTTGGTATCAATATACGTTGTATAAATTAATCGAAAGCGGCCTGCCTCCGGGCAGGGCCGAACGCCTGATCACCATCGAGGTTCCGTTTTGGTTTTACCTGCTGCCCCTCGTCTGGCTGGTCTTGATGGTGGAATCATACGACCCGCATTCCGCGGGCAACTGGCGCAAAACCCTGGTTGGGATTGCGGTCGCGCCAATCGTCGGTCTGTTGGGATATTCCCTGCTCTTTACGATTAATCTGGAGCCGACGTCACTTCCGCGTATCGCAGTCGGCGCGTTCCTCGTCCTCGCTTCATTCCTAACGTTGGGCTGGCGCGCCATCTATATCCGACTCTACACCTCATCTGGGTTAATGCGTCGTGTCCTCATCGTGGGGGCGGGCAAGGCAGGCCATTCCCTCGCGGATATTTACCGCAAGCTCAGTCCGCCGCCTTTCATCCTGCTCGGCTTTATTGACGACGATCTCCGAAAAAGAGGTAAATCCTATTTTGGTTTTGCCGTGCTCGGGACGAGCGAACACTTGCTTGATATTGTGGAAGACTATCGCGTGTCTGATATTGTCGTTGCCATCAGTGGAGAAATAAAAGGTCAAACCTTTCAAACCATTTTGGATACCCAGGAACGCGGCGTGGAAGTGACCCGCATGCCGATCCTGTACGAAGAGTTGACCCAGCGTGTGCCCATCGAACATCTCGAGTCGGACTGGGTCATCCGCTCTTTTGTCGATCAGGTGCGCGTCAGCGGCTTGTATGAACTCTCCAAACGCCTGTTGGATCTTCTGGGCAGTTTTGTGGGGACGATCATCTTCATCCTCCTCTTTCCATTTATTGCGATGGCGATCCTGTTGGAAAGCGGATTCCCTATTTTTTACTCACAGACAAGGCTTGGCAAAGGCGGAAGCGTTTTTAGGATCTATAAATTCCGCACCATGAAACAGGATGCGGAAGCCGATGGCGAGGCCAAGGCGGCTGTGGAAAACGACCCGCGGGTGACAAAGGTTGGCAATTTTCTGCGCAGGTCTCGTTTGGATGAAATGCCGCAATTTATGAGTGTACTGCGCGGTGAGATGAGTCTCGTCGGGCCACGTGCGGAGCGTCCCGAACTGGTGGCGGAGTATCAAAGGCAAATTCCCTTCTACCGCGCAAGGCTGTTGGTGAAGCCTGGCCTCACGGGCTGGGCGCAGATCAATTATGGGTATGTTGCTACAATCAAAGAAACAGTTGTCAAACTCGAATATGATTTATATTACATCAAGCATCGCACCCTCGGCATGGACTTTGGCATTGTGCTGAGGACCATTGGAACTGTATTAAGAAGAACCGGGAGATAAATTATGAAATATCTAGTCACTGGCGGCGCAGGCTTTATCGGCTCGCACATCTCACGTACGTTACTTGAACTTGGACATACCGTCCGCATCCTTGATAATTTCTCCTCTGGCAAACGCGAAAATTTGCAGGGCCTGGATGTGGAAATTATCGAAGGCGACCTGCGTGACGCGGATGCGGTCACCAAAGCCGTGAAAGGCATGGACGTTATTTTCCACGAAGCAGCGTTCGTCTCTGTCCCCGAATCGATGGAAAAGCCGCAGGAATGTCTCGATGTCAACGTGACGGGAACGTCCACTTTGTTTGAAGCCGCTCGCAAGGCGGGCGTGAGCCGCGCGGTTTTTGCCACGAGTGCGGCAGTGTACGGCGACTCGGAAGACTATCCGCTTTCAGAAGATACGCCACTTCGGCAGTTATCACCCTACGCCGTCTCCAAGCGCGTGGACGAACTTTATGGAGAATTATTCACGAATCAATTTGGCTTTGAAGTGGTTGCGCTGCGCTACTTCAACGTCTACGGTCCGCGCCAGCGACCGGACTCGATGTATGCCGCCGCCGTGCCGATCTTCATCCGCCGCATGTTGGATAACAAGCCGATTACCATTTTCGGCGACGGCGGTCAGTCCCGTGACCTCGTCAACGTCCGTGACGTGGTGCAGGCGAATCTGATTGCCGCCGAACATCCCGCCGCACCGGGACAAATATTCAACGTCTGCACCGGCGTCGAAACCCGTCTGCTCGACCTGTTGGACATCCTCTATGAGATTTTCCCGAACGCCCCCAAACACATCCACGCCAACCCGCGCCCCGGTGACATTTACCGCTCCATCGGTACACCGAAGAAGATCATGGAAACCCTCGGCTTCAAACCGCAAGTGACGTTGGCAGATGGTTTGTATGAAGCCGTGGAGTCGATGAGGAATAGTCAGTAACATAAATACTCCGGTGGTTGAGTAGCCCCGAATGCTCTTTGAGGGGCGTACACTTGCACCGAACGCAAGTGCGGTGTCGAAACCGCCAAGTTCAGGTAAACCTATTATTGGTGGTCTCGATACGGCGGCGGAAGAGCATCGCCGCCTACTCGACCACCAGGATTTATCAATTCTCTAATTCTCCAATCTCCAGTTCCTCTCTCCCATGTCCTCCCGTCCCCACGTTCGTAACCGCTTTGTCTTAATTGGCGACCTTGTTCTCACTGTCGTTTCGGTGCTGGGCAGTTTTGCCTTGCGGTTGGATGTGAGTCAGTTGCCTTTTTATTTTCCTGCCGCCCTTGTCATGTGCGCGGTGGCGTTGCTTGTCAAAATTCCCGTTTATTTTTTCTTTGGACTCTATCGTCGTCTGTGGGTCTACGCCAGCACGAACGAATTGCGGCTTATTACTTTTGCTGTAATAACCGCCTCCGTGATGACATCGGGCGTGATGCTCCTGCTCATCGGCTTTGACCTCATCAAGCCTGGGATGCCACGCTCCGCCCTCGGCATCGACTGGCTCATTTCGCTCATCCTCATCGGCGGCTCGCGTTTTGTCTTACGGATTCTCGCGGAACAATCTGCCGTGCAAACGAATGGAAAGACCCACCGCCATGCCCTTATCCTCGGCGCAGGGGATGCGGGCGCGCTCGTCGTCCGCGAGTTGCAAAAAACTTCGCAACTCAACCTCATTCCCGTCGGTTTTTTGGATGATGACCCAGCCAAACAGCACCATCAAATTTATGGGGTCTCTGTCATCGGCAAAATTGACCAGCTCGAAAAGACTCTCGACACCAAGCAAGTGGACGAAGTCATCATCGCCATCCCTGCCGCGCCGGGGCGTATTATTCGCCTCGTCAATGATGTCTGCCGAAAGCGCGGCATCACCTCACGCATCATCCCTGGCTTTTATGAACTCATTGGCGGCAAAGTCAGTGTCAACCGCCTGCGCGAAGTGGACATCACCGATCTCCTGCGCCGCGAACCCGTAAAAATTGATGACCGTCTCATCGGTTCGATTCTTGGCGGCAAGCGTGTTCTGGTCACCGGCGCGGGTGGTTCCATCGGAAGTGAATTGTGCCGTCAGATCGCGCGTTGGAATCCAGGCGAACTGACTTTGCTTGGTCATGGTGAAAATAGCATCTTTGATATCTTGCAGGAACTCAAAGAGAATTATCCGTCGCTTCCTGTTCAAGCCGTCATTGCCGATGTCCGCGACCCGAACCGCATCGAGAAAACTTTCAAAGAACATCAACCGCAAGTTGTCTTTCACGCGGCGGCGCACAAGCATGTCCCGCTCATGGAAGCCAATGTCGAAGAGGCGGTTACGAACAATGTTCTAGGCACAAGAAATGTCGTCGAAACAGCGAGCAGGCATCGGGTGGAAAGACTCGTGCTCATCTCCACCGATAAAGCCGTGCGTCCGATCAACGTCATGGGCGCGACCAAACGTCTCGCTGAGATGATCGTCCTCAATGCCGCGCAGCGTAATCATCTCGCGTATTCCGTGGTGCGTTTTGGAAACGTGCTTGGCAGCCGTGGCAGTGTCGTGCCTACTTTCAAAAATCAAATTGCGCGCGGCGGACCCATCACGCTCACGCATCCCGACATGCAGCGTTATTTCATGATCATTCCCGAAGCCGTGCATCTTGTTTTGCAAGCCGCGTCCATGGGCGCGGGCGGCGAAGTGTTCATGCTTAACATGGGCGAGCAGGTTCGCATCCTCGACCTTGCCGAAGATTTGATTCGTCTTTCGGGGCTTGAGCCGCATCGCGATATCGAAATTCAATTCACGGGCGTGCGCCCTGGCGAAAAACTGCGCGAAGACCTTTTTGAAGATGGCGTAAATTTTGAGCGCACCGAGCACTCTGAGATTTTCCGCATGTCCGAAGAGGAGCAAGTGGATGGTGACTCGCTCGCGCATGTGCTCGATCAACTCGCCGACCTCGCGCTTCATTCCCAAACTGACGATTTGATTCAGACCATCAATCATTTTCTCCCCTCTGGCTCAGTGCAACGCTAGGGTTGAGTAGCGGAGCATATCGAAACCATGACCGAAGTCACCCTCGCCGAGTGGAATCAATTTCTGACAAAGTTCCCAAACACGCATCTCTTGCAGATGGGTGAGTGGGGCGAACTCAAAAAAGATTTTGGGTGGAAGCCCGTCCGCATTGTTTCAGGAGCTTCTGGCGTTCAGATTCTTTTTCGAAAATTGCCGCTGGGTTTTACGATAGGGTATATTCCAAAGCCAGTGATGAGTAACGAGTTGCAGAGTAACAAGTTTTGGCATGAAATTGATGTAGTCTGCAAAAAGAACAAGACCATATTTCTAAAAGTTGAACCTGATACATGGGATGAGGACTTTCAACTCGTTTCTCGTTCCTTGCCTCTTGTTACTTCTCCCCACAACATCCAACCTCCCCGCACTATCATTCTTGGTATAACAAAAAGCGAAGAAGAAATCCTCGCGGCGATGAAACAAAAGACTCGCTACAACATCCGCCTTGCAGAGAAAAAAGGCGTGACCGTCCGCGCATGGGACGATGTCTCCACCTTCCACGAGATGATGACCGTCACCGGCGGGCGCGATGGATTCGGCGTGCATTCCAAAAAATATTATCAACGTGCCTACGATCTCTTTCACCCGAAAGGGACATGCGAACTGCTCCTCGCAGAATATGAAGGCAAACCGCTTGCCTCGCTGATGGTCTTTGCCAATGGCAAGCGTGCCTGGTACGTCTATGGCGCGTCGAATAATGAAGAACGTAACCGCATGCCCACGTACCTCCTGCAATGGGAAGCCATCCGCTGGGCAAAGGCGCGCGGCTGTGAAGAATACGACCTATGGGGTGT
>JACPVB010000020.1 GCA_016191985.1 Chloroflexota bacterium | reverse complement strand
CTCCACGCCGGAAGAGACCACTAAGCGCGTGCGCGAAATGGTCACCGACCCGGCGCGCCAGAAACGCACCGACCCCGGCAACCCGGATGTCTGCAACGTGTTCACCATGCACAAAATCTTCTCACCGCAGGAAGAAATTGATATGGTCAATGTGGAATGCCGCAGGGCGGGCATCGGCTGTGTGGATTGCAAATTGCGTTTCGCAAGCAACCTCAACAAACATCTTGAACCCTTCCGCGCTAAACGCGCCGAGCTGGCCTCACAGGAAAGTTACGTGAAGGATGTGTTGAACGACGGCGGAAAACGCGCCCGCGTCATCGCCCAGCAAACCATGGCCGAAGTGCGCGAGGCGATGGAGCTTCCGTAATCCGTGATGCGTAATCCGTAATTACGCATCACGGATTACGCATTATCCAGGTCCCATGCGCCTACTTATCCAGCGTGTTTCCAAAGCCAGTGTCACCGTAAACCAGCAGACCATTTCCAAAATCGGAAAAGGTCTGTTGATTTTATTGGGCGTAGGTCACGGTGACGGGGAGGAGCAGGCCCAGTTTCTCGCGGAGAAAGCGGCGAATCTGCGTATCTTTGAAGATGAACAGGGCAAGACCAATCTCTCCGTGCTGGATGTGAAAGGCGAAGCCATCGTCGTTTCGCAATTCACCTTGTATGCTTATACCCGCAAGGGACGCCGTCCCTCATTTATTGATGCGGCCTTGCCTGAGATAGCATCTCCGCTGGTAGACCGCTTCGTTGAATACCTGCGCGGCCACGGTGTGCCGACACAGACCGGTCAATTCGGTGCGCACATGGAAGTGGAAATCCACAATGACGGACCCGTCACCATCTGGCTGGAAAAATGAACAAAAAACCAAACGCCCTCCAAAAATCCATCCATCGTTTGTTAATGTTGAAATGGGTCTCTGCTTTTCTTGCGGTTGTGCTTTATCGCCTCGATGCCATCGTCTGGAAGTTAAGCAGCGGCAAACATACGGTCACAGAGATCGTCGGCCTGCCCATCATTCAACTCACCACCATCGGTGCAAAGACCGGCCAGCCGCGCACCATGCCGCTTGTCAGTCTGTTCGACGGTGAAAAGATCGCCCTCATCGGCTCGAACTTTGGGCGCAAAACCAACCCTGGCTGGTATTACAACCTCAAAGTGAATCCAAAATGCAAGGTGCAGTTTGGCTCACAAATCGCGGAATATAGTGCGCGCCAGGTGGAAGGGGACGAGCGCGAAAAATACTGGCAAATGGCGGTTTCCTACTATGCCGGGTACGAAAACTACAAGCAGCGCGCCTCTCACCGCCGCATCCCGGTCATGCTTTTAGAGCGAGTCAAATAAAATTGCCAATATGAGAATTTCATGATAAAGTTGGGCTCGTAGGATGCTGTAGGTTTTCGTTGTGGAAGTATCAAGAAGATCGCTCAAAGCACAACATTTGAGTTGTTTCATTTACCACCCGATGAAAGACATACTGCGTCACCTTATTTTTTTTCTCTTTGCTTAGGAGGCAAAATGTCTGAACGTGTAGTCGGTACGGTAAAGTGGTTCAATGGCACCAAGGGTTTTGGCTTCATCGAACGTGAAGGTGGTCCGGATGTCTTCGTCCATTTCTCCGCAATTCGTGGCGATGGCTTCAAGAACCTGCAGGAAGGCCAGAAGGTGGAGTTCTCCATCGAAAAAGGCCCCAAGGGTTTGCAGGCCGCTGATGTAGTTGTCCTCTAAACACTACTTACCAAAAAGAGACTTGCCAAAAGCAGGTCTCTTTTTTTATTCAAAGCGATGATGATTCTACCTAATTTACTCACCTTACGCGGCTCAATCCCGAAGGGATGGCAGGATTATAGAAAATTAGACGAACGGAATCCAAATCCCGAAGGGATGACATGGATTTTATGAGCCATGACACCCTTTCAGGGTTGAATATGCTGTATCGTAAAATCTATAATCATTCGACCCCTACGGGGTCAGAAATCTATTTTGCGTAAGGTGAGTTATAAATAATAAGTTGCGATTCATAAATCCG
This sequence comes from Chloroflexota bacterium, assembly GCA_016191985.1. Lineage (GTDB taxonomy): Bacteria > Chloroflexota > Anaerolineae > Anaerolineales > Villigracilaceae > Villigracilis. The sequence continues at coordinate 10,226 of JACPVB010000020.1, read as the reverse complement.
CTTCTTTCGGGACCCATAGCTGGGCATCTGTTTCTACGGCCATTGCCCCCGCCTTGAGCATGGACTCCACGTCCACATCCGTCCACACCCCGCCGGAGCCGATGACCGGCAAGCCAAGCATTGCCGCCGAACGGAGCACATCCAATGCACGGGGGAAGAGGGATTGTCCATATAGACGCCCGGTGATCAATTTCCCGTTTTTGTCATACATCGCCCCGCGTGGAGATGCAAGGCTGACCGCATCCGCGCCATGCTGAATCAAACGTGGCCCCAAACTTAATACCTGTTCATGCGGTAATGCAAAAATCAGCGGAATTTCCCCCAGGCACATTTCCAAAGTCAATAAAATAATATCGTCCGATAACAACGGCGCAAAACCGAGCTGAACCGCCATCACGTTTTCAAAGTTTTCAAGCTGCCTCACCATGTGTTGGGTTTCTTCCGGTCTATCCGCCATCAAATGGACAATGATGGGCAGGCTGGCGCGATTCCATTTGGCGGAATATTTTTTCAGCGCGGCATTGAATCCGGGATTCGGCAAACCGCTGTGGAGCAGGAATCCGCCGGGGAATTGGATCAAAGCCGGTTGGGCAGTCGGCAGGCGCGGGCGGAGAGAGAGCGGGTTCGTCACAAAAGCGCCGAAGCTGCTGAGACCTCCAAAGTCTTCAAGACCTCGGTCTGGCGCAAATCCCAATGATCCCGCCGCGTTGATGAGTGGTTTGCTAAAATATAAGTCGCGTTTCATATTGTTTCGTAGAGCGAGATATTATCTCGCCCAACAGGAGAATCATGCAGCCCTTACAAGGAATTCGTGTGTTGGACTTGAGCCGCGTGCTCGCTGGCCCATATTGTACGATGGTTCTGGGTGACCTGGGTGCGGATGTCATCAAAGTGGAGCCGCCTGAAGGCGATGAAACGCGCGGTTGGGGGCCGCCGTTTGCGGGCGGTGAGAGCGCATATTACTTGTGCGTGAACCGCAACAAGCGCGGCATGGTTGTGAATTTGAAAACGGAGGAGGGAAAAAATATTTTGCGCGAACTTGCCGTGCGGAGCGATGTGCTGGTGGAAAATTTTCGCCCCGGCACGCTCGAAAGATTTGGTCTGGATTTTGAAACTCTGCACGAGTTGAATCCAAAATTGATTTACTGCTCGATCACTGGCTTCGGGCAGACAGGTTCCATGAAAGATAAGCCCGGCTATGATTTTATGATCCAGGCCTCAGGCGGATTGATGAGCATCACTGGCGAACCCGAAGGCGAGCCGATGAAAACGGGCGTGGCAGTTGTGGATTTGTTTGCGGGACAAAACGCCATCGTCGCGATCCTTGCTGCATTGCAGGCGCGTGCTTTGACGGGGGAGGGACAGCACCTCGATATTGCCTTGTTTGATTCTCAATTGGGCTGGCTCGCGAACGTCGCCAGTAATTTTTTGATCTCTGGTAATTTGCCAAAACGACACGGGAATGCCCACCCGAATATCGTTCCGTATCAAAGTTTTCAAGCCAGGGATGGCTGGTTTGCAATTGCGGTAGGGAATGACCGCCAGTTTTCAAGGCTGTGTGATTTGCTCGGCAAACCTGAGCTTGGGATGGATGAAAAATTCGCCACCAATTCTGCCCGCGTGCAAAACCGTGAAGAGATCATTGCCGTGCTGTCTGCTATTTTCAAAACTACTTCAGTTTCCGAGTGGTTACAGAAATTAGATGAGGCCGGGATCCCTTGCGGCCCCATCAATAATTTTGAACAGGTTTTTTCCATGCCACAGGTCAAAGAGCGGGAGATGCTGGTGCAGATGGAACACCCCACCATTGGGGCGTTGTCTCTGGTAGGTTCGCCACTTAAGATGGGCGGCACACCCGTTGAATACCGCCTCTCGCCGCCGTTGATGGGGGAGCACACCGAATATGTTTTGAAAAATCTCCTTGGATATTCCAGTGAAAAGGTGAAGGAGTTGCGCAAAGACGGCTGTGTGACCTAATTTTATTGGAGGCCTTTGTGGACAATTTACTTTATTCCGTTACCCCTTTGCGCGCTTTTTCAGGGGCGATTACTGGCGTACTCATTCTTTTTCTGCTTGGCTTGGGGACGCCTCTTCTGACGATCTTTAATCGAAGGGAATCCATTTTCAAGAAAATAATAACCCTCTTCCTTGGTGCGGTCATCGCATTTACTGGTTGGGTCATTATGACAGGCGCGTATCGTCAGTATCAGGCAGGGACGAAAACGATTCTTGTGCAGGTTGAGGAGAAGCGCGAGTCTACAGGCTGGTGTAATCGTCAATTGTGTACCGAATACTCAGCCGAGACAACAGACGGTCAAAAACGTTATGTGTTTGGCTTGAAGAAGAAAATCTGGGCTGAAATTGAAGTTAATTCCTGTTATCAATTTACCTATTACCCCACTCAGGTGAAGATGCAGGGAGATAGTCAATACCCCAGCTTGTATGAAATGACAGGTGAAATCGCGCAAATCGAAAAGGTTAATTGCCCGTAATTTTTGATGCGTGATACATCGTTAGCAGCGGAGTCCACTGTTTGGATTGGATGACCAGGCCCCGGGTGGAGAGATGCGATTCCATCGCTTGTAATCCGAAATCGGTGTCGGGGTGTCCCCAGCGGAAGAAGGCGTCGAAGATTTTGATATCCACACCACGCGGCTCTTCGAGGAAGAGATTGCCGTGAGGCTTGAGCACGCGCGTGATCTCGTCAATGGTTTTGCGCCAGTCTGGGATGTGATGCAGAACGCCGAAGATGATGACCGCGTCTCTGCTGGCATCTGCAAATTGACTTAAGTCTTCCGCGCCCTGCACGATGAATTGAAATTGGGGGTATTGTTTTTTTGCCAGCGCGATTTGCTCTTCCATCACATCCAGGCCAGTGTAACTTTTCGGGTTGAGTTGATTGAGCAGGTACGCACCATAGCCAGAGCCACAACCAATCTCGAGCACATCTTTATTTTTCAGATCCAAACCCATCTGGCGGAACACAGGCATTTCAAAGAATCGCTGCCCCAATTTGCGGGGCAGCGATTGCATGGCGCGGAATTCAGGTGTGGAAAGTTTCATAATAATTTTCCCCTCTCCTAAAATGGGAGAGGGGTTAGGGTGAGGGCGATTACGCTGTTTCGATCAAGCCCATTGCTTGCAGCATCTCTTCATTGCTGGCGAACTTGAATTCTTCCACCCCGCGTTTTTTGGCTTCCTCCACCTCAACCGCTTCGAGGCGTTTGATATCGTCCTTTAAAATAATGGGTTTCTGAAGCGATTTCATTTTTTCAGCTACCGCTTCAGGGCTGGCGTTGAGAGGCTGCTTCGTCTGCAAATATTGGAAGACGGCCTTGCCGGCATTGGTCCCATCGCGGCGGGCATAACCGACCAGGCCTTCGCTTGCCTTGCGAGACCAACCTCCGACGAAGACGCCTTCAAACGTGGATTCGTACGAAACGTCTTCGATGGGAAAGCGCGGTTCCTTGTTTTTGACAAATTCATTCCATTCGGTGGGCAGGCCGAAGGATTCATCCACCTTGTCGCCGATGGCGAAGATGACCGTGTCCACATCCAGCAGACGTTTCACGCCGGTGCCTTTGGCGCTGGTCTTGCCGTCTTTTTCAACGAGGATGTTATCTTCCACTTCCAGCTTGGTCAACAGGCCATTCTCGCCGTACATGCCGGTGGGAGAGGCGAGGAAATTAAAATGGAAATGCGCATCAGAGGTTTTGGGATCCGCTTTCGCGAGGGAATCCAAAATTTTGTGGCGCCCAGCTTCCAGGTCCTGGTTGATCGCCTCCAGAGTGGGACGGACGCGCGCCATTTCCTTTTCAAATTCCCCCAGGTTGAGATATCCGATCAGGTGTTTCATCTCTTCCTTGGTGAAATTTACTTCCGCGGGGCCGCGCCTTACGATGGCGGTCACTTCCTCCGCTTTTTGCACGTTGATGAGATGGCGTGCAATATCCACCATCACATTGCCCGCGCCGATGATGGCGCAGCGTTTTCCAAAGCGGAATTTCTTCTGGCTGAAAGGCGGGAGTTTGTTATAAAAATAGACCACATCTTTGGCATGGTACACGCCCTCCAGATTTTCCCCGGGCAGCCCCAGCGATTTAGTCCCCTGTGCGCCGGCTGAAACCAGCACGGCATCGAAACCAAGCGCACGAATTTCATCGAGCGTCATATCGCCCCTGGCGCCAATGGAAATATTTCCATAATAATCGATGTTTTCAAGGTCCAGCGTTTGGCGGAACTGTTTGCGCAATCCCTCCTTCATGATGTGCTTTTCAGGATAAATACCATATTCGGCAAGTCCACCAGGTTTAATATCGCGATTGAAAATCGCCACGCGCACGCCCTGGTGTTGATGTGCGAGTTCGCGCGCGCCAAACAGGCCGGCAGGCCCTGCGCCTATCACCGCCACAAAATAAGTCGAGTTACTCATGTGCCTCCATAAATATGACAAAAACTGTGCGATTATATTTGGAAACTAAGCAACTGGCAAGCCGTTTGAGAGCATTCTACCTGTGCTTCTATAATTATTCCATTCCTATAAAGGTCGAAAAAGACTTGAAAAAGTTACGTTTGGGATGGCAGGCCATCGTGAAAAATCTTTCAAAATCAAAACAGTTGCCTGGTTCCATCTGTGTTAATATTGATAGTAAGCCATCACCGACCGGCGGTTTTTTCAACAGGAGACCTTATGAACACTGAACCCAAAGAGAATCCCGGCAAAAAAATGCGTAATTTGTTGGGAACATCATCCCCTCTCACGCGCCTGCCTAAAAAGAATGCCAGCAATGCATCTTTTTTGAAAGAGGAAGAAACAGCGGATACCCCCAAAAAAGTGGAGACAGCAACCCCGGCATCTCTGCCCCTCAAAGCGCCGCCCGCCTCCTCCCCCAAACCGAAAACTGCTTCTGCTCCGAAAGGCAGGATTCTCATCTTTGGGCCTGCTCTTTGGAACATTGCTAGTGTCCTTTCCCTGACGGTCAACATGATTCTTATTATTGTGTTGATCGTGCTGGTCATCAGCATCAACAGCATCGGGCTGAGTCTCTCCTCCCTATTGGGCATGGGGACTGATTTGCTGGGCGGACTATATGGCAATTTTGAAAGAATGGACCGCGCCCACATCACCACCGATATTAAAGTGGAAACAAGCATCCCGGTGAAATTCGACCTGCAATTAAATCAGCAGACCAACGTTGTCCTCAGCCAGGATGTGACCATCAACAATGCGCTTGTCACCGTCAACACCGGCGGACTTAATATCGCGCGCGCAAATACAACCATCGTCCTGCCTTCAGGAACCACCCTGCCCGTTTTTCTAAACCTGACCGTCCCAGTGGATACCACTGTCCCCGTGGTTCTTAATGTGCCAGTCGATATTCCGCTGAAAGACACGCAATTGCACGAGCCGTTTGCTGGACTGCAGGATGTTGTAAAACCTTTTTATTGCATGATAAATAAAAACGCAGTTAATTTGGACGGAGAACCGATCTGTAAATAACGGTAATTTTATTGGAGATAATTTGACAAACCCCATCACGCAAGTCACCTTGAAAAACGGCATGAAAGTCATGCTCAAAGAGATTCATACCGCGCCCATCATTTCCTCGTGGATCTGGTACCGCGTCGGCTCGCGGGATGAGCCTACCGGCAAAACCGGCATCTCCCACTGGACCGAGCACATGCAGTTCAAAGGGACGAAGAAATTCCCCGCCAACGTGCTGGATAAAGCCATCTCGCGCGAAGGCGGGCGCTGGAACGCATCCACATCGCATGATTCAACTCGTTATTATGAGACCATGCCCGCTGACAAAATTGACCTTGCCCTTCGTCTTGAAGCCGACCGCATGACGAACAGCATCTTCAATGAAAAAGAGGTTGCATCTGAACGCACGGTCATCATCTCCGAGCGGGAGGGGAGCGAGAATGAACCCATGTTCAGGCTGGGCGAGGCGATTCAAAATTATGCTTTTCGTGTACACCCCTACCACCATGAAATCATTGGCGATATGGCAGACTTGCGCACCATCACACGTGATGACCTGTACACGCACTACCGTACATTTTACGTGCCGAACAATGCAGTGCTTGCCATTGCGGGCGATTTTGAAACAAAGCCCATGTTGAAGCGCGTCCGTGAATTATTCGAACCCATCCCCAGGGGAATTACTCCGCCGCGTCTTGCGCGCCCGGAACCGGAACAAAAAGGCGAACTTCACTTTTCGATCAACGGTCCCGGCGAAACGACGTTCATTCAACTTGCCTATCATTTTCCCAACGCCACCAACCCGGACTACTTTCCCCTGCAAGTTTTAGATAGCTTGCTCAACGGCGCAAGCGGGCTTTCCTATAAAACTTCCCGTCTCTATCGCGCGCTGGTTGATAAAGGTTATGCGGTGGATGTCTCAGGATATTCCGATGCTTCGATAGACCCCTACCTGTATCGCGTTACCATCACCAACCATCCCGAACGCAAACCTGAAGAGGCTGTTGCAGTCCTGGATGCGGAGATCAAAAAATTGCAGGAAGAGTTGGTGGGCAAGGATGAAATTACACGTGCGGTTAAGCAGGCGCGCGCCGTCTTTGCGTATGGGAGCGAGAACATTACCCACCAGGCATTCTGGATGGGCTATACCGCCATGTTCTCCACCTATGATTGGTTCACAACCTATTTGAACAAACTTTCCAGAGTCACCCCGCAGGATGTGCGGCGCGTGGCGCAAAAATATTTTCAACCCAGCACCCGCGTAATTGGCATTTATAGCCCGAAAGGCAAAGGTGGTTAAATGGCAAAATTAATCGCAAAACCATCCCTGCCTGGCCCAAAGGATATTTACCAGGCCGTTCTGTCAAACGGCATCACGATCCTTGCGCGCTCGAACTTCAACAGCCCATCTATCAGCATGGGAGGGTATCTTCCTGCCGGTGCGATTTTTGAAAGTGATGAAAAACTAGGCCTCGCCGACTTTGTTTCCTCCTCCTTAATGCGCGGCACGCAAACCCGAAGTTTTGACGCGATCTACAATGAACTCGAATCGGTGGGAGCAAGCCTGGGTTTTGATTCAGGCGTGCATAACGCAAGTTTCGGCGGGCGTTCACTGGTCGAAGACCTTCCGCTTTTGCTCAAACTGCTGGCCGAGTCACTGCAAACGCCATCCTTTCCAAAGGATGAAATCGAAAGATTGCGCGCGCAGCTTCTTACCGGCCTCGCCATCCGCGCGCAGGACACAGCCGACATGGCCGATATGGCCTTCGATCAAATGCTCTTCCGCGAGCATCCCTACGGCAGGCCCAGTGACGGTTTCCCTGAAACGATCCAATCCATCACGCGCAAAGATATGAAAGATTTTCACCACCGCCACTTTGGACCGAGGGGTATGGTCATTGCCATCGTGGGAGCGATCCACCCGAAGAAAGCAGTCGAGGAGGTGGAACGTGTCCTCGGTGGCTGGCAGGTTACAGGTCAGGTGGATGCGCCGCTTCTTCCTCCGCTCAAGCCTGTTCGCAAAACCATGAAACATCATCATACGCTGACAGGCAAATCCCAATCCGATCTTGTGATTGGCATGGCCGGCCCGCGCCGCAAAGACCCCGAATACATGGCCGCATCTTTGGGGAATTCGGTGTTGGGGCAGTTTGGCATGATGGGACGCATCGGTGACGCGGTGCGTGAAAAATCTGGTTTGGCTTATTATGCGTATTCGTCTTTGAATTCGGGGATTGGCCCCGGTACCTGGGAAGTGAATGCGGGTGTAAACCCCGCGAATTTAAAAAAGGCAATTGACTTGATCGAAAAAGAGCTGCGCCGTTTTATCAAAAGTGGTGTGACGAAGGAAGAGCTTGCCGACAGTCAGGCGAATTACATCGGCCGTTTGCCGCTATCGTTGGAGTCGAATAGCGGCGTGGTGAGCGCCATTTTGAATATTCATCGCTACGAACTGGGGATGGATTATTACCAGCGTTACGAAAGTTTTGTGCGTTCAGTCACGCGCGCCAATGTGATTGAAGCTGCGCAAAAGTATATTGACCCGGAGCGCCTGGTCATTGCAACGGCTGGTCCGTGATGAACGTAATTTGTACTCCATATTTTTTGAAATGATTCTACGTACCGGTGTTGATTTGATTGAAATCTCACGCATTCGTGAAGCGTTGGAGCGGCACGGAGAGCGTTTCGTTGCGCGGGTTTTTACGGAAGCGGAGCAACGCGAAAGCGGCGGGCGAGTCTCTTCGCTGGCGGCAAGGTTTGCCGCGAAGGAAGCAACAGCAAAAGCATTGGGCTGTGGCATTGGCGATGTCGGCTGGCTGGATATCGAGATCAGGTCGGATGAAAAAAAAGCGCCATATTTGATTTTGCATGGGGAAGGGAAGCGGCTGGCGAAGGAGTTGGGGCTATCGAACTGGTCGGTCAGTTTGAGTCACACGGATGGTCAGGCGATTGCATTCGTGGTTGCGGCTGGTTAATAAAATACATCCCGCGGGCCAGTTCCGCGGGATGTTCGTAAGGACGATTGAGCCATGGCGTATGGCGAAGGATGACTCGGACTCTGAGTCGTCCACCAGGCTCAATTATTTCTGGTCCTCGACGCCAATCCAAAGGTGGCCCGGCATAACAGGCCGATAGGGGCGAATGATGAGTTTACCCAGTTCAAATTGTTTTTGTCCGTTGTCCAACATGCTGGGATGCACGAGGCAAAGGTCTGGGATGCGCCCAAACTTTTTACTGTAATAGTCCATGGCTTTTTGGACTTTTACGCTTAGCGTGGTACGCGGGTCGTTGTCAAACCATAACATTCCAGTGTGCATGGGTTTTGCCTTTCTCTATCAACTAATCGATGGAAGGTGCCCAGAAATTGAGCAATTTATTGCCTTCCCGCAGGGCGAAATGCGTACCGGCGTTCAGGTGGGCAAGTGTGTGATTTGGGTTCCCTGTAATGAGGCGAGCTTCATCCGAGTTTTCAACAAAACCGAATAAGCGGGTGTGGAAGAATTCCAGCCATTCTTTCATGCTCTGAGCGCGGCCCGCATTCAAGGTGACGATGGGCCACACGCGGCGGCTGGGTCCGCGGAGAAGCAGCCAGCGTAGGTTTTGTTCCACTTGTTGATTTATTTTTAAAACAGATTCAATGTTGTCGATCAGCAATAAAACGGATTGCTGTTCGCCTTTGTTGTTGTGCGCCCAGGTGACTAAGGACTGTAATAGTTCTTCGGCGTTATTGTCTTGTGTGAGGTAAATCCCGGCATTGTTTTGGTTGCCATGAAAATCCTTCCACTCATTTGGGTAGGATGTAACAACGCCGTATTGCACTTCAGTAGGTGCATGGAGCAAGTCTGCGGCGCGAGCGATGGTTTGCAGGAGTCTTGTCTTGCCGCTGGCTCGGTCGCCGATGATGAGGATGGGGCCGGGGGTTGAATCGTATAAGTTGAGCAGGACCGGCAGACCATCTTCCGCCAGGCCAAGGAAGAGCGCCTCGCGAGGGAGTGAGGATATATCAGCGAGGACGGATTTCAAAGTCGGCAGATCAGGTGTGGGTGGGAGCGAAGCGTGATGCACCTGCTCCTCCTGGGCAAGCTCAACCAATGCGTCAATCATCAAGTCAAAGCGGTTAGATTCGTTCATATTAGAACATCTGTTCTAATAATACACACTCCGGGTTTGAATGTCAAGAGGCAGTTTTCGATTTTCATATTAAATCCATTGCTGTACAAATTGTCTTGACGATGTGAGTTGTTTTGGTATAATCGCTCTGCTTAATCCCTCGCCGACGTAGCTCAATCGGCAGAGCATCCGCCTTGTAAGCGGAAGGTTACGAGTTCAATTCTCGTCGTCGGCTCTCTGATCGCTGAGTAGGAAATTGTTGGCGACCAGCACAATTTATCATGGGCAGTTACCCAAGTGGCCAAAGGGGACTGACTGTAAATCAGTTGTCAGAAGACTTCGGAGGTTCGAATCCTTCACTGCCCACTCCCTTTTTAGGGAACAGCACGTTAAGCCCTCATAGCTCAGTTGGCAGAGCACACCCTTGGTAAGGGTGAGGTCACGAGTTCAAATCTCGTTGAGGGCTCAGTTGCTGAAAAGCATTCTTGTAACTATTAAAAGGAGACCGGAACATGGCGAAGGAAAAATTTGACAGGAGCAAACCGCATCTGAACGTCGGGACGATGGGACACATCGATCATGGGAAGACGACACTGACAGCGGCGATCACCAAAGTGGCCGGCTTGTCGGG
>JACPVB010000251.1 GCA_016191985.1 Chloroflexota bacterium | reverse complement strand
GGTGAAATCAGTGATCGAGTCGGGCGGGCTGGATGAATTCAACAAAATGATGAGGCATTTGGTGAATAATCGGGATACATTGCCCGAGTCCATGCCGAAGATCGTGCATGATTATTTTGAGAAGACCCAAATCCTACCAGCATGGGCAGACAGGGAAAAGATTGTGCGCGGCGAGCGCGTTTTCGATTTGTACGGCCCCGAAATGATTATGATGTTGTTCTTTGTCTCCCTGCCGTATGCCTACGCCACCAAAAAAGGATCGCACGTTCTTTCCATTACGGCGGAACTGACGAAACATGTCCATCGGCGCATCTTTCGCACCGCGCAATTCATTATGGATGTGATGCAGGCCGGGGGTCTGGGAGCAGGTGGCAGGGGAGTCCGAAGCGCGCAAAAGATTCGTCTGCTCCATGCTTCGATACGATATTACATCGCTCATAAAGATCAATGGCAAAAGGAATGGGATCCCGCCTGGGGGTTGCCCATCAATCAGGAGGATATGGCGGGGACCTTGATGGATTTTTCCGCCGGAGTGATGCGTGGTTTGCGACGCGCAAAAATTGCCCTTTCTCCTGAGGATGCCGATGCGTATCTGCACTGCTGGAAAGTCGTTGGACACATCGTCGGCGTTCGTTCCGACCTGCTGCCTGATTCTGTTTCTGATTCATTTATCCTCGCTGAAACGATCATTGACCGGCAAATGGGCAAAAGTGATTCTGGAAAAATCCTGGCAAAAGACCTGGTCAAATTCATTCAAGGATTTTTACCGTTCTGGCTGCGTGGCTTTTCAGCGACCGCCATCCGCTATCTTTCCGGTGACAAGGTGGCCGACACGATTGAAACAGGCTCCTATAACTGGACTCTGTTGCTACTGAAAATTCAAATTGCCTTCTTCGACTATATTGAAAAAATAAAGGATCAACACCCGAAAGCGCAAAAGTTTGTCCGCTTCCTAACGTGGACGGTGATTGACCGCGTTGTCCTGTACGAAGAGGGCGGCGAAAACTATTTCGAAATCCCCGATTATCTTCGCAAAAACTGGCGTTTATCGAAACGATAACGGGATTTCGTACCGCAACGTTCACGTTGCGCGGGTTTGCCACGGCAAACCCGCCATTCGCAAGATATTGCAGATTAACAATTAAACCTAGCAATCCCTGCGCTTCGACTGCGCTCTTTTCCAGAGGTGATTCGTCCTGAGCGGAGTGAGGAGCGCTCGCTGCGACGAACGCAGTCGAAGGACGCTCCGCTCAGCGCGAAAGATTTTATTGCTAGATTAATTTGTAAAATTACAAAATCTTGCGGTACTGCAATCCGCATCAAAGGAGAGAATTACCATGGAGAACAGAGATTTTTGGTTATATGTCACTTACGGTTTCCTCGCGCTTTTCTGGATTCCAGCCTATATTCTGATCATCCGCCGCGGGATTCTGGATAAATCCTACGGGATGCCCATCGTTGCCATGCTGGGGAACTGGCCCTGGGAATGGATTTACGGCTTGAACCTGGAGAGTCCCTGTCCGTTGGTGTGGGCCACCTGCCCGGAACGCCCCTTGCAGCTTGCAAATTTCGCATCCATGTTTTTGGATGCTGGGATCGTGTATACGATTTTCCGCTACGGGCGCGATAAATTCAAAAATCCCTTCATCTACAAATACTATTACCCGATTTTGATCTTCGGCCTGCTCTCTTCCTTTGCGATCCAATATACCTTCGTCACGGAGGTGGGTTTCCCAAACATCCATCACCTGGTTGTAGATGGGGATGTGCCGCTGTTCCTGGCCGGCGACTCGGGCGGGTCGTATTCGGCGTATATCCTCACGTTTGTGATGGGCATCCTGTTCATCAACATGCTTACGGAACGAAACAGCCTCGAAGGACAATCTTTCATGATCGCCCTGACCATGGCGCTTGGCAATGTTGCCGCTTTTGTGTTCATTGCCATCTTGAACGAAGTGACGCCCCTTTTGAATGTTTTGTTTTATCTTACCTTGTTTATAAACATCATCTATTGCGTGATGGTCTATCAAAAATACAAGGAGTTGGGACTTAATCCGTTTACACGCTGGTAAACGCAAATTTACAGAATTATGAGACAGGCGATAGATACAGATTCGTAGGGACACAGCGAGTCGATTCATGATTTTGACCATAAACCGGTTTCGCTGTGTCCCTACTTTTGCGCCTGCGCCTAAAATTTACGGCTCTCCAGTTTTTAATTTGAACGGACGGTTATCTTGCCAGAAACGGGAGAACCAAAATCATTATTGCGGGAATTACATTCCATGCCGCTTGCTGAGCGCAATTTCAGCCTGTTCTAATTCGTAGGGCGTGAGCAGTTCCTTGAAAATCTTCCTCGCTTGTTCGAGATACCCCTGCCCTTCCTGTGACTCCATGAGCAGTCCCAATTCATAATATCCGCGCCCCAAATCATACGGCTGACGGTTGGCCTCGGCCAATTCAATACATTTCAAGAATTCAGTTTCCGCTTTTTCTCTTTTGCCTGTCAGCTCATGGTAGATGCCGTTGTAAAGGTGGCATTTGGCTTGGTTGATGGCAAGCTGGTTCAATGCCTTCATAATGACGGGAATCTTATGAAACGTCTGCTCAAGATGTTCCCTTTGTCCGTCTTCCAACTGGAATTGACCATCCCGAAGATTTTTCCACAGGGCGATGGTCGCGTCACATACAGAGGCGTGCTCGTGCATGGCGCTGGCAGGGCCTGGCCTGGATGGCGCATGATGTTGATAGACAAGGATGTTTTCCCATGCAAGGTCGTACCTGCCGGCGCGCTGATACGCCAGGCTCAATGCCCCGAAACGGGAAGTATTCAGGATTTTATCGTCCGCGTTTTTCATGGGGATATTGATGCTGGCTTCAATGAGTTGAATCGCTTCGTCTGTTTTGCCGAGCATGAGCAGGTTATGTCCCTGGCCGTACAACCCCCATGCCTCGCTTTGTGGGTTGTCGGAGCGTGAGACTTTTTGATATTGTTCCTGCCAGCGTTCCAGGCTTTTTTCAAATTGACCCTGCAAGTGCAGGCTTGTCGCGAGCGATGCTATCAACTCGGACCAGGTGCGTATATCTCCGAGTTGATCCGCCAGGTGAAGGCCGCCTTCCAGAGTTTCACCCGCCTGTTCCCATTCGCAGCGAATGAAGCGGACAACACCTTCGCGCAGCATCACAAAAATCCTTCCGGGCGCATCGTTGGTTTTTGCAAGGATATCTTCCCCCAGCTTTTTGTACGTCTGATAGATACTATCCAACCGGGCAAGGCCGGTGATCATTTGCAGATTGCCATATCCCTCCACCATCGAATCGAGCATGCCAACCTGTTCCGCAAGATTGAGCCGTCGAAGCATGCTCCATGCCAGTAAGGTGGTATTCTGGGAGAAATAATAAACATGCTCGATTTCGATACGCGCCAGTTCTTCCACCACTTTTTGTCGAGTGGCGGATAGTTTTCCCATTGGTCGGTTGGGGAACATGCGGTGGAGAATTTGCACCCCCAATTCTTTCAACAAATAGGCCATCGTGGCAAAGGCGGATTTTGGCAATGGATTCCCAAGCAGCGTCAACGCCTGCGATAGATGCGCCTCCGATTCCTTCAATTTGCCAAGCCTGATACAGGCTACGCCGAGCATGCGCTGCCAGCGCGCCCGTTGAATGATTTTCTCCGCTGCATGATTCCCTGCCTCCGTCTTATCCAACTCAAGGGCGATATCGATGAAGCGGATGACATCTTCGTTTGAATACAGCTTCAGCGATTGTTCAGCCGCCTTCTCCAGGTAGTGGATGGCTTTGTCGTTCTTTTCACCTTTCAGCCAATGGTGCGCAAGGCGGGAATAATGCGGCCTAAGATCGTTTGCATAGTTTCTTTCGTACCATTCAGCAATGGCGCAATGAAGCTGCTTGCGCTGGTTGAAAGTCAACAGGTTATACACAACTTCCTGAAAGATCACATGCTTGAATAAGTAGGTAAGCTCAGGGTCGAACGACTCCAGGTCTGTGATTCCCTGCTGGGTAAGGTTTTGCAGATATTCCGTCAGAATGGAGGTATCCACCTTGGCGGGGTGCACATTGGCAAGCATGTTCAGGATGAAGATCCTGCCGATGACGCTGGCCACTTTCAAGGTCAATTGATGAGGCGCTGGCAGTCGGTCAACGCGCCTCGTGATCACGCCTTGAACTGTTTCCGGGAAATCGATCCTCGCCAACTCCTCGGCAGTATGCTCGATCATGACCATGTCGTTTTGAATATTGATGATCCTTGAATCGCGCAGCGCATACGCGATTTCCTCCGAGAAGAAGGGATTCCCCTGTGCTCTCGCCTGTATGAATTCAAGCACAGAGTCAGGGATGTGCTTTACGCCCAGCTTCCGTGAGACGAGTTCCGTTGTATCCTGGGGGGAGAGGTTGGCGAGTTGAAAGTGCTGCGTGTTTGGGTTCGAGGTGATGCGATTAAATTCATCCACAATTTGTGCGGAGGTTTCATCCTCTGTGATGGGGCGCGTGGCGATCACCAGTAATATGGATGCCAGCTCGCGGTTGATGTACCCGATCAATGCCCAGGTGGCGGCGTCCAGCCAATGTGCATCGTCGAAAAGAATAACAGAAGGGACGGCCTTGTTGCTTTGAGACAGTGAATTTTGCAGGATGCGTAATAGCACCTCGCGGGTACTGGTGGCTCTGGCTTCCCCTTTCATCTGGCTGGTTAGCTCATTATCTTGCAGATGTACGGGGAGTATGTCATTTAACAATGGCGCGCGGTTTATCAGAAATTCGTCATCTCGAAGCGCGGATAAAACCTTGTTTTGAATGGACTGTTGATCGTCAAGCTCGGAAATTTCGAACAAGGCATCCAGGATGGACTTGATCGCAAAATACTGCGTGGTCATTTCAACAGGGTCTGCCTGCCCGGCTAAAACTTTTACCCCATTCCCCAGCGCCTGCTCGGAGAAAAACGATAATAACCGCGATTTCCCAATCCCGGCTTCCCCTTCGATGATTATGGTTCCAGGCGCATTTTTTGAATCCACCACGTCCAATAACTTTTGGCTGAGAATTTTACGTTCCAACTCCCGCCCAAGGATGATGCTCTTTGTGGTGGTATCAGCTTGTATTTTCATCCTACCTGTCAGCAGCGAAGGAGACATTGGTTTTTCAATGCCTTTGAATTCTATGGGAGCCTGTGGCAGGAAGGAGTAATTCGAGGCCAGTTCCGCCACGTGCGGCGAAACTAAAATTTGACCCGGCTTTGCATGGCTCATCAGCCGCGCCGCCAGGTTGACCTCTGCTCCCATGGCGCTGTAGGTCCGCGCCATTTGGCCGCCATGTGCACCCGCCCAGACCGGGCCGTGCGTCAACCCAACCTGGATTTCTTCAATGAATCCAAGCGCATGGACTTCGGACTTAATTCGCAAAGCGGCTGCCAGTGCGCGGTCAATGCTGTCTTCATGGGCAATCGGCGCTCCAAAGACGATATATAAATTACTGCCCTTGTCGCCGATGGTTAAATTGCAAAGATACCCCTCGTACCTCGCTAAAACTCCCTGCACAGATCGAATAAACTGATCCAGTTTTTGCCCCGCCATCTTGTCATGGTCGTAATCGATGCCGCTGAACTTGACGAACATGGGCACGGCCAGCCGCAGTTCGGTCAGGAACTCGATCTCTCCCTCCGCGATCCTTTCGTAAATGGGACGGAACACCCACTGTTTTGCAACATTGATATCCAAACTCGCAGTGACAGGCCAGGGATGCGGCTCTGCCAGTTCGGAAAGATTTTCAAAGACCGCAATTCGCGCGCCATCCCTGGCCTGCCTCCAGGAAACGCGTTCAACCTGCTCTTTGATTTCCTCAAATACCGCCTCGTAAACCGCAATTTCTCCCCTGTCAATCAGTTCCTGCGCCTCTACCACTCGCAAAAGTTCTCGTCCCGCCAACGCCTCCAAAAGCTGGATATTCGCATCGCCGACCAGGAATCTTTGCACAGGGCCAACCGAAATGGCAATCTTGATCCCAAGAGAGAACGAAGACAGGGAAGAGATTTTTATCATCTCATACTGCTTCATAATTCTTTGCATCACTATGGCACAGGAAGCGGCTCGCCCCCCACGGTCCTGGTTGAACCAACAGGTAAATCCATCGCCGGAAATATCCACCACGCTGCCGCCGTAATTGTGAATCGCCCCGATCAATTCGGTATAAATTGGGTCAAGCTGGCGCGTCAATTCCTCCGCTCCGCGCTGCGGACCGAGCTGGGTGGAAAGGTCACTGGTAAGTTTTGTGAAACCGGATAAATCTGCAAATAACACCGCCCCGTGCGAATGTATCGGCAGCGTCTCCCCCTTCAACAAGGCCTGTCTTCTATCTTCTGGAATAAAGAAATCAAGAGTCGCTTTTGGCATTTGGAGACGTATTGATAATATTTGTATTATATAACAACAGCCCGGCTCAAAAGTTCCCGTTTCCTTGCTCTTTCCTAACTCGAACGGACCGAATACAGCAGGCTGTGTGCCCGTAAAGCAAGTCTATTGTATTTTTACAATTAAATCTAGCAATCCATTCGCGTCGAGCGGAGGCCTGAGTGCACGCCGAGGGCCGCAGTCGAGACGTCTTGCAGCCAAGGCCTGCGCTTCGACTGCGCTCGCAGCGTACGCTCGCTCCGCTCAGCGCGAAGATTTATTGTCAGGTTAATTTGTTAATCTGCAATAGACTTGCTTTACAGCGTACAAATTCCAAATAAAAACAGCCCCGCGAAATGCAGGGCTGTTTGGGTTTTTACTCGTACGCTGGAGCTGTGACGGGTGAAACGTATTTCGGAGCCTTCCGCATCCCACGTTCGAAGGCGCGTCCCTCCGCACGATGTGCATCGATTTTGCGCTGAACATGCGGTGAGAAAAAGCCCGCATAGCGTTTCTGAAGCTCCGGCCTCTGCCAGTCATTGCCGGTTACTTTCCCACGGCAGGTTACGGCTCCACACCCGCAATCAAATTCATCGTAGGGCATGGTGTCGCTCATGGCATAGTCAAAACAAACTTCCTCGCCGATTTCAATGTCTCGCATTGCAACGAGTCCAATCTGGCCCGAAAGACCTGCATTCGGATTACACGAGTGATTGACATAATCTCCTTCACCAATGGGGCGCGGCACCAGGAAATGACGATCTTCCACCTGGATACATAAACTGCGCTCACGGTCAGGAAGGTGAATAAAGGCGTCCCATTCATAAACGACGCCCCCGAAAACGGCTACGAGCTCACCCTTTTGGATGGGCACTAACGAATAGATTCCGTTTCCACTGCCATCGGCCTTCGGGCGGCCTTCCAACTTAGAAGACAGATAGGAACTTGGCTGCTTGGACATTCATATAACTTCCTTTCAATATGTGGATTAAAGATGAACAGCGCCTCTCCCGGTGGTCGAGCCGGGAAAAACGCCATTGGTTTTTCAATAATACATTAAATATTCCGCATGTAAAGGTTTTTTGTCATGCGAAATGCACTTTTTTTGTTAATGATTTGTCACTGAATTTCCTCCCGTAATTCATAAAATAACCTGCGCGCCTGATCTTACTGCAAAAATGTTATGGCTGTTTTAAGAAGATAAAAAACGCCTCTCCCTCCGCCGATACTTGATTCTGCCCATTGGGCATGGTCATTGGCTGAAAATTACTCAACCCACTGCGGACCCCAGTCTGGTTCGGGGTGGTTGGTTAGCTGAACCTGGTTTGTCCCATCCGCCCGCATGATGTACAAATCCGCCTGGTCGTTGTTCCGCATGGAATTAAACACAATATACAAACCATCCGGTGAGTAGGATGCTCCCGCGTTGTTTCCGCCATCTGTAAGTTGAATGGCATTTCCATTCACGGCATCCAGTTTAAAAATATCCTT
The DNA here is from genome assembly GCA_016191985.1 of Chloroflexota bacterium. Classification (GTDB taxonomy): domain Bacteria; phylum Chloroflexota; class Anaerolineae; order Anaerolineales; family Villigracilaceae; genus Villigracilis. The sequence continues at coordinate 1,593 of JACPVB010000251.1, read as the reverse complement.
GTCTCCAAATGGGCCTGCATAGATCAAAAGAAAATTTCCATCAGGCGACCAATCTACGCTGCCGCCGATGCCCTGCAATCCCTGTGAAATGTGGACGTGGTTTCGCCCATCCGAATCCATCGTGAAGATTTCATACTCCTGCGGCACTCCCACAGACATGGCATACGCGATCTTTTCCCCATCCGCTGACCAGGCAGTTGCCACAATATCACCTGTGCCTGTATAAACCAGCCGTGGATTCAACCCATCCGCATTCACCATCCAGATGGAGGTTGGGCCGTCGCCTGCGCGGTTTGCAAAGACGATCCTGCGCCCATCGGGGGAATAATCTGGCGAGACGACGTTGCCGACATTTTCAGTAATTTGGAATAATTGCTTTTCGCTAAACATTAAAAGATAAAGGTCAAATGGGCCATTGCGGTTGGACGCAAATAAAAGGGATCCGCCATCCGGTGTAAAGATGGGGTAATAATTGCTGGCTTCCATATCGGTTAATTGTGTGAGTCCGCTGCCGTCGCGGTTGATCATGCAGAGTTGGTTGTAATCTCCACGGGTGCAGGTAAAGGCGATGCGTCCGCCGTGCGGGTCTGTGGGTTTGGGGAGGGGAGTGAACGTGGGCGGCGGAGTATAGTCTGCGGCGAAGGGCGTGGATGGTTCCGGTGTAGCGAGCGGAGTTTCAACTGGACGCACAAACCAAAAGAGCGAGAGAAAACCCGCAAGCAACGTAAAAACAAAAACAGGAATCACGCCAACGCGCGATTTTTTCTTTTTCGGAACTGAAATGGTGGCGAGGCGGTCTTCCAGCGGAGGGGTGTCGTCGGCGAGGATGTTTGGTTTGGGCGGGGGCAGGAACTGCCATTCGCCAAGGACTGCCGAGGTAACAGGAGCAATGATCGGCCTGGCGCGAAGCGGAATTTCATCCACAGACACATGCGCCGCAAGCGCAAGGGACGAGAGCAATTCCGTCGTGGTCTTGAGTCTTTCCTCAGGGTTTTTACGAAGCGCCCAAAGGATCATGCGCGAGAAATGATCGGGGATTTGTTTATTTATTGAAATCGGCACGGGTGGAATTAGCTCCAGATGAATTTTGCGAATGGCCTCGTTTGTTTTAGGCGCGTGCCTGCCATTGATCCAAAAGCCGGTGACAAGCTCATAGAGCATGACCGCCAGCGCGTATATATCCGCCGCAGCGCCGAGCGGCTGGTTTTGGATTTGTTCTGGAGAATTGTAAAGCGGCGGATATTTAGCCGAGTGTCCTTTTTGTTGCTTGTTGATCCCGCCGGCGTTTGCAATGCCGCTGATGAATATTTCACCAACCTTGTTGACTCGAATTAAGTCTGGCGTAAGGTTGAGGTGTACATACTTGTGCTTGTGAAGGGCTTCGAGCGCGTTGCAAATTGCCTTTGCATAAATGAGCGCTTCGTTTACGGGGACGGGCGCGTGTTCAAGGATGGTTTGCAGGGATGGGCCGTCCACCCATTCTTCCAGCAGAAAGGCAAGGGTGGGGGTTTGAAACACTCCCAGATATTTGGTTATGTTGGGGTGTGAAATGGCTTGAAGTTTCTTGGATTCCGCTTCGAGTTCCTTGAAGGC
>JACPVB010000250.1 GCA_016191985.1 Chloroflexota bacterium | reverse complement strand
CTGCCCCACTTTTTCTTCCGGGGTCATCTCATCCAAAAGGAGTCGAACACTGGCAGGGGGCGCGAATCCCTGCGCCTGCGCCGGCAATGGCGCGAGCGATAGAAGAAAAATAGCCAGCAAAAAAATTCGGATAAATCGCATTAAGTTCTCTTATATCACAATCCACGAAAATACTTCTGAAAGCGTGCGGGGCAGTTGACGTAGATAAAACGGACGCCGCTCATTGAACGGCGTCTTGCGGATTCTCGCTTCATTCCCCGCCCCTGCCTGCTTCGGGTATTCTGACAGATTCATCCGCCTCTTCCAAGCGCACGCAAAGCGGTTGCGGGGTCGTCGGTAAAGATGCCGTCCGCACCCCAGTCTTTGAGTTGATTCACTTCCTCGGGCGTATTAGCCGTCCACACATGGACACGGCGTTTGAGGCGGTGCGCTCGCTGCATCTGCTCCCTGCTCGTGCTGGAAATATGTGGATGCAAGGCCTGGTAATCGCCAAACATAAACCCAAAAGAGCGCGCCCACAAACCAAGGAAACCCGGCACGGCAAGCAGCCCGCGCGGCACTTCGGGGAGCACCTGTTTTGCAATTTTCAAATTAGACGCAAAAAATGACGAGAAGATGATCTGCCTTTGGTTGTTATGTTTCTTAATCAACTGGCAGACTTTTTCCGTCAACCCGTCACGCGGGGTGGAGTAATTGGTCAACTCGATATTGATCAATTTATCTTTGCCGACTGTTTCAAAAACCTCTGCCAGCAGTGGGACTTTTGTGCCTGCAAATTTTTCGTTGAACCATGCGCCTGCGTCCAACTTGCGGATTTCTTCAAGTGAAAATGTGGGGGTTTTTCCGCTGCCATTCGTGGTGCGGTCTACGGTGGAATCGTGAATGACGATGACGTGCCCGTCGGAGGTCAGCTTCGCGTCCAGTTCGACGCCGTCCGCGCCTTTTTGGATGGCCTGCGAAAATGACGGGAGGGTGTTTTCCGGCGCATGGGACTGGTCACCGCGATGGGCGAGAATGATGGGGTAGGGAAATTTTTCAAGCATGAGAATCAGGTGTCGGTTAAGAATGAGGCGAAGAAAGTATTACGACGATTCATGTCGTCCCTGTACAAGATAAATCTTGCAGTATTTTTAAATGTCCACGAAATAGGCCCTGCCGGCATGATCGATCATCTCACGTGACATGACTGGCGGAACGGCAAGGTAGGAGGCGATGTCAATGATCTGGTCGCATAAATCGCGCGGATGGGATGCGCGCAGTTTGCGGTTGCGTTTGATGTACCATTCCTGCAAAAGATATGCGAGACCCTGATCGTTGTATTCGATGCGTTTATCCTGGGCAACGCGTTTAAATATCTCGCGGTATTCTTCAAAAGACGGATCGCCGATCTCAATTTTGTGGCGCAGGCGGCGCAGGAAGGCCTCATCGACTAAATCTTTTGGAGGCAGGTTTGTGGAAAAGACGATCAACACATCGAATGGGACTTCCACTTTGCGGCCAGTGTGCAGGCGCAAATAATCAACGCGGTTTTCAAGCGGAACGATCCAGCGGTTGAGCAGGTCACGCGGGCGAACCTGCTGGCGGCCAAAGTCATCGATGAGCAGGATACCGCCATTGGCCTTCACCTGAAACGGTGCTTCATAAAATTTTGTGGTGTCGTCAAAAACGAGATCAAGGCCTTCCAGAGTCAACTCACCGCCGACAACGATGAACGGCCTGCGGATTTTCACCCAGCGCGGGTCGCGGCGTGTGTTCGTGCGCAAACTGCCCGTTGGGCCTCCATTGCCTGATTCGGTGTCGGGTGCCAGGCTGTGACTGACCGCATCGTAAACTTTGATAACCTGTCCATCCAAATACAAGGCATAAGGAATAAACATGTTCTGACTGAGGACCAGGTTGCCAAAGGCACGGGCGATGCTGGTTTTGCCATTACCAGGAGGGCCGTACATAAAAATGGATGAGCCGGAGTTGAGCGCGGGGCCAAGCCGTTGGAATGTAGATTCTGAAATGACCAACTGGGAAAGTATCTGGCGCATGGTGCGGGTGGTGACGGTCAACCGTCCACTTTTTTGGCGGCGAATGGCTTCGTTGTAGACTTCAAATGGCACGGGGGCAGGGCCGGCATACTGACTGCGTTCCATCGCTTCACGGGCACGCAATACGCCCGCGCTGGTAATTCCATATGTGTATGCGCCTTCGCCCAAACCACCCTGGGATGATTTCACTTCGATGAATTTTTCCTGCTTCAAAATAGTTAGCAACTGGTCGGTTACTCCCGCGAGGGGCAGGGTAATCTCCTCCGCTATCTTGAAGCCCGTCAAATAACCGCGGAAATACAGAACTTTAAGGATCAAGTCTTGCAGCCAAAGCGGTGAAAGACCCGTATCTTCAAGGCTGTTGATCTGCGGAGGGGTAAAACCGCCAACAGCCCCTGAAATTTGTCCTGTTTGTCTCGTCATAATGGTCACCAATCCCATGCGGGGAAAAATAAAAAATATCGTCGAACAATTCAATTATACCCGTCACGCTCACAAATTGCGCTTTTTCATAAACAGGAAAGCGCAATTTGTAAGCGCGGGCATCACAATCTTCTTTTCGTTTATAATTCAGCCCATATGAAACTATCCATCATAATCCCTGTTTACAATGAAGTTGAAAGTATTGAAACCATCCTAAAACGCGTGCATGATACAAAGCTTACCCACGAAATCATCGTCGTGGACGATGGCTCGAAAGACGGCACCCGCGACTTGCTAAAGAAATTGGACGGCAAAAAAGGAGTGCGGGTGATCCTGCACGAACAAAACCAGGGCAAGGGCGCGGCGGTCCGCACGGGCATGTCCGCCGCAGTGGGCGATATCCTACTTATTCAAGACGCCGACCTTGAATATGACCCGCGCGATTATCCCGAATTATTGAAACCCATTCAAGAGGGGCTTGCCGATGTGGTGTATGGCTCACGTTTTCTTGGGCGCGCCCACCGTGTGACGATGTTCTGGCATATGGTGGCAAACAAATCATTGACCCTGATGACCAACATCCTCTACGATACCATTCTGACTGACATGGAAACTGGTTACAAAGTCTTTCGCCGCGAGGTGATCCAGGGAATGGTCATCCGCGCCAACAGTTTTAACTTTGAACCGGAGTTCACCGCCAAAATCCTCAAACGAAAATATCGCATTTTTGAAGTGCCAATTACCTTCAACCCGCGCGATTACACCCAGGGTAAGAAGATCAAACTACACGATGCCTTCGAAGCCATATGGGCACTGATCAAATACAGGTTTGTTGATTAAAGCAAGGACGGGCATTTGCCCGTCTTTTTTATTTAAACAAACGGATAAACACAGACTCCAAACCATCCAGCGAATTCCGCACCGCCTCAGACAAGCCTTTGCCTGTTGACGTGGACCCAGGCTGGATCGCCACGAGAAGCGTTTCCGGCCTCCGGTTCCTGGGAATCACCTTGAACAGCAAATCCAAATTAGCCGAATGAGTGGATACGCCAATCTTTCGGAGATCCGCAAACTCGATCAGCGCGATATCTCCCGGAGTGGCGTTGAAATCCGCCGCATCCACGATCAACACCATGGTAGCGCCCGACGATTCGATCTGGTTGATGCAATTCTCCGGCACATCGCCGGCGTCCAGCAGGGGGACCTTTACTTTTTTCTGAAGCCTTTTGATTAAATACGACCCCACGCCATCGTCCCCACGTGAACGATTCCCCACCCCCAGAAGCAGGATATTTTTGTCTTCGATGCGCGCGTGAAGCTCGTCAAACATAATCAGTATTCTAAGTTGAAATTGAGAAATGGAAACTTACAGATTTAATAGGCCCCAAAATAAGAAACGAGGCTTGGAAGGACAATCCTTCCAAGCCCCGTTTACAGTTTTAGTATTCTGGCAGGCAGCACCAGGGAGAAAACCCTCGAAACTCTTTTCGGCTTGTGCGAGTTAGGGTTTTACGAAAACGTTATATTCCAGTGTGTAGTCTCCAGCTTCATAATCGGCAGAGCCATCGTTGATGGAAGCGGTAAAAGTAGCGGTGATGGAAAGCTTATGTTCACCGGCGGGCCATTTACTGAGCGCCGTGTAATACAACCGGCACCACTGACCGCCGTTCTCAAGGTCTTCCTGCCTTAATGCATCCAAGGCTACATCTTCTCCATCGAACGTGAACTTCACCTCAATATTCTCAAAGTTTTGGTTGAGGATTTCCTTCGTGGAGGTACACCAGGCATACATCCAGATTAAGGTTTCTTCCTTCTGGAGCGGAACTGTAAAAGTCAGCGTGCCGGGTGAGGCATAGTCCGCAGATTGGTATTCTTCACGCGCCAAATCCTCAAGGAATCTCTTGCCCGAAGAAAATGCGGACGAAGCCGCTGCCGCACTCGCCAACTCCGGTGGACCGGAAGGCGTAATCCCAGCGCCAAGGGGCTGGCTGATTGCCCGTTCGGCAAAAGCCAGCACAACATCCTCACCGTTAAATTGTTGAAGAAGGGTTTCAGCCGTCACTGGAACTCGCAAGTCCGGCACAACGCCTTTCCCTTCCAAGTGGATATTTCCATCCGCATCCATGGCGCGGCCAATGGTCATCTGGGTGTAAAT
>JACPVB010000261.1 GCA_016191985.1 Chloroflexota bacterium | reverse complement strand
GGATTGATTCTCTCCACTCACCACGGCTCGATTCAGAACATTACGACATAGGATCAGATCATCAGGATGAATAAAAGACTCAAACGACTTGCCTTCCACTTCGCTGACATCATGTCCCAGCAATTCCTTCCAGTTGGGTGAAACATACGTGAAGATACCCTCCGGTGAAACTGTAAAAATAATGTCATTCGCCTTTTCTACAAACGAGCGGAACCGCGCTTCACTTTTTTGTAGTTGTCCTTCCACCCTTTTATGCTCCGCGCGGGCGCGCAGGACAGTGATGCCGAATGCCAAATCGCCTGCCAGTTCCTCCAACAACCGCCTTTCTTCAAGGGTGAAGGCATTGGGTTCCATGGAATAGATGGTGAGAGCGCCAAAGGTATTGGCGTTTTCATCCTTCAAAGGCAGGGCAATGTTGGAACGATAACCGCGCTGCAGGGCTGCTTCGCGCCAGAGGGCGGCTTGAGGATCCGTTGCGAAATCCTGGATGCAAGCACTTCTTCCGCTGCGAATGGCAGTGCCGCTGGGTCCGCGTCCACGTTCCGTATCGGCCCAGGTGATGTTGGCGGCGGCAAGATACCCATCCTCCACTCCAGCCCAGGCGGCAGGGCGCACAGTACTGGCTTCATCATGCTCTGGATATCCCACCCATGCCATGCGGTAACCAGCCTCGTCGCAAACAATGCGGCAGATGTCGTTGAGCAATGCCTGTTCCTCCACTGCCCGCATCAGGGTCTGGTTGCAGTTGCTGATGGCGCGCAACTCGCGATTCAAGCGGTGCTGTGCCTCCTCTGCGCGTTTGCGCTCGGCAATTTCCCACGCCAGATCAGCAAGGTGTGAAATAGTTTCAACATCCTTCCCGGTATAATCGGCGGGCTTATTCCCCACGCCCAGAATAGCTGATATTTTTTCTCCACGAAATACAGGTACAACCAGCTCACGAAGTACTACCGCATGGCCTTCCGGCAAGCCTTTGCAATTGGGAAGTGAAGCATAATCGTTATGGACGACCGCTTTACGCTCGCGTACACAATCTGCCCATACCCCGGCTTCATCTATGGCATAGTGCAATCCTTTCCCCTCCGCTTTGCAAAATTCAGCTTTTGTTCTTGTTGACCAATCCTGAAGTGTCAGGTTTTTTTGATTATCATCGATAAAATGATAGAAACCTATAAGACTACCAGTAAGTTTTTCGGCTTCATTAAGCGTTTCCTCAAGCAGCTCATCCAATGAATGCGTCAACGAGAATTGAATCAAATGCAATCGTGCTGCATTGATCGCTTCATTTCGTTTGCGTTCGGTAATATCGCGCCCAACGGACAATACACCGCTTATTTTCCCGCTTCGATCATATTCCGGTGTGATTACATAATCCAGAAAGAGCGTTGTTCCATTGGCATTTACCCAGGTGAATTCTATGGACTGGGCAGTTCCAGTTGTTAGAACGTACTGGAGTTTTTCAAGATACTCCTTGTGGATTGGGTTGGGAACCCTGGGAAGATCAGCAGGATGCACATTGACAACTTCAGCGGCAGATAGTCCGCTGGCCCTTTCCCAGGCAGGATTTACATAAACGCGGCGCAGGTTTGCATCATAACGGACGATCAGGTCGGGTATATTTTTAAGCAAGGTGCGATACTCCCGCTCTCGTACGACCAACTCCTGTTCCGCCTGTTTGCGTTCGGTGATGTCGCGTCCGTAGAGATTCACATAGTTACTCTCGACGATTGGGGAAAGCATCAAAGCGAAAACACGATCTTCGCAGACCATCTCTTTTTCGATTGGCAGGCCCGAGTCCAATGCCTCCAGAATTAACTTGCGCCAGGGACGCGGCAGCACCTTGCCTATGGAGCAATTCCAACATCGCAGCAAGCCCGCGCTTGCTCGATTCGCATAAAGCAAAATACCATCATGGGTGATGCGCAGCACCGGGTTTGGATTCTCACTGGGGAATTTTGCCAATGCCTGTATTTCAACTTCCGCCCGCTTGCGCTCGGTAAAATCGACAAAGGTGATAAGATGCTGCTCCCCAATGGAGGAGAATTGAAACTCAACAAAGCGGATCGAACCGTCTTTACATGTGACTTTTGCCTCCATCGGTTCGATCTGGCCTTTATCCTGGATGGCCTTTCTGGCTTTTTCCTCCCATTCAGATTTGATGGCCTCCCTGTATTCGGGATCCGGGTATGCAAGCGGCCACCAGTGTTCCACATCGGGCATATCCTCGATGGTGTAGCCAAATAACTCGATGAATTTATCGTTCACCCATTCGACGTGTTCTTCAAGCCCCGAAGACACAACCATGGGCAGGGGTGAAGCATCGATCAACTGCCTGATCTGCGCTTCGCTTTCCCGCAGATTACGAAAGGCTAGCAAACTGGTCAAGGTATCTGAAAGACGCCTGCCAATCTCCTGAAAAAGCCTCTCCTCCTGCGGAGTCCAGACCCGCGCGAAGGAACATTGATGCAATCCAAACGACCAGGCTTTCCCTATTTTTGGGTAAAAAGCCATGGCAATGAAGGATTGGACTTTGAAGGCCCCTGCAATTTCCAGCGGGACCGGATACTCGGAGCCTGGGCCAAACTTCACCGGGCCATCTACATTCCTCAATTTTCGATATACCTCAGCGCCGACCGGATCCAACGGAAGTTCCACGCCGATGGGCAGGACACCGGGGTATTCCGGACGGGTGCGTTCCATGGGCGTTTGCCATGTGCTGGCCTGCGGGTCGCACGGATATACCAGCCATGCACGGTCACAATCAAACACAGAAAGCAAGGTGTCGAGCACATCCTTCATCACCTGCTCCAGGTCGTTCGTCCCTTGCATGGCGCGGTTGATTTGGTCCATCTTCTCCAGATATCGAAGATGGTCAAGATTTTCCTCCCCAGTTTTTTGGCGGAATTTCTTTTTATCCTGCGGCATCGCAGCCTCCGAGGGGGTATTAAAATCTCCTTCATATTGTGACATATTCAACTGTGGTTTTCTACTGACATTTAGCATGATATATAAAAAAAAGCCTCTGAAAATCTCACGATTTCCAAAGGCTTTTCCCGCCATACCCGCATTAAATCACAATGCTCACCAGGCGTCCCTTCGCCACGATCACCTTCTTTGGCTCCCTGCCTTCCAAATGTTTCTGAACAGCTTCAGAAGCCAATGCCGCGGCGCGGATCTGATCTTCGCCCGCGTCGGCAGGGACAATCACCTTGTCCCGCACCTTGCCGTTGACCTGGACGGGGATTTCGATGGAGTCCTCTTTGGCAGCGGCTTCGTCCACAGTGGGCCATTTTTGTTGATGGATAGAATATGGCTTACCCAACTGCGACCACAATTCTTCGGTGATGTGCGGAGCAACGGGAGCCATCATCTTTAAGTAGATTTCCTGGGCTTCTGACCACTCGTCTGTGCCAACTGCGCCAGCTTCGCGCGCTTTGTACATTTCATTCATCAACTCCATCAAGGATGAAATGATGGTGTTGAAATCAAAGTTTTCAAAATCACGCGTCACTTTGCGCAGGGTTTGGTGAACTCTTCTTCTTAAGACCTTTAGAGTCTCCAAAGGTCTGTCGGAAACAGAAGCAGTTGTCGGCGAGGATGAGGCGTCCTGAGTGACAGTCACAGGATCCGTAAACAGAGTCCACACGCGGCGAATCCAGCGCGCACTGCCTTCAATGCCCTGCGAGTCCCATGGTGCGCCCATCTCCCAGCGCGCAAAGAACATGATGTAGGCGCGCACGGTATCCGCGCCATATTTATTAACCAGCACATCGGGCGCGATCACATTGCCTTTGCTCTTCGACATCTTATCGCCGTCTTCGCCCAACACCATGCCCTGATTGCGCAGTTGCATCATCGGCTCGTTGCCTTCGGTAATACCAATATCACGCAAGGCCTTGTGGAAGAAACGCGTATACAGCAAGTGCATGGTGGCATGTTCGATGCCGCCTGTGTACGTATCCACAGGCATCCAATAGTTGTACTCGGCTTCATCGAACGGCCCCTTGTCATACTTCGGCGACAAATAACGCAAGTGATACCACGACGAACACATGAAGGTGTCCATCGTATCGGTTTCACGGATCGCCGCTTCACCGCATATTGGGCAAGTGGTATGTTTCCACGTGGGATGCAATTTCAACGGCGACTCACCCGTCGGTTTCCATTCCACATCTTCGGGCAGGGTCACGGGCAATTGGTCATCGGGCACGGGGTTCCAGCCATGCACATCGCAATGCACCATCGGGATTGGCGCGCCCCAATACCGTTGGCGCGAGATCAACCAATCGCGATAACGATAGTTGACCGACTCTTTACCGATACCTTGCGCTTCCAACCAATCGATCACTTTTGCAATGCTGGGATTCTTCCTTCCCTTTTCTGTGTTGACTTTCGTGCCGTCCAACATGCCAGAATTAATCATGACGCCAGGCCCAACATAAGCGGACTCTAAGCCTGTCGAAGAGGCCGCTTCATTCTCCGCCTCAGGCTGGATGACTGGTACGATGGGCAGCTCATACTTCCGGGCAAATGCGAAATCGCGTTCGTCGTGCGCAGGCACAGCCATAATCGCACCCGTGCCGTAGGACATCAAAACATAGTCCGCGATCCAGATCGGGATGCGCGCCTGGTTGACGGGGTTGATGGCATAGCCGCCGGTAAACACGCCCGTCTTTTCCTTATCCACTGCTTCGCGTTCAATGTCTGTCTCGCGGGCGGCCTGGGCTTTGTACTCAGCAACGGCCGCTTTATTCTCTTCCGTGGTGATCTCGTCCACCAATGGATGCTCAGGCGAGAAGACCATAAAGGTCGCGCCCCATAAGGTGTCCGGTCGGGT
>JACPVB010000053.1 GCA_016191985.1 Chloroflexota bacterium | reverse complement strand
CTGGCGGAGGCGAGCCAGCCTTTTTTGGAGTTGAAATCCAGCGAAGTGACTCGTCCACTTTGCAGGAAGCGGAAGCTGGGTTCTGTATAATCCTTTTTGTTCATATCCCAAACATAAATACTTCCATCGGAACTGGTGGTTGCCAGCCAGGTACCTTCCAAATTAAAGGTCAGCGACCGGATATTGCCGAATTGGTTCAGCGTGGCAAGCGCGGTGTTGGAACTGGTATCCCACAGGATGGTTTTATCTGGAAAGCCGATTGCCAAGATCGGGTCTTTGGGACTATAGGCCGAAGTAAAGGCCACCTCTTCAAATTCGAGAAGATTCGCCTGCTGACCGGATTCGATCTCCCATATGTAAACATTAGTATTGCCTTCATTGGTTGTGGCGAGGAATTTACCGTCCGCGCTGATGGCCAACCCACTGATATCCGAACTGTGGGGCAGAGTGTGCAAAACTTTTGTTTCGAGGTTGTATAAAATTGCACTGGAGTTGGAGACTTCAGAATTTACTGAAATGGCAATCCATTTTGAATCCGGGCTGACCTTTAGCTGGGCGGTAAGTTCATCGAAGGTGAGTACATTTATCCCCAACGTGCCGTCGCGGATGGTTGTGAGCTGGCTTGTGGGAATTTGCCAAAGGATTTTGTCGTCTGTGTTGATCAGCATCCATTGGCCGGCGGGGTCGAATTTTGCCTTGTTCACGAATTCTGTAAAGCCAATATAGCCAACCCTGGCTTGCAACAGGGAAATATCCCAGATCGTGATGTTGCCGTCGCGATCACCAACGATGATCTGGTTTCCGTCCTGGCTGAATAACAGGGCAGAGCCAATCCCATCGATGGATGCTTCGAACATTAAAGCGCCGGTATGGGCATCCCAAAGCCTTGCGGTCAGGTCATATCCTGAAGAGAGAATCCATTCCCCATTCGGGCTGACTTCCACGCGTTGGACGAAACTGCCATGAGTCATGCGCAGTTTCTCCTGCCCGCTTTCCGCATCGAGTACGCGGACGATTTTGTCATCTGAAACGGTGACAAACCAGGTGTTATCCGGGCTGAAGGCCACATCCTCCACCCAATCCGGGTGCTGGATAACGTGTGTCTGCCGCCCGGTTTCGGCCCGGGCCACACGAGCGGTGCTGTCTTCGCTTACTGAAACGAGCATCTTGCCATCTGGGCTAAACGCCAGGTTGAATATCTCCGAATTGTGAACGGGGCCGCCCTGCAACAAACTGGTGAGCGTCTTCCAAAGACGGACGTATCCTGTTTTCGTGCCGACCGCCAGCCAATCTCCGTCGGGGTGGAATTGAACAATGCTGATCGGTCCCTTGGCAAAGTTGTAGTTATAAACATTTTGTCGAATATCAAGGCTGACGAGGGAGACGAACCCATCCTTGCGCCCGGCAGCAACAAGGCTTCCGTCTGGGCTGATGTCGATATCCAGGATATCTGTCCCGTAGTTGAATACTTCCAACTGGGAACCATTCTCAAGGTCCCAAAGACGAAGCGAACCATCCAGGCTGGCGGTGGCAAGGATGCTGTTATCCCTGGAAAGCACGGCGTCGGTTACATCGGCTTCATGCTGAACGCAACGCACCTGCTCGCCCTGCATAGTCCATACACAGGCGGTTTTATCGGCGCTGGAGGAGATGAGATATTGCCCATCCTGGCTGGTATGAAGATTCCATATCCTGCCGCTGTGCTTTAACTGGGCAACAGGGACGGGCATGATGCTGAGGTTGTAACGCAGCACATCCTCCGCGTTATCCGATGGCAGGCGGCTCAAGGACTCCAGGGCCAGCAGGGTGCTGGTATCTAATTGCCCGGGCCGTTCTCTGTAGGTGCTGGCCTGTGCCGCGCTGCGCTGTGCTTTGGCTATATTCTCGTTTTTTGTCGCCAGCGCTTGTTTTTCCTCGGCGAGTGCCTGCTGGGTGAGCGCAACCTTTTCGCTGGCTGCGGCTTCCTCGGCGCTCTTCCTGGCAAGGTCCGCGTTTTTTTCAGCGGAATCCCATTGGAGCAGGGCAAAAATGCCGAGGAAAATACTAATGACCATGACCAGGCCGATGCCGATGGTCAGGTTTCTTTGGCGTTGAATGGCGCTCTTTCGGCTGGCGCTGATATATTCCGCCTGGAGGGGGATAACTTCGCGTCCCTTTTGTTCGGTGGAGGCGGTCATCCATTTTTCACCATCCTCCAAATCCTCACCTTGCAAAAGATAACTGCGGCTTCGATTCTTTTGTTCCCATTCCGTGGCGCGTTCCAGAATGCGGGTGTGCTGCTGTACCCAGCCCAGGTCGGTTTGGATCGCCTCTACAAGTTTTGGAATGGTGGCTTTGAAATCATCTTTGCGGGAGCGCAGGTACACCCAATTGGTGGAGGACAGCCTGGGGTGCATTTTCTGTCTTTTTTCGGGTTCACGGTAAAGAACCGGGATGATCCTTTTGTTGGTTTGTATGCCCAGTTCCAGTTCCTTTTGGCAGACATCAGACTTGAGCGAATCGGGGCTGATGACAAATACAAAGGCATCCCCGCCTTCAATCGCGCCCTTTATTTCCGCCATCCAATCGGAACTGAGCGGGATGCCCTCCCAGTCCACCCAGGCATCGATGCCGACCGCGTCAATTGCGTCGTTCAACTTGCGGACGAAAACCTTATCCTTGCGTGAATAAGAGATGAAAATTTTTGTCTTGCGCGTGGAACTTATTTCTGACATGAGTTAAATGTTTTCTTTATCGCTTAAGAAACCACGCCGCAACATAACCTTCGTGCGTGGCATCCTTTACCTTGAGCCACTGGTTGTTTGCGCCGATCTTCGCCTCGCCGCCCGCTTCAACGATGGTGAATTCATAATCAATGGGCACGCGCTTGATGAGAGACGCATCGCTCACGATTGGTTCCTTGCGCAGTGAGACCGCCTCCGCAGTGGTGCGTACTTTGACAGCACCACCTGTGGTCGGAGCCGATGTGCCTGCCGTCTGTGCGGTGGATCCGCCGGCGTATTTCAGATACCAGGCCGCAACGTAACCTTCCTTTTTATCTTTATCGGAGACTCTCAGCCATTGGTTTTGCACCCCAATCTTGGGAATGGTCTGGTTGGCAGGCTCGAGGCTGATGAGTTGCTCCGTGGTCGGCACGCGGCGGATTAACGTTTCGGCGGAAATCACCGGCTTGCTGCGGAAGGATAATTCTTCGGTGGGGTAGAATGCCAACGCACCTGGCGGCACTGGAGCCGGGGCAGCCGCAGGCGAAGGTGATGGGGAGCCGCCACCCGGCTTCGGGGCAGGGACTGATGAAGGTGCAGGAGCAGGCACAGGTGAGGAAGAGGCGGGCTTGCCCTTTTGTTCAGAGACAAACCACGCGGCCACGTATCCCTGATCGCCGGCCGGGTCCTGTACTTGAATCCATTGGCCCTGCACGCCGATCTTTGATTTGACTTGCGTTTTTGGTTCAAGGCAGATCAACTCAGTCGATGCCAGCATACGCTTCCACAAATAGCCTGTCACGGAAGGTTCTGAACGCAGGGCGAGATCATCCTCTGCCGCGTAAATGACAAATTTCTCGGCGGGGACCGGAACTTTTTTGGGAGGTTCAGGCGGGGTGACGCTGATCGAATCGAACCACAGCACTGCGCTGATCTCGGATGCGATTTTCGCGCCATTGTATTTGTAACGCGTGGTCAGCAAAACTTCCTTATCGGGGCCGTCGCCGCTGTATTTGTACGGGTCGTAAATTGAATAATCCTCGCCTTTTCTTTCCTTGACCAGCACAAAGTGGGTTTGAATGCCCGCCTGCTTGTTCCAATCCACCTGCAGGATGACGGGTTTTCCTTGCGCCATCGCTGCGTCGATTTGTGAGATGGGTGCGGGCGTGGTTTCGCATGGCTGCATATCGCGATAGGCGCAATTCGGCCAAACATATGGCAGCACGCTCGGGATAAAAAAAGCTCCCTGAAAACCGCCGGCATTTTTCATCTTTTCGTTAACGGTAACAGGGGTCTCGTTATAGCCGATCCCATTCAGCATCATGGTCACAGACGTGAGCAGGCAACCCCATCCGCCAATGGTTTCTTTTGAATGCCCAAGAGGAGTTGATTTCCATGTATCGTCGTTCTGGTAAAGGTTTTTTGTAACGAACATACGGCCTTACCTCCTGCGTTTAAATTAATTATGAAATATTTGGATGATTTTACCCGATATTTATTTGCAATATACTTGCAACTTTTTAAGGTTTGGATGACAAACCCGCCTCAGACTCCGCCCCGGCCTGTTTGCCTTTCATGAACCGTTATTTTGGCCGTTGCATGGTGGCTTCCTCCAAGCGCGCGCATAATACCCGCATAATCGCCAGGGACACCTCGGGCCGCTCGCGCAGGAGTCCTTCAAATGATTTTTTATCAAGGCAAAGGAAATGCGATTCTTCCACCGCAAGCAGGGTTGCAATTCGCGGCTCACCGCTGATGATGGACATTTCTCCAACCACATCGCCTGATTTGCGTCTTGCGACCTCTTTCTCAGGCATGTCCGTTGTACTAATCATTACCTTCACCTCGCCATGCACAATCACGAACATTTCTTCGCCCGCTTCACCCTGCTCAAATATGACATCATCCTTTTCGGCGTGATGTTCGGTGACCAATTCTGCCACGCGTTGTAAGTCGGAAGGGGAGAGGTCGGCTAAAAGTGGGACGCGCCTCAGAAATAAAACCCGCTCCATAATGGGAAGTAACGTGTGTGTATTCATAAGTTCACCTTGTAATACAAAACTGGCGCAGTTGCGCAGCCATTCATCAGGGTCTTGGAGAAGTTGATTTATCGTCCCTTGCGCGTAGTCAGAATAGAGAGATTGCTGGTCTGGGGATTCCCAAACGCGAAGAAGTGGCTTGATCAGGCGGGAGTCGTGCGCGGCTTCGAGCGCCTCCAGCGCGTTGGCTTTTTGTGTGGGAGATTTGCTTTGCAAATTCTCAACTGCAACTTGGATGCTCTCGCGGTCATGCAACAGACTCAAAGCGCGCAGGGCTTGTAACCCAAGCCTGCGGGAATGATTAAATGTGGAATCGCACAGCAGGGCCATTCGTTCGTTGCCATCTTCGTTTAGTTCCAAACCTAATTTGTGATATTGAAGCGCGGCTTCGATCTTCTTAATGGAGAATTTTTTGACCTCGCTCTCATAACCTTGAATGGGTAGATGCTCAAGGGCGGTCAACGCGCCATCGGAAAATGCTGGCTTGTCTATTATCTGTATCACAGGGGGTGTTGACTTCCGTCCAATGCGAGCCAGCGCAAGCGCCACTCCCTCACGTGCGGAAAAATCTTCGTCATTGAGATAACCCACCAACGTTGGGATTGCGTCCTCTCCGCAAGATGCCAGCGCGATAGCGGCGGCGCGGCGAATGGATGCGGCTTTATCGTCCAGTTGTTCCGCGATCAATGCGTAGGCTTCCCTGTCGCCCAGCTCGGACATGGCATTCAGCGCATGGACTCGCTCATCAAGGCTACCGTCCACACATTTGCTGCGGACCAGCTCGCGAGCCTGGCTATGTTCATTAATTTTCAACAATCCCAGCGCAGCTTCGATCTGCACGTGCGGGTTTTCATCCTGTAATTTTGGTTCGAGCAAAATGCCCAGGCCGCGCGGGTAGGGCGATAAATGTCTCAGCGTACGAATGGCTTGTTGACGAGCGGCAGGCTCGGGGTCGTTAAGCAGCGCTGAGACTTCGAGTATGGCGGGCGGATGGTGAGTCAATCCCTTTAGCGCGGCGCTGCGGACTCCCAAATCTTCATCCTGCAAAGCGGAGATGAGCGCTTCGGGAGAATTCATTTCTCCAAGCATTTCCACGGCCACACGCCGCACAAGCGGATCGGGATTTTTTATATTGTCCAGCGCAACGGTGAGCGAGGTTGAATCGTGTGTGGTGGCGCGCCCCGAAAAAATGGCCGGACGGCCTTCGCGCAGTGAACTGACCAACGCGCCGCGATAGGCAGACGATGCGCGCAGGATGATAAAACTTGTGGCCGCCGCGGCAGCCAGCCCGACCATGTAAAGTTGCTGTGAAGTAAAGCTCTGCTCGCCAACGATCAAGATTCCACCGGCAAGAAACACGCCCGCCTGTTCTGGCACGCCGTTGAGAAACGCGTTGACCTGGTCGCGCTTTTCAGGCGGCACCGCGCTGAACATGGTTTGATAAGCCGCATCCGCTACGCCGGAGAGCCAGAGCGTTTGAACAAATCGAAAGATAACAATGACGGAAAAAATATTTAATAAAGTGAGCGCACCAAACCCCAATAAGTAAATGATGGGGAACGCCAAAATCATATTCATGATTCCAAAGCGCGCATATAAACGGTTTGCAAAAAATATGGAGGTGATGAATGCGGCGGCGGTGCTCAACCCGTTGAACAAACCCAGGAACGCGGCGAGTTCGTTTTCATTGGGATATTGCGCGGCGGCTGATCTTGAAAATGGAAGCGCGATGGAAAAATATAAAACCGAAAAAAGGATCGCCGCAACCGACATCCAGCGCATGAGGGATGAGCCGCGCACATAGTGCCAGCCTTTTTTCATTTCATTGATGAAGGATGGGGAGCGCCGTTTTGCACGTGCCGCTTCGGGACGCCGCTTTGGGCTGGCTGCTGTTAAATTATTTTTTCCACCCATCAGCATGCGTGACATCCCAAAGGACGCAAACATGGAGAGTGCCCACACGAGCACGAGATTCTGCGTCCCGATCAGGTTGACCAACGCGCCTGTGCCGACCCCGCCTAAAACCGAACCCAGGATGCGCGCGGCGTTGAACAGTGGAAACAACCTTTTCGCCTGCCGCGAATCACAGACCGCGCCCGCCGTATTCCAGGCGATCATGCTGATGATGGTGTTGAGCGATTCTTTCCCAAGCCATAGGGCGGGATAAATGAATTTGGATTTGCTGAATAACAGTCCCCAGGCAATGACCAGAAAAATTGCCGCCACAAAAGGAATGAGCACATACATGCGCTCGCGTTTAACCCGCCCAAGCAAACCGGTAATAAGCAGGGTCGTTATTAAAGAAAGAATGCCCAGTCCCATGTAGAGATAGGGCAAAAGCTCTGTGCCGTAGCGCGCAAAATATAGGGCTTCGATGCCCGTGCCGCCGAGGCTGTATCCCGCCGCACTGAACAGCATGACGCCAAGAAGAAGGGCCGCGGGTCTGGTTTCTTCCCTGCGGATGTTGAGGAATGAGGTGAGCTTGTTTATCACGAAGGGCTGGGGTTATCTCTTTGCGCGAGAATTTTATCTATCTCATCGAACCACATTTTGTAGGGGTTCTTCTTCCTGAATTCCATTTTGACCATCAAACGCGCGAGGAGCAGAGGTTTGGGCTTGAGCATTTTTACACGCGCTTCCAATTTTGTACCTTTACCTTCGTCCAGAGCCTCAAACACCAGCATCTCATGGAATGTTACGGGACCATCCACCGATTCGACGGTTGCATATTCAAAGGGCCGCCAATCTAAAATTGTCTCCTGGGAGATTCCCTTGCCGTGCGCGCAATGATTGACAGAACCCGCCCCGGAGCGGTTTCCCTCGCCGCGTGAAATGACCGTCCATGAGCCGATTCCGCCCATGGTCTTGTTACGATTTTGAATATCCATGATCCAATCCCAGACCGTGCATAAGGAGGCGTTGAATTCATGAATCGTAACCACATCCGCTTCTTCGCGCGGGATGGTCACTCGATGGGCGGAGGTCAATGCCTCGTAGCGCGGAATCAGGTTGCAGGTCCAGGTGGGAACCGTGCCGAGATGTTCGTAGGTTTCGTCTTGTGGATGGAGTCCATCAAGCTGCATCTTGAGGCATTCCATGGCGGTCTGCGTGAAGAGCAGGTAGGCTTTCCATCCCGTGTTTTCAGTGACATGGTTTTTCGTCAGGCGGTGGATGAGGTTGACATCCGAACCGACGAGTTCACGGATGCCCGAAATATTTTGAACGATGTAATCGCCGTGGTGGAGAAAAAATTTAAGTTCGAGGGTGCCGATGTTTTGGCAGGCGCGGCAGGTGCAGGTGGTGGTGCGCTGGGATGACTCGCGTTTGCGGCGGAATGCGATGTAGGTGTTTTCGATTAACTCGAGCAGGGATTCAGGGCGGGTGACCTGTTCCTCATCCACATTTGCGAAGACGGCATCGCCTTCCAACTTGGAGATGGTGAGCAGGGGTTTGAATTGTTCAACAATGGTTTCCAGCAAATCGCTGAGGATACCGTGGGCGTGGTCCAACTCCACCTGCGCGAGGTAGCTGGTATAGCCGCTAATGTCTGCCAGTACAAGATAACCGTGCTTGGTCTCTGCCATCGATCTATCCTGCGAAAATGAATAAAAACCCAGTCACGTTGCAAACATGACCTACAAAGAAAACGAATCTGACAAGGTGTATCCAAATTAGTATAGCATAGGATGAGCGGACTTAATCGTTACGTTTCTATAATTTTATTCCCCGCAACAGATCCATGCCCCCGCCATCAATTCTTCGGGGATGCCTGAATCGCTGACGAACTGACGCGCCACGAATTTCCCACCCTGCATCACGTATTCGATATTTTTTCTATCCGCAAGCGATTTCAAATTTTCGAGCGGATTCTTTTTCACCACGATCAAATCCGCCAGTTTGCCTGCCTCGAGTGTGCCGAGCTTTTTCTCCCAGCCCAGGGCGCGCGCCGCATTTTTTGTGGATGCGATGATACATTCCATCGCGGAAAGCCCGGCCTGCGACATATACTCGAGTTCCATGGCGTTCTCGCCGTGGAAGTTGTATGGGGTGGCAGCATCTGTCCCCATCGCGATTGATACGCCCATCTCATGCGCGCGGCGGATGGAAAGCAGTGCATCTTCCTGAGTCTCCTTGCTTTTTTCCATAATCCAATCTGGAATGCCGGGCTTGTTCCCATAAATGACATCGTAACCAGCCTTCAAAGTTGGTACAAGGAAAATTTCCTCTTTTGCCATGCGCTCCATTACACGCGGGTCTTTGTTTAAATATGTACCATGTTCAATGGTCTTCGCGCCCGCTTCCACTGCATTGCGAATGCCGTCAATTCCATGCGCGTGCGCGGCGACGATCTTGCCAACTTTCGCGGCTTCCACCACAGCGGCGCGGATTTCCTCCATTTCAAATTGCGCCGCGCCGGGCTTTTCACCGGGTGCAAGCACCGCGCCAGTTGCCAGCATTTTTATCAAATCCGCGCCCGCTTTTAATTGTTCCCGCGCCGCCTTGCGGACTTCGTCCACGCCATCCGCTTCGCGATACATCCCGTCGTACCATTCGCTGCCGGTGGATGTGATCGAAAGCAGCTTTCCTGCCAGCGACATGCGCGGTGCGGCGAACATGCCCGCTTCCACGGCTTTTCGCAGCGAAAATTCAAGGTGATGCCTGCCGCCCACATCGCGGATGGTGGTGATGCCCGCCGCCAATGTATTTTGCGCATGCTTCAACATGATGAGCGACGTCCAACCCAACGGGCCGTTCATGGTGCTGTCTGGTAAACATTCCGCCGCAATGTGGACGTGGCAATCGATCAGCCCCGGCAGAATATATCGACCTGCCAGGTCAATTTCATTGACTGTCTTTTCAGCAGGTAATATCCACTTCTCTGAAACGCCCGCATACAAAATTTTGTCATCTTCAATGGCGATCATGCCGCGTTCAATCGGCTTGTTCCCGTTTCCGTCGATCAAGGTCGCGTTTTTTAATAGGGTAATGGTCATTGTGGATTCCTTTGGGTCAGTATAGCATGGTGAATCAAAATGCGGCAAAACGCCGCATTGATTTGAGAGAAATGCCACTTCTTATTTTTGATATTGCTGCAACCACCAGTTCGTGCCTGGCAAACCGCTTTTCTCCACCTCACTTACCAGTTTTTCAATATCAAATTTGACACGCCGCAGGTCCACGCTGAAAGAGTCCCCGGATTGATCGATGATCGCGTACTCGGCCCAGGGCAGCAGGTGAGGAGGGTTGCCCGGTGAGAACGCAAACTCAAACGCGTTGCCAACACTGCCGGAATTCAAGATCAGCAATTTTCCATATCGTCTGTGCATTTGGATGTGTGAGTGGCCGCCAATGAAGACAGAAGCCTCATATCCTGAAAAGTATTTTTCCAATTGTTCCGGCGGAGTGGTGGCCTGGATAATATCCGTCCGAGAAGTGGGTGACCCGTGGAATGCCAGCAGTTGCACGCCGTTAGGGAACGTCACTTCATGAGTATTTTTAAAAGATTTTATGAATTCAAAATCCTCTGAAGTGAGTCGCTCACGGCACCAATGCAAATCGGGAACCAAATGCTCGGCAATTTCAAGCTGCCCGGCCCGCTCCGGCGCGAGGATCGCTTCGTCGTGATTCCCTACAATATAGATTCCATTGAACGTACGCAGCTCATCCAGCACCTTCCGCGGCTGAGGGCCAAGGCTGACCGTATCTCCCAGAGAAATAATCTGGTCCACGCGTTGGCTTTTAATATCTTTAATAACAGCTTCCAGTGCTGTGAAATTACCATGAATATCCGAAATAAAAGCAATGCGCATCAGATTCCCTTTTCTTTCACCATTGTACACGAGACGGATGATAAATTTGATATTCTTGACCGAAATAGAACTTTTGGGTGATGCCGCATTGTCTTGACATTACGCCGCTTCTTTTCCGCGCCCATGCCTGCCTGCTGACCAATGGGCAGATCTCACACTTTGGGCGAGTGAATGGATATTTCATCGGGATCAACTTCGATTTCGATCCCATCACCATATTGAATTTCTGGGATTTCGTACGTAATCACTTCAATCAGTGATGGATTTTGGAAATGCGTTTTCTTCGTCTCTGGGTGCGGATAATACACCCAGCCCGAATATTCCACTCCTTTAAAGAAGACCTTGCAGCACGAGAAGGAAAAGGTCTCCGGTGGATGCAAATCGGTCCATTCAACCCGCTCGAACGTGAATTGAGGATGGGTCATCTTAAACTCAAGCGGCGCAATGGAGATGTTCAATGTGCCGTTGAAATATTCGTACAAGTCCAGGCCAAGGGCTTTGAAATATGGTTTTTGTTTTTCAAGCGAACTGTACGGGTACGCGATAGATGGGCGCGAGGCAACTTGATGTCCGCGCATGAGGGGGCCTTGCAGGCGTTTGTTCATAATGCGGGGAAGTATATCAGGCGGAGGCGAATGTTTTTCGTCCGGCTGGCAGGCCTGGGTTAAGAAGGAAGCGTAACATTTCTGCGCGAGGGGACTGGAAATTAATGGTCAATTCGTGCTACAGTATAAATGCCCAGGTTTGATTTTGTGCAAGCGGGCAGGAGCAAGGTTATGGAAGTCGAAATTGGAAAAGTGGTGCATTACTACGACCACATCAGTGTGGCGGTGCTGTCTTTGAACGACGGCCTGAAACTAGGTGACAGGATCCACATCGTTGGGCATGCCACCGATTTTACCCAGCGAGTTTCCTCGATGGAAGTTGAACATCACAGCATTGTTTGGGTAAAGCCCGGCGACAATGTGGCGGTCAAGGTCAACCAGCCCGTCCACGAGCATGACATCGTATTTCGGGTCGTTGCCGAAGCGTTGGAACCCGTCAGTTGACCGAACCAAATAATTAGGAAACCAGAGCAGGCATTGGAAGGATGCGTGCTCTGGTTTTGTGCGCCTTGTGACGGGAATATGCCCGTGTATGCGAGTTATATTTTTGGGTGAGGTTGATATTTCCGTGCCCTTTATATGTTCTGCGGTAAGACGGGTCACTTAATCCTGAGAGAGTGTTTCTTAATGCCTTACCGTCTCATTTTTGTACACGGATTTCACGGAAAACACGGAAAAGAGCAGATTTTTAAAAGGTTTTTCCGTGCGCGAAGCGTCGGTGAAATCCGTATTCTCCGTGTCCTAAAAAAATCTTTAAGAAACAGTTTCTGAAGAGTCCCTTTTTATAAATGCCCGTTTGCTTCTGCTTGATCGAGCACGGATAAAATTGTGCGCACCAGTTCACGCGCAGCGGACTCACTCAATTCCACAGCCACGCGCGCGGATAAGCCTTGTGACTCATTTACAAAATCAATATTCAGGGCGTGTTCGTACGGGGCATCGTAGGGATGGTCGTATGAGACATTGGCTTGCTGCAAGCGGAACCAGCCCTGGCTGCCCTTGCCGCTGCCGTCAATTTTTACTTTTTCAACGATCATTGTGCACATGATGAATTCTCCTATGCCAGGTATTTCTCAAGAAAAGCAAAGATCTTCTTCCAGCCGTCCACAGCCTGTTCCTGACGATAATTGGGGCGGTCATAATAAAAGAAGCCATGCCCTGCTTTTGGATACATGTGGAACTCGTAGTTCTTCCCATATTTCTTGAGTTCTTCTTCATGCAATTTCACCTGCTCAGGGGTGGGACTTGAATCCTCTTCGCCAAATAATCCCAAGATTGGACAGGATAGATCCTTGGTATAGTCCAGAGGCGAGACGGGGAAATTGGCTGTCAATTGGTCAGGGGTCATCACCACGCGCCCGCCCCAGCAATCAATGACTGCATCAAACCCGGAAGTGCGGCAGGCGGTGAGATACGCATGACGCCCGCCGGAACATGTGCCGAAGATGCCAACCTTCCCATTGACATAATCCAATGCGCGGACATGCTTCATCGCGCCTGCCAAATCGCCAACCGCCTGGTCATCGGGTACGCCTCCCTCCGCGCGGACTTTTGCCGCCACATCTTCCGGCGTGCCGTGCCCCGAGCGAAGATACAGATTTGGAGAAATCGCCACGTAACCATGATGCGCGAACTTGAAAGTAACTTCGCGATACCATTGATCCCAGCCCGGCATATGATGCACCAGCACCATGGCGGGGAAGGGGCCCTTTCCCAATGGCCGCGCCAGATAGGCATTGATCAGGTCGCCGTTCGCACCCGTCATTGTGACGGTTTCAGCCAGCACGCCTTCGTACATGTCGGTTGTGTACATATAAAATCTCCTTGGGTTTTCTGAGTGTGCTTATTATATTCAATAACCCGAACCGAGGAGTTTTATAGATACAACGTTCCCATAAAACAAGCCGCCCTGCAAAAGATAAACTTTGCGGGGCGGCCTGGCGTTAAATTTTTTGGTGAGGAATTCGTCTGCGCGCCAGGTGATTGAAATCATTACATCTTCCGCCATTCCAAAAATTGGAGGGTGGCGAAGATGTCCACGCAAATGGCGGTGACGCCGATGGCCCATTTTGCATCAGCGGTGAAATGGAAGAGGGGAAGGACAAGCAGCAGAATGCTACCCAACACCCAGGCAGAGTCACCGATAACGGTGAAGAGTGTGAAACCGCGGCTGACTGTGGGACTATGTGTGTTGAATGCGATCAACGCCGCGTAGCCAAACATGACAAAGGCAAGGGCATACAGCACGGCGGATGTTGCGCCAAGAAAACCAGCCAGCGGTTTGGCGGTGAGCAGAAAGAAAAGTCCGCTGGTGAATGAGAACATGGCGTTCGCATTCAAAATGTGAAGCAGGTCCGGTTGATGGTTTTGTGTGTTCATTTTTTATTTCTCCTTGCCGCTTATTTTATGAATTGCAAACTGCCAAGTCCACGAACGGGACTGCCATGTGCTGCCAGCTTGCGATCATTTTTGGTAACAGGTCATCATAAAAAGGGTATTGACAAATTAGTAGAAATATACTAAATTAGTAAACAATTACTAAATTAAAGGAAGGTCAATGTCCCCCCGAACTTACAAAGCCTCACAACAAACCAAAGCCAACATCATTCAGAAAGCCATCGAGTTGTTCAATGAATCAGGCACGGCTTCGATCTCGATGAATGCCCTGGCAGAGTCGCTGGGAATCAGCGCTGGAAATTTGCAATATCACTACAAGAACAAGGAGGAGATTATCCGCGCAATCCTTGAAGACTTGTTCAAGCAGTTCGATGTGATTTACGAACAGATCGCGAAACCGTTCACGCAGGAAACTTTGCGCCAGATCATGCGCATCAACTTTGACCTGGTTTGGAAATATCGTTTTTTTTATCGCGAGTTTGCGGCATTGCTTCGTAATGACAAGACACTGGCAAATCGCTTCCGCACCATTCAGGAGCAAAGAGTTGCAGAGCAGGAAATGCTCATAAAGCGGCTGGCAAATTCGGGCGGAGTCCGAAGCGTTTTGAGTTCCGACGAGCTTCACAACGTTGTGCTCATCGGTTGGGTGTTGGTGCATACGTGGCTGTCGTACGTCGAAAGCACGG
Source organism: Chloroflexota bacterium (assembly GCA_016191985.1). Classification (GTDB taxonomy): domain Bacteria; phylum Chloroflexota; class Anaerolineae; order Anaerolineales; family Villigracilaceae; genus Villigracilis. The sequence continues at coordinate 13,592 of JACPVB010000053.1, read as the reverse complement.
GACAAAAAATCGATAACGCCGCGCTGGAGCAGGCGGTTGAAATTATGGTTCAACATTACAAACCGTATGTGCAGGAGATGCAATGAAAATATCCCGACGAGATTTTATAAAACTTGGTGGCGCCACGTTGATTACTGTTGCAGGCGGAGGTGTCTTGCGCGCAATGGATCAGGGTGTGTTCAGTGTGGGGCAGGGCATCGCCTACGAGCCGTGGAAAAATTGGCGCAATGCCGACTCGCCCGCTGAACGAATTGTGGCCGCGGGCATTCTTGCATCCAACCCGCATAACTCGCAGCCCTGGCTCTTTCGCATCACCGACTCGACCATTGATTTGTTCGCTGTGCTCGAAAGACAGATCGGCGTGATCGATCCCTTCCGTCGTGAGATGTACATCGGGCTTGGATGCGCTTTGGAAAATATGAGACTCGCTGCCGAAGCGGAGGGATTTTCAGCAGACATCCGCCTCATGCCCGACCCGATAACTGAGGCGCATGCCGCAAGCATTTCCCTCGCCATGGCATCGCCTGCCACTTCCCCTTCGACAGAGTCAAGGCGGGCGCTATATTCAGCGATTCCAAATCGTCACACCAACCGCGCTGCCTACGACACAACCCATGCCGTTGCCGAAAATATTTTCAGCGGAATTGATGCACTCGTCACTGAAAATGATGTGCGCTTATTTTGGTTCAAAGATGAATCGGCTCGCGCAAAATTTGGAGAAGTTGCCATCTCCGCCGCTGAAGCCTTGATCGCTGACGAAGGACAAAGCATGGACAGCCACACCTGGTGGCGGCAGGATTGGGACGAATTGCAGGAATCCGCTGATGGCATCACGCTCGACGCCCAGGGACTTGGCTCGGTCATCACGCCGCTTGCCAAATTTATGCCTGATCTTTCCCGCCCGTCAAACGATGAAGCGTTTGTCAAAAACGTGCGCGAGGTGATGGTTCCCACTGCCGCCGCGTTTGGCATTCTCGCCATCCGCGATGGCATGGACAATACCCAGCGTTTGCAATGTGGACAGGTCTGGCAGCGCATCCATTTATTTGGCACAACGCAGGGGCTTGCCATGCAGCCGTTGAATCAAATGTGCGAGCGTGTGGATCGGGAACGCCAGCTTGGAATTGAGGCAGTATTTGGGAGGGCGGTGTCTGAATTGGTTGGCGACGATCAATGGCAGACCATTATGCCGTTTCGTTTGGGGTATCCCACAGCAGAGGCATTGCTTAGTCCGCGCAGGGGGTTGGATAAGGTGATTGGATGACTTACCGTATACACACTCCAGACAGCAAGCTGTCTGACACCAGAAGGAAAACAAAATGAAAAATTTACTAAAACTTGAAGAACTATTTATGTTTGGGTTTACCATCTTCCTTTTTACAAAACTGGATTTTGCCTGGTGGTGGTACCCCGTGCTTTTGCTTACGCCTGATTTCAGTATGATCGGTTATCTTGTCAGCTCGCAAATTGGAGCGGCGACATATAACTTTGTCCATCACAAGGCGTTGGGCATCGGCATTTTTGTTTTGGGAATCGCCCTTGCCAGCCAGCCATTGCAACTAGCGGGCCTGATCCTCTTCGGTCACTCCAGCATGGACAGGGTGTTGGGCTATGGCTTGAAACATTTCGATTCATTCCAGCATACCCATTTGGGCATGATAGGCAAAGCATGAAATCGAATCTACTGGAGGTGTAGATTTATCCGCCTGCCCTGCGGATATCTTCGGCGATCAATTTTGCGGCGGTGTTTTGCCAGTTGTGCAATGTCCGCTCGGGGACAGAGGTTTGGAACCAATCGAGGGCGGCGCGCGAGGCTTCGTTCAGTGAGTCATAGTCTGCGCGGCGAGTATAGGGTTTGAGGCCGAGCACGTAGGGAAAATGCAGGGAGTTGTAATAACGCCACTCGTCGGTTGTGCCAAACTCTGCGGCGCTTTGCGGCTTGAGTTTTTGGATGCTCTGAATGAGCAGGGATTTCAGGGCATGTGCCCTGTCCAGTGGATTGGATTCTTTTATGCTGGAAAGATTCGTGAGTGGATTCGTTGCCAGCTTTGGCAGGTCACCCAGGTGGGAAAGCGCGCGTCGCGTCAGACGGGTGAACTGCTCCTCGTTAACTGAAGCAGGTTCCAGTGGGGAGAGAAGCGGAAGCGCATCCGCTGCTTGGCGCAGGGACTGGCGTTCCTCGTTTAATTGCGGCGAGAGAGTCAACTTATCCAATAAAGATTGAAGCGCATTTGAAAATGTTTGGGTGAGGATGCCAAAGGTGATAAGGGTGAGCAGGAGGGTTGGGTCTTTGGAAAAAAAGCTGGCGATGAGGACGAGTGTGCCTGAATAATAAAAGGCGGAGATGAGCGAGCGCACCAAATGAGCGCGGATGGATTCGCCCTCGTCGAAGGCGTCCCAGGCGGTGACGGTGACGCCGAGGAAGATGAGATCGAAGCCGAGCAGCGCCATGCCCCATGAAAGCGGAATCCAATTCAACGGCAAAATGAGCAGCCCTGCGCTGAGCGTGACGAACAAGGCAATGACCGCCAGCAGCGCGAAGGTATTTTTGAATTGCGAACGAATGGCAAGTTTTGCAACCATTCCCGCGCAGAACATGAGGGCAAGGACAACGAGCGCGGCGAACCAGGCATTGACCAACGTGAGGATGGCGAGTGGGATGGACACGACTGCCCAAGTGCGAATGAGCGTTTGTCTTGTTTGATTTTCCTCCGGTAAAAGATGCAGCGCTGCGCCGATCCATAAAAGCGCGGGGGCGAGCAGGATGAGGAGGATGGAGCGGTCAAAGATAATCTGGATGGCGAGTGCGAGCGCATAGGCGAGCAGTCCCCAGCCTGTGAGTTGGACGGTGGGCTTTTGCGAGTCCCGCGCGAGCAGGTATGCGCCCAGCCAGAGCGTGAAGCCAAAGAAGAAGAGTTCGGTATACGGCATGGGGATATTTTACATTCGGAAACGAAAATCTTTTGTCACAGTTTTACATCACAAGTAAAAAAGATTCACCGCGAAGATTTTTAAGGATTTTTTCCCTGGTGGTATCCGTGATTTTCTATGGTTGTTGGGCGTGGTAGAATGAAAAACCTTACCGATTATTTAATAGGTCGCTTAATTTTTGACGGAAATCATGAATAGAAAATTGCGTAAAGGGACTAAATCCTGAAGTGTGTTGACTGGCGAAGCCGTGCCGAAACAGATGATATGGATTTTGCGAGCTATGACACCCCTTCGGGGTTAAATGGATTGCACGTCAAAATCTATAATCATTTGACCCCTACGGGGTCATAAAATCATTCTGCGTAAGGTGAGTTAATTATCTGTGTGGCATTTTGTAGGAGAAATATGTCTGCGAAACTGGTTTTACGTGACAAGGAATATGAGGTGAAGGCGGGAATGACCCTGTTGGACGCCTTGAAGAAAAGTAATATCGTGCCTGAATCTGTGATCGCAACTCGAAATGGTGAATTGATGACCGAGGATGAAATCCTGAGGAATGGGGATGTGATTAAGCTGATCGCTGTGATTTCAGGCGGGAGTTCGTAATACGTGAGTTTAGTGGCTTGGAGTGAGATATGAAGTGTCGTAAATGTCAAAACAAAGCCTCCGTCCACATGCGGCAGCATAAGCTGGCCCTGTGCAAAGAGCATTACCTTGAATGGGTCCCCGAACAAACTGAACGATTTATCAAAAAATACCAAATGTTCACGCGCGAGGAAAAAATCCTCGTGGCGGTTTCAGGCGGCAAGGATTCGCTTTCGCTTTGGGATATTCTCATGCAGCTCGGTTATCAGGCTGATGGGCTGTATCTCGGCCTCGGCATTGATGGCGGTATCGGCTATTCCCACGAGTCGCAGCGCCTGAGCGAGAAATTCGCAAACGAGCACAACCTCAAACTACACGTGGTGGATATTGAAAAGGAATACGGACAGTCCATTCCCATGCTGGCGGAATCCAGCCACCGTGGATATGGCAAACCGTGCGCCGTATGCGGACTTGCCAAACGCCATGAAATGAATCGCATCGCCCGTGACCTGGGATATGATGTGCTCGCGACAGGCCATAACCTCGACGACGAGGCAGCCGTGCTTTTCGGCAACACCCTAAGTTGGGCCAGCGAATACCTCCTGCGCCAGGGACCCGTCCTGCCCGAGGCCGATGGATTGGCTCGCAAGGTCAAACCGTTATGTCGATTCTACGAACGCGAAATGACCGCCTATGCTTTGTTAAGCGGAATCGAATACATTTATGAAGAGTGTCCATTTGCGGAGGGGTCGCAGTCCATTTTTTACAAAGAGACACTTAATCAACTGGAAACAACCCGCCCGGGCGCAAAGCTGACATTTTATTTGAAATTTTTGGAAGCCAGAAAAAGCGGGGAGTTATTTATCGAGAAGAACGTCAAGCAGGGGTTATTACACGCCTGTCCCAAATGTGGACAACCCACGTCCACGCCTGACTTGTGTTCGTTCTGTCGAATGGTTGAAAAGGCGAATGTAAAGACCGAGTAGGCGGGTTATCTCAACAGGGTAGTGACCAGCCCAATCAGGAACAATCCTATCGCGGTGTAGCCTGCAATCTGTTCAGCTGTAAAGATTGTGATGTGGGGCGTGTCAAAACTGGAGCGGTCTATGCCTGGCTTGGTGGGTGTTTCCATTTTGCCAAGCAGGGCATCACGAAAATCACTCACGGTGATGGGGCGGTTATCCGGGTGCAGGGACATGGCCCACAGGATGGCTTTTTCCACGTGACTGCTGAGGTGAGGATTGATCTCTCGAGGCGGGACCAGGCTGCGGGTATCCAGGAAGCGTTTGCGCGCTTCGGTGGGAGGCTCATTGGTCAGCAGGTGATAGAGAGTCGCGCCGAAAGAAAAAATATCGGCGCGCGGATCGGTGTGGGTATCGTCCCCGCCGTATTGTTCGAGCGGAGTGTAATGTGCCGTACCTTGTCCCTGAATGATGGTAATGGTCACTTCATCGGGGGCCATGATTTTTACCAGACCAAAGTCCACGAGTTTGATTAACCCACTGGGTGTGATCTTGAGGTTGCTCGGTTTGATGTCGCGGTGGATAATGGGCGGGGTCTGATGATGAAGGTAACTCAACGCGTCGGCAATTTGCGCTGCCCAGCGCAGCACTTCCTTTTCCGAAAGAAACGTTTTGTTGCGGCGCGCTTCCTGCATCCGTTCACGCAGGTCCTTGCCCGGAACGAAATCCATCACAAGGTAATCGCGCGGACCTTCCGAAAAGAAATCCGAAACCTTTGGCAGGTTGGGGTGGTCGAGGCGCGCAAGCACAGAAGCCTCGCGAAAGAATTGTTCGCGAGCCTGCTTGAAAACTTCTGTTGGGAGCGCCTGGTTGTGCTCAACTTCCTTGAGCGCACAGAGTCGGCCCTGCAGGCGGGTGTCTTCTGCAAGGTAAATACTGCCCGTGCCGCCCTGCCCGATGTGTTCGCGGATCTTGTAGCGGTCACGCAGGATCTCCCCAGTCACTAACGATTGGGGCAAATCTTCTCCTTTTGGTGGCTTCTGTTTTGCCAGTGATATTTTCGGCGTGTATCACTGTTCATGTACCAAAGTATCGCATGTGTGATAAAACTATAAAATTCACATTTATTCGTTTTCATTTCAATAAACGAACAATTTACACACGAAGCAGTAGGAACATGAAATTTACAATATAATCATGCACAGATTTCCACTTTTCTGCTATATTATAAACGCCTTTGTTGTTGTTTAGTGTTATACATTCGCTTCAATTTGGTTCGGATGGGATTTAGCTCTCGGAAAAAATAACAGCGCATATTTGAGGAAATTATGGAACACGAAGATGATTATCCAATTCTGGTTGCCCAGGATGGTCCACTAAAGGGACAACGCTGGGCGTTGAGCCGCACGTTGATGGTGGGACGCGATCCCACCTGCGATATCAACGTCCAGGATAGGCAGGTCTCACGTTTTCACGCGCGCGTCACCCCCACGCCGGAAGGTGTCACCATTGAAGACCTCGGCAGCAAGAACGGCACAAACCATAACGGCACTGAGATCACCGCGCCTGTCATGTTGCAGGATGGAGACCTGTTGGGTATTGCGCTTGCACAGCAGTTCATCTTCCTCACGTCTGATGCCACCATGCCATTGGCGGAAGGCGGCGCGCGCCAGGGACGTTTGGTGATGGATCAAAAATCGCGCCAGGTTTGGGTGCATCAACAGCAGGTTGTGCCGCCATTATCTGCCCAGCAATTTAAATTATTATGGATGCTCTACGAAAAGCAGGGACAAGTCATCAGCCGCGCTGACCTTGTCTCTGTGGTGTGGGGCGAGGAACAAATGGCAGGCGTATCTGACCAGGCCCTGGACGCCCTCATCCGCCGCCTGCGTGACAGACTAGCCGTGCTCGACCCAAGCCATCAATACATCGACACCGTGCGCGGGCATGGCCTGCGCTTGGACAACCCCCCGAACGGCGAATAATTCAATATGGATGCCCAGTCAGAAAAACTATTAGCCCACATCATTCGTACCTCTCGCGTGGCTTCCCTCGCAACCCTGCGCGATGAAGCGCCGCAAGTATCCATGGTGGCATATGCCGCTGTGGCTGATTTTTCAGCGTTTTATATTCACGTCAGCCGCCTTGCCCAGCATACGGTGGACATGCAAAGAGACAAGCATGTGAGCCTGCTCATCACCGAAGCCGATGACGGCAGGCTTGATCCGCAAACGCTGGCGCGCGTGTCCATTCGCGGTTCTGCTGAACTCGTTCAAAATGGAGAACCTGGCTATACTCCGATCAAAGGGTTGTATCTTGCACGCTTTCCCGAAGCCGAACAACTCTTCAAGCTGGGCGATTTCAATTTCTGGCGTATCAGGCCGAAGGGCGGACGATACGTGGCTGGTTTTGCAAAAGCATACAATATCACAGCGGATACGCTCAAAAAAGTTTCCGCACGTTAAGTGCGTCGCACCAGACTTAATAGGACAATCTAACCGATTGGATTCTGCTCATTAATCGGAATTAGCTGACCCGTCTGGTGCGACGCACTCTTTCTTGGAGCCACTATGACCTCATTAAAACTTCTCGCTGTTTTCGCGCATCCAGATGACGAATCAATGGGGATGGGTGGCACGCTGGCAAAGTATTCTGCCGAAGGAGTGGATACACACCTCGTCTGCGCCTCACGCGGGGAGAGAGGCTGGTTCGGTCCCGAAGAGCAGGATCCAGGTCCAGACAGACTCGGCCAACTCCGCACGAAGGAATTGGAGAACGCCATCCAAGAACTCGGCATGAAAAGTTTATCCTTCCTCGGCTACATGGACGGCGATGTGGATAAAGCCAATTACGCCGAAGCCATCGAGAGGATCGTCACACACATCCGTAAAATTAAACCCCAAATAGTGGTGACCTTCCCTCCCGATGGAAATTACGGCCATCCCGACCACATCGCCATTGGACAGTTCACCTCCGCCGCCATCGTCTGCGCCGCAGATTCAAGTTACAAAGACCCTGAAAATCTTCCATCTCATCGAGTCTCCAAACTTTATTACATGGTGGATGGCGAAAATTTTGTCAACCTCATCACGCCTTTCATGGACGATATGACCTTCCCCGTGGATGATCAACTGCGCGGCGAGGTTGCATGGAAGGAATGGACGATCACCACCCGCATTGACATGGCCGCATACTGCCGCACTGCCTGGCGCGCCATTCAATGTCACCAAAGCCAGTTGCCCACCTTGGGCGCGCTCGCCGAAATGCACGAAGATGCCGCCGTCTCTGTGCTGGCAATGCAAGGCACGTTTTACCGTGCGTTCAGTTTGGTGAATGGGGGAAGGCAGGTGGAAACAGATTTTTTTGCGGGGTTGAGATAGATTCAACGCGATGGGATAATTATTTCCAAGCCTTGTTGGCGCCTTGAGTTGCAAGGTATCTTTAGAGCTTAAGGAAGTTCGATTACATTACATGTTATTGATTAGGGGAACTTTCTACTGATATTTTCGTCTGGGGAGAGGCAACTACAATTTCCCATTTCACACACAGAGAAGAAGCAGATATATCCCGAAAAAGACGGGAAAAATTGTCCAAATTTGAGGTGTTTGAGCCTTTTAGAAGCTGCGAATCCATTATGTGGCAACTTGAAGATTTTACAGGCTGTGATACCATTGTATTGAAGAAAGGATTTAAAAAAGATGTTGACCAAAAAATATCTGTTGTACCTATTCAATTTAATACTTGTGGCCGCTTTGGGTTTTTCCAGCCAGGGCAGCGTTCTGGCCCAATCCCCAACACAAGCCCCGGACGAGGACGTTACTCCACCCTTGTTTTCTGGTTTGGATTGGAAAAGTCTGGGAGAAGTTCAAAAAGACCTACAAGTGCAGGGCCAGTCCCTGACGTTAAACGGCGAGACGTTTGAAGCGCTGGCAAGTTTCCCGGATAAGAATCCGCAGGCCTTGTTCGAATATTACTCCTCGGAGAATTTGGAGTCTCTTGGGTGGATTTTCATTGGCGGCACGGACATTGATTTAATCTATAAGAACGAGTCGGATTTATACCTGACTGTAAAGATTGAGCAATGCTCAACGGATGGGGTGGATTATTGCGCGCATGTCTGGCTTGGAAATGTAACAGCCCGCAGTGCGGCTATAGAGAGTATCGTTGCTTTTAGTAAAACCACCCCCGCGAACGGGGCGACCATATCCATGCCTTACACAACCTATCAGTTGCTTCAATGGACCGATGCGCAACTCCCAGATACAGATAGGTATCAATACTGTATTGATGAAGTCAATAACAATGCTTGTGATACTACCTGGATAACAAGAAACTCACTGTACTCCGGCGGGCCTGGTGAATTTCCAATTTCAGCAGGACATACCTACTATTGGCAGGTCAAAACTAGGGATGCAGGTACGTATGCAAATGGCGGCACTTGGTGGTCGTTCACTATATCGATTGCCAGTAGCTTTAATAAAACATCTCCCTCCAACGGGGCGGTAATACGTCCCCCTTCTACAACGTATATGTTGCTGAGGTGGGCTGATGCAAATATACCATCCACTGACAGGTATCAATATTGCATCGACGAAACGAATAATTCAGCATGCGAGAACAACAACTGGATTACAAGGAATTCTCTCTATTCCGGTGGTCCTGACGAATTTCCAACTTTGACAGGACATACCTATTATTGGCAGGTGCGAGTGAGGGATCTTGGGGTGTATGCAAACAATGGTACCTGGTGGTCCTTTACTGTGCTGGATTATCCTATTGTAACCAGTGTTGTTCGCGGTAACCCAAGCGGTTCGACCACCGGTGCTGCCACAGTAGAATTTACGGTCTTATTCAGCCAGACTGTCACAGGCGTGGATGTCAGTGACTTTACCCTGACCACAACAGGCGTCTCGGGCGCGGCTGTGAATTCAGTATTGGGTACGGATAATATCTATACTGTCACTGTCACAACTGGCAATGGCAATGGCACTGTCCGCCTCAATGTGATTGACAATGACAGCATTAAAAACACCTCATTGAATTCTCTTGGAGGCCCGGGTGCAGGGAATGGTAATTTCACCACGGGTGAGGTCTACACGATCAACAGGCCGGTTACCTTTATATCGGCCACCTCAAAGGATGGCTGGATACTGGAATCTACTGAAGTTAGCGGCGTTGGAGGAACGATGAATAATGGTGGGCCTGCCTTGTTCATTGGTGATGACGCCTCCAATCGCCAATACCGCAGTATCCTTTCCTTTAGCACTTCATCTTTACCGGACAATGCTGTTATCACCTCAGTTATCTTAAAATTTAAAAATGCTGGTGTGGTCGGCACCCTGCCCTTCGGCACTCATGGTAACCTGCTTGCGGATATCCGCAAGGGACCCTTTAGCGGTAATTCCAACTTGGAACTCCTTGATTTCAAAGCCGGTGCCAGCAAGAAAAATGTGCTTACTTTTATCAACAACCCGGTGGACAATTGGTACATTAATACATTTACCGCCGCGAATTTCCAATACATAAACTTGACCGGTCTCACCCAGTTCCGCTTGCGTTTTAGCACTGATGATAACAACGACTCCGGTGCGGATTACCTCAAGCTCCATAGCGGCAATGCTGCTACAGCGGCGGATCGTCCGCGCTTGATTATTGAGTATCATTTGCCATAACGTTGCGTCCGCGCAAGTAGTGTTCTGAGCATTATACATAACAAGCAGGTCTGCCGGATTTGGCAGACCTGCTTTCATAATAAAGGAAAACGCCAGATTTAGGCGGACCCCATATTTTTCTTCATTACCCGTTTCAACGCAACCCTGTAAATCTCACCTAATTTCTCGCCCATGGCTTTCGCCTCAGGGTTATCGCCCTGTGATTCCATCTGGGCAACGAGGCCGCTCAGTGCGTCCACAAATTGCTGATTGACCATGGCGTCGTTGTCGTTGAGCATCTTTTCCAAAGCGGGTTCGTCTGCGGCCTGGAGTAATTGTTCGATGAATGCCACTTCGGGTGGGGGAGCGCTGGCGTTTTGCAGCACCTGCACCATCTTTTGCAGTTTGCCCATGCGGGTGTAATCATTCTTTTCGGAAGCCTGCCTCAGCAACTGGTTGACCACTTCCACCGCATCCTGTGTAAAGCCTTCCAAATTTTCCTGCGTAGCTTTCTCAATATCCTCCTGTTCGAGCAGGGTCTCCACAAATTTTTGCGCCTGCTTGAAGCGCGCTTCCATCTGCTTATCCACTTCATTGGTGAAGAAAAGCAGCTTCTCGCGCACGCCTTCCAACTTTGTTTTTTCTTCAGGCGTGGCCTTCTCGATGCGCTCCGTCAAATTCTGGAAGAAGACATAATCCATGCCCGCCCGCGCCAGTGAGACATAAGCGCGGATGCGCGAATCGGTTTTTGCTTCGATGACGAAATCCAATAGCTTTTCGCGCGTGAGTCCCTGCCCCGCCTCTTGCAGGACCTGTTGGGCTGCTTCCAGTTCCCCGACAGATTCCTTCAACTGACGGCCATACGCGGTCTCTTCCAACAACTGAGTCTGGATCTCGATCAGTGCGCGTGCAATCGGTTCCTGTCCGCTTTGCATGGCGTTCTGTGCAATGCGGCTGAACAGCGCGAAGAATTGTTCGTCGATGATTTTTTCGTTTTGCTTGATCAACTCCAGGCGCACATCCTTCGAGGTGACCTGCATCAGCTTCTCCATGAATTGGACACGTTCCTGCTGCCCCTTGATCATTTCGGGAGTGATACCATCCTTGCCCAAAATGGTCTCCATCATGGACTCAAAGGTGAGGTTGGCTTGCGGACTGAATAAATATCCTTTGCGCTTCTCGGCGGGCAAACGATCCACGACCTGTTTGATGAGCGGGCCAATCATTTTTTCCTGCTCGTTTAATGGCAGTCCCAGCTCAGGTGGGAAGAAAGTCAGCAGCAATTCCTTTTCATTATCGTGGTAGACAATGGGAGTGGCGAGGCGGCCTTCGTATCCGCAAAATTGACAACGGGCGAAGTTGGACTGTCCGCTCAGGAGGCGCTGCTTGGCTGCAGGGTCTTGCGTTACGTCGAATAACTGTTCGACGTTGGCAGGGATCATTTGTCTACAACGAGGACATGAAATTTGTGTTTGTGGCATTTAACGATTTCCGATTTCAGATTTTGGATTGACGATTAGTGGTCAAGAGGTTCGAATGCTTTTTGAGGACGTGTCGAAACTGCAATTTTTTACGCATTACGAATCACGAATTACGTAACTATGCGTGATTCGTAACCAAATACAGACCATCAGATTACGAAACTATCTGACTATCTAACTACCCGACCAACTCTTCCAACCGATCAATATAACTTTCCATCACGGCGAAAGTTTCTTCAACGGGTTTGGGAGTGGTGAGGTCTACGCCTGCACGTTTTAGCACTTCCAGCGGATAGGCGGATGAGCCAGACTTGAGGAAGCCGAGATAATCTTCCGCTGCATTGGGTTCGCCGCGCAGGATTCTGCCGGAGAGGGCATGTGCGCCTGAAATACCCGTGGCATAGGCGTAGACGTAATAGTCTGCGAAGAGGTGTGAGAAGGTGGACCAAACCATGCCCACACGGGGACGATCTACTTTCACCTTGGGACCAAATCCCTCGGTAAACAGATCAGCCATCAGATTTTGCATTGAATCGGCTGTCAAAGGCTCGCCGCGCTCCGCCCGTTGATGCGTCTCCAGTTCAAAGCGCGCCAGGGTCGGCATCTGGAAGAAATACCGAAAGAAATTGCCGCCGACCGCTTCTTCAATCAACGAGATCAGGAAGTTCTTGTCGGTAACGGTTTTGAGCAAATGGCCGCGCATCATGGCCTGGTTGAAGTTCGAAGCGACCTCGGCTACAAAGAGCGAGTAACCGGAGTAGGCCAACGGCTGGTTTTTCCAGGTAAGGTGCGAGTGCATGGAGTGACCAAGCTCGTGCGCAAGTGTGCTCATGCTCCCAACCTCATTGGTGTAGGACATCATGATGAAGGGATGGGTTTTGGGCGCGCCGTACGAGAATGCGCCATTCATCTTGCCCTGATTCGGGGTTGAGTCTACCCAACGGTCTTTGAGGCAGCCCTTGCGAAGCGTGTCTACGTATTCCCTGCCGAGCGGCGCAAGGCTTTCGCTGATCAGGTCAACGGCTTTTTCATAAGAGACCTTCGGCTTCTTTTTAGCGATGGGCGCCCACATGTCGTAGTATTGGATTTCCTTTAACTTCAAGGCTTTGCGGCGGAGCTCAAAATAACGATGCCAGACGGGCAGTTTTTTCTTGAAGGTGTTGATGAGGTTATGGAATACTTCCTCGGGAATATTGTTGTTGAAGAGGGATGCGGAGAGCGTGGTGTTGAACTTGCGCGCGCGCATGTTAAATACATTGGCGCTGATGGATGACGAGAGATTTGTGGCAAGTGTATTCTTGAATTCAAGGTGCTTGTCGTGATAGCTTTCAAAGGCGGTCTGGCGCACTTTGCGGTCGGGATGTTCCATCAGGCTGGTGTGATAGTTGCCCTGCGTCACTTCGACCTTTTTGCCCTTGCTATCTGTGGCGGGGGCGAATTTGAAATCGGCATTCACCAACATACTGCTGCTGGTGGAAGGTCCGCCAAACGGATCGCCCAACATGCCGAGGATTTCCTCCACTTCACCGGAGCGCACATGCGCCTGCTGGCGGAAGAGATCATCAACGGTCTGGTGGTAGATGGCAAGCTTCTCGTTCTCTTTCATCCAGGCATCCAGCTTTTTCCTGCCGATCTTAAGCAACTCAGGGTTAAGGAAGGAAACTGCCGCAGCCACCTGGCCGAACATGCCCTGCGCTTTTCCGATCATCGCGCCCGCAGCCTGGTTCATCGTATCCACAGCGTAGGAGAACTGCGCATACATGTAAACGGTCTGTGCGCGGAGGAGCAAATCTTCAATGGCGGCGTAGCCCTTTAGCAGAGACTCGGGGCTTTCGCCTAACTTACCTTCAAATTTCTTAACCTTGGGAATATCCTTCAAAACCGCCTGCAATGCGGCTTCCCATTCCTTTGCAGATTTATAAACACTTTCAGCGTTCCAGGTGTATTTCTTGTTGACTTTACTACGAGGGGGAATTGTTGTG
>JACPVB010000249.1 GCA_016191985.1 Chloroflexota bacterium | reverse complement strand
TTCAAGTCAACGACTTGATGGTGCAGTACTTCCCCGAAGTAGTGGACTTGAATTTCACCGCCCACATGGAGGAAGACCTCGATAAAATAGCCGAAGGCGAAATGACCTGGACCAGCGCGATCCGTGAATTTTACGAACCGTTCTCGGAAGATGTGAAAAAAGCGCAGGCTGAGATGCCCGTCACCAAAAGCGGCCCCGAACCGATTGGGCGCAATTGTCCCGATTGCGGCCGGGAACTTGTCATTCGCTATGGGCGCTTCGGCAAATTTATTTCGTGCAGCGGCTTCCCCGAATGTCGTTACACCGAACCGTGGCTGGAAAAGATCGGCGTGCTTTGTCCCACCGATGGTGGCGAACTTGTGGAACGCAAGACCCGCAAAGGACGCACCTTCTTCGGCTGCATCAATTACCCGAATTGCGAATTCACCTCATGGAAGCGACCAATTGCCAAGCCTTGTCCCAAGTGCAAAGGCTTGCTTGTGATCGCAAACAAACGCGAGGCGCAGTGCCTCAATTGTTCCGAATCTTTCCTGTTGGAAGAGATCATGCCTGAGATGGCATAGGTTGAGTAGGTCACGTTTGTAACGTGACGATCCCGTTGAAAAAACTATCACTGCATAAGGAAAATAAAATGCACTTTTCACCCCTTCCATATCTTGACCCCGGTTCCGGGAGTCTGATCATTCAAATCATCATCGCCGTCCTGCTGGGATTGGGCGTTGCCTTGCGCGCCTCGTGGGGCAAAATAAAAGGATTATTTGGAATCAAGCCCAAAGCAGATGACGACGACACTGATGGCGACTCCAACTGACGGGCAGCTCCCCGCTTCTTTCCGCGACCCAAGCGGGTTCCTGTTTTCTCGAAACGGAATCCTATACCGACAGATCAACCGCGCGTACACGGAAGATTACGCGCGGTTGATGGATTCTGGCTTGTATGAGAAGCTGGTCAAAGCCGGGTTGTTGATTCCGCATGGGGAGACGGATCAGGCTCCGGCGGAGTCGGAGGCGGCCTTTAAAGTCATCCAGCCTGAACGCGCGCCGTTCATCTCCTATCCGTATGAATGGTCGTTCAGCCAATTAAAAGATGCGGCGCTGGCGACCTTGTCCATTCACAAACGTGCTTTGAAATTAGGCATGTCGTTGAAGGATGCGAGCGCGTATAACATCCAGTTTGTGCGTGGCAAGGCGACTTTGATTGATACGCTTTCGTTCGAGGTTTATAAGAAGGGCGAACCGTGGACGGCGTACAAGCAGTTCTGCCAGCACTTCCTCGCGCCGCTGGCGTTGATGAGTTATCGCGATGTGCGCCTGAGTCAATTGCTCCGCGTGTATATTGATGGCGTGCCGCTTGACCTTGCAAGCGAACTGCTGCCTTTCAAGACGAAGTTTAATTTTGGATTGCTCACACACATTCATATCCACGCCGGTTCGCAGAAACGTTATGCCGACAAAACTGTTGGGCCGCGCAAAGGCATGATGAGCCAGCAGGCCATGATCGGCTTGATCGAGAGCCTTGAATCTACAATAAAAAAATTAACATGGACTCCCGCCGGTACCGAATGGGGCGCGTATTACGAAGCGACAAATTATTCCGACTCGGCCTTTGAGCATAAAAAACAATTGGTGCGTGAGTGGACTGCTGAAAAGAATCCAAATTTAGTTTGGGACCTGGGCGGTAATACGGGTGTGTTCAGCCGCGAAGCTGCAACTTCGGGCGCGTTCACGGTTTCATTTGATATTGACCCCGCGGCTGTGGAACAGAATTATCAGGT
Organism: Chloroflexota bacterium; assembly: GCA_016191985.1. Lineage (GTDB taxonomy): Bacteria > Chloroflexota > Anaerolineae > Anaerolineales > Villigracilaceae > Villigracilis. The sequence goes on along the minus strand of JACPVB010000249.1, from coordinate 3,652 downwards.
GGTGAAAAAGAACAAGGAGCAAAATCTTTTGCCGCTTGTTCTGGATTTGACCAACCCCAGCCCGTCCATCGGCTGGGACCATGCCGAACGCGATTCGTTTGGTCAACGCGGCCCTGCGGATATGGCGCTGGCGCTGGCAGTTATTCATCATCTCGCCATTTCAAACAATGTCCCGCTGCCGCAGCTTGCCCAGTTTTTTGCGGCGCGCGCAAAATGGCTGGTTATCGAATTTGTACCAAAGTCCGATTCGCAGGTGAAGCGTTTACTTTCCTCCCGCAAGGATATTTTCCCGACTTACACGCGCGATGGGTTCGAAGCCGCGTTTTTGCAATATTTCAAAATCCATAAGGCAGAACCCGTCCGTGATTCGGAGCGTATGCTTTATCTGATGGAAACACAGTAACATTTCTGCCATGTGGGGGATGAAAAATACGTTGTATAATCAAAAAAAAGCCATCATGCAAAGGAGTCCAGTATGGATTTTATCGTTGCCTTGTTGAAAAAACTGCCCATCCTGCCAATCGCCTTGTTTATTGCCGGGCTGTTGTTGGGGTTGTTATTTGGGTATGTGATAGCCCCTGTGAAATTTGTGGATGCGACCCCTGCCCACCTGCGTGAGGATTTGCAGGAGGATTACCTGCGCATGGCGATTGACTCCTTTCGCCTCAACTCGAACCCGAACCTGGCCGTCCAGCGTTGGCAGAATCTTGGCACGGCCGCTCAACAAGCCTATGCCAGGATTCAGGCAAACCCGGGCGCTGCCGACCCAAATGTTGTCAAGGCGTATGGTGATGTGGTCACTGCTGTGCTTCAAGCTGGCGGCGGCCAAACCACCACCGAGCCTACAACCGGCGGCACCTCGTCCACAATTCGGACGGCGGTCATCGGCATTGGGATTATTCTATTGCTGGGTGTGGTTGCTGCGGGCGGCATGTATCTCTTCCGCCTGCTTGGCAAACGCGGCAGCGGTGAAGTGACTGCTGTGATGCAGGCCGCAGAGATCAGCCGTCAGGCTGAAAAGACCAATTTTGAAGAACTTGGCCTGGCTCCACCCATTACCCAAACCATGACCACCTACGTGTTGGGTGATGACCTGTATGACGAATCATTCAGCATCGACACGCAGGCCGGTGAATTCATGGGCGAATACGGTGTGGGCGTTTCAGAATCCATTGGGGTGGGCGACCCGAAGAAAGTCACTGCGTTGGAGATTTGGCTCTTTGACAAGAACGATATCAAGACTGCGACGAAGGTTTTGATGTCACAACATGCCTTCAATGACCCTGAAATCCGTGCCCGCCTTGAACGCAAGGGTGAGTTGGTCGTAGTGGAACAACAGGCGCAAGTCTTGCTTGAGACGGCCACCCTGCAACTTCTCGCTACTGTGGTTGACCTTGAATATGGAAAAGGTCCGTTGCCCGCTGATAGTTATTTCGAACGAATTACGCTTGAGCTGGCCATTTGGCCGCGACAAGGATAACCAACAAAAAATCCCGTCTTGCAAACGGGATTTTTTGTTGGCTATTCAATCGCCACGATCTTAAACTTGATCTTGCCGCCGGGGGCGTCCGCTTCGGCAACGTCACCAACTTTCTTATCCATGATCGCTTTGCCGATGGGGGATTCGTGGGAAATTTTTCCCTTGCGTGGGTCCGCTTCGGTGGGGCCGACGAGGTGGTAGGTTTCAGGGTCAAACCCATCCTCTTGGATGGTGACGTGAGAGCCGATGGAGACGATATCCTTGTTTAGTGTCTCTTCGATGATGACTGAGTTACGCAAAATGGCTTCAAGTTCCTGAATGCGGCCCTCAAGGAAGCCCTGGTCTTCCTTGGCTTTGTGGTAGTCGGCATTCTCAGAGAGATCGCCCATTTGGATGGCGGAGCGCAGTCGAGCCGCCAATTCCTCGCGGCGTGGACCTTTGAGGTCTTCCAGCTCGGCTTTGAGTTTGGCTTCGCCTTCGGGGGTCAGGTAGTTGGGTTGGGACATGGCATGTGCTCCTTTCTAAATCTATATAAATTGATGGAAAAGGGGCAATGGAAATTCTGCGCCCCCTTTCATGTGGAAACCAATTAAGGTCTTTCGAAGGGGTTGAAAAGTTTCTGATGTTCCTCAATTGCGTAACGGTCCGTCATCCCTGCAATGTAATCGCAGATCGTGCGCTCCAGTCCGCGCTTTTCAATGAAGAACTGAATGTGGTCGGGTAGCATGGCTGGCTCGGCGCGGTAGGCATGGAACAGGTCGGAAATAATGCGTTCGGCTTTGACCTGCATCCGCACCACGCGGTAGTGACGATAGAGCTTGGTATAGAGCAAGTCTTTCAATTCGCGGTTGCGGCGCTGCATCTCCTCGCTGTAGCCAATGACGTTATGCTTCAATTTTTGAATGTCCGTCGCGGTCTTAACCTTGCTTTCCTTGAGGCGCTCATCGGTGGCTTTGACCATGTCTGTCACCATGATGCCGACCAGGTGGCGGATCATGCGATGCCGTTCCATGTCACTTAGGATCGCGCTGTGCCAGTTGTAGGTCTCGCGCAGGATTTCCCAAAGCGCAACCCCTTCAAGAACTTGCGGACGGATCATGCCTGAACGCAGGCCGTCATCGAGATCGTGCGTGGTGTAGGCGAGTTCGTCGGCGACGTTGGCGATTTGAGTTTCAAGGTTGCCGCGCAGTTCGGGACCGAAATCGCGCGCATCGGAAATATCGTATTCAGATTCGTGTTTGACCATGCCTTCGCGTACTTCCCAGGTGAGGTTGAGACCGGGGAATTCGGGGTAACGCTGTTCCAGTTCGGTGACGATGCGCAGGGATTGTTTGTTGTGGTCGAAGCCGCCGTAATCCTTCATCAGCCGGGCGAGGGCAATTTCACCAGAATGGCCGAACGGGGAATGTCCGAGATCGTGTGCGAGACAAACCGCTTCGACAAGGTCTTCGTTCCCTCCCAGGGCGCGGGCCAATGTTCGGCCGATCTGAGCAACTTCCAGCGTGTGGGTGAGGCGGGTGCGAAAGTGGTCGCCTTCAAAGTTGATAAAGACCTGAGTCTTGTATTCCAACCTGCGAAAAGCGGTGGTGTGCAGGATGCGGTCACGGTCGCGTTGAAAAGATGTGCGGTATTCAGGCTCGCCATCCAGATAGGCGCGGCCTTTTGTATCGCGGCTGCGCATTCCGTAAGGGGCAAGGCTTTTGTCTTCGGTCTCTTCAAGCTGTTGACGGGTAAAGTACATGGCTGCCTTTTGATAAATATGTCATTGCGAGGGTGTTTTCCCCGAAGCAATCTCCATATTGAAAAGGAAATTGCTTCGCCAGGTTAAGGCTCGCAATGACATTTGAAACTGTGGGGCGAGAGGGGGTCGAACCCTCACGTTGTTGCCAACGACAGATTTTAAGTCTGTTGCGTCTGCCGATTCCGCCATCGCCCCAACGCGCGTAATTTTACTATAAATTGCGAGGGTTTTGAATGCTGGGACAATGTTTGATTTCAAATAAGGCGGATGAAATATTCTGATTGCCATGAAATACATTATGCCTTGCATTGACACGTAGTTTGGCCCAGTTGGTCATTATTTAAACTGCATAATGGAGCGGAAGCAATCTTCATTCCTTTGTAATGATTATGTGACATTTGTCACTTGAAGCAGGCTTTCTGTTTCTTATA
>JACPVB010000248.1 GCA_016191985.1 Chloroflexota bacterium | reverse complement strand
CACTACAAAACGCGCCAGATGATCCGCCGGTAGTGCCTCTCCCAGCAGAATCGGTGTTCTCAGCGTGGCTTCGTAATCCGGTGTCCTAAATTTTCGGCTCATTCTTCTAGTCTACCAGTTTCTTCTCCGACAAACTGCTAGAGGGGTATTGTAAAAAAGAATGAACTCCCCTGCCCCGCGTTACTCTCGAACCAGGTTTCGCCGTCGTGCAGGTCAATGATGTGTTCAACGATCTTCAAGCCCAGGCCAAAACCGAGTCGTGGGTCATCCTTATCTTCGAGGATGGTTTCAAACGGCTCGAAGACCAGTTCCTGATTCTCTTCGGCGATGCCAATACCGGTGTCGCGCACTTCAAAGAGGATATTATTTGCCTCGCGCTCGATCCGAATCGTGACCTGGCCCTTGTCGGTAAATTTCACCGCGTTGTGGACCAAATTCAACAAAGCCTGCGAGAGGCGCGTTGCGTCCGCTTCGATGGGCGGCAGATTTTCCGCGATTTCCTCCTCCAGGGTCACAGTATCTTTTTGCTCGATCAATTGATCCGCAATCGTCAAGACACCATCCAGCATCGCGTAAATATCCACCTCTTCAAGGTCCAGTTCCATCTTGTTCGTGACGGTTTCCGCGTAATCCTGAAAATCATTCACCTGCCCAATCAAGGGAGCCAGCGCCGACTGAATATATTCGATTGGAGAATCTTTCACGCCAATGTAATCCTCCAATTCCTCCACACGATACAGGTCATTGACCTTGGCCTGCACCTCGGCGAGTCCCTTGCGCAGATGGCTGGACATTTTATATAAAAATTCGTTGTTGTTTTCAGAGTTCGTCATGCTTTCCTCCTGATTAGGATTCATAGTGATTTCGATACGCCCTTCGCTATCACTCAGGGCTATCAATTACTAATTTAAACACATATTTACGGCGCGGGCCATGTGAGATCAACCGGGTTGGAATATCCATGCTTCCCGGCGGAGTAAAGCAATCCGCTGGACGCCTCGGTACAACCCGGCTGATCCTCGATGATTAGGCTTGTGTTATCCAAAATTCCAAGGACCGTAAACTCAAGAACGCCTTCCTTGCAAACCCAGGCTTCAATAATGAACTGAGGGCTGCGCGCATTCTCACGATCACCCAATTCCAGCAAATTCGGGTCTTCCCAAATAATATTTACAAAATTACCAGAGCGGGAAATCCGAACGTTTTCCGGGGGCAGGTAATCCTTCCAAAATGGGATTTTATATTTACCGGGGTAATAATTTTCAAGGCTGGAAACATCGCCGCCTCTCAACTCAACCTGACCTGTCTCAAGCCAGCATCTTGTCACACCACCCGTGTTGGATGGAAAATTCACATAAAGCCATTCACTCGTCACGTCCCTGCCAACCACAGTGACGGGGTTGCCTTTGATCAAGCCCGTGAGACCAATGTAAGGCCCAGGACCATAACGACAATTTGCACGCTCGGCAGTAACTCGGCCGGTCAGGATGGCAAACGTGGGCGTAACCGAAGGCGTTAGAGTCTCCGTTGGGGTTGGGGTAAATGTCTCGGTTGCGGGAATGGGTGTGTCTGTCCCTGTTGCGGAGGGAGTTGGAGTCGGCGTTTCAGTGTTTTCAACAACCTCCAATGCCTGCGTAGATTCTTCCGTGATCGCAGGCAAGGGTGTGGATGGCACACCACGCGACGGCCTGAAAATAAAAAAGGCGGCGGCGATTAACAAGACCGATACCCCCGCGGCGATATACGGACTCACTCGCATCGGTTTTTGGACCTTGGGCATGGTCGGCGCAACCCCGGTCACCACCACGCTGAGATTGTGTTTTGTAAACGTGGCCCCTTCCAAATCCCCAAGTTTCTCACGGATGGAAAGAGCCTGCTCCAACAATTTCTGGGCAGCGGCCTTGTTTCCCAACCCAAATTCACGTGTGCCGAGTTGATGCAAGACCCTGGCTTCCAATGCCAGGTCTTTTGTGGCAGTAGCGGCGGTTTGTAAATGCTTTAGAGCAAGAGACCACGAATCCCATAAGCCGTTCAAAGTGAGATACGGGTCAATTGCCATCCCCAGGTTTTTTACTGCCAACCAATTTTTCGCCTTGACAGACCAAACCAGCAAACCGAGCAGGTTGCCCAATTCATCTTTTATAAAATCAAAATCCTTCCAGCGATTCTTGAGTTCTTCCAAAAGGTGGTCCAGCAATCGCAGGCGGTATGTTGCGAGGTCATTTTCTTTCGATAAAATCCCGCGCAAGCCCGGCATCAACCGCAGGCGCGGACTATTCGCCTGCAAGACATCCAGCTTTTCCAGGCCTTCGCTTACTTTTTTGCCGCCGCAAACACTCTCCAGCCAGGCGCGGTCGATGGAGACGCCCGGGGCAGCGGCGGTTTGGAGCAGCATCTCGCGCTCCTCGTCACTGACCACGGATAGCAACAAAGCAAATGAACTTTCCAGGGCGGCTTTGTTTTTATCCTTCGCAGTGGTTTTATAAGACTTCAATCGTTCCAATGCCACAGGCGCGGTGGCTCTGCCGTCACGAATGATGTTCGCAATCGTAATCAATGCGGCGGGGAGATCATTGACCAGTTTTGAAATTTCCGCAAAGGTTCCAGGCTCGCTCACACCCGATCTGTCGGAAAGTAAAGTCAACGCCTCATCCGTTCCAAGCTGTGGAAGAGACAGGGTTTCATAATCTTCGGAACGCAACGGCGTATCCGACGAGACCATGATCGGCGCGTTTGGGAAGAGATCGAGCAGTTTGGAAAGATCGGGAGATGACAGGGTGATTTGGTTGAGAAAAACCAAAGGCTGGGTGTTGCTCAAATAGGTGCGGGCAGTTGTCGGGTCCGTTTTGAGGCGGGGTTCGGATTCAAACATCGCATCGAAGAGCCGCTGAGTCAGATCCTCCAAACCGAGCAGTTCACCGGCATCGTCGATGCCTTCCAAAAACAAAACACCATCGGGTTGAGATGTAGCGGTTTCGCTGTTGGCAGCCTGCTTGCCAAGCGAGGCTTTCCCCAGCCCATCCGCGCCCTGAATGAGCACGGGCGTTGTGGAGGAAATCCAACTCTCCAGTTTGGCAAGCTCATTTTTACGGCCAACAAAATTCCGGGGCTTACGGGGAGGCTTTGGCGAAGCATCGCGTTTTTTTATGCGGGGCACAGCCTCCTGATAGACAATCGTCCCGTGGTTGGAATTGACCACAAAATTATTGTCCCCAACAACGATATTCCCTTCAACGTTGCCGCCGATTTGAATATTGGTGGATATTGAGTCAGTCATGCAAAAAGTATACAGAAGTCAGGGGATAATAGCAAGCCTGTTTTTTTGGATTTTGGACTCGGACAGCTAGCTGTCCGAGTCCATTAGCAAGCTGATGGACTCCAGAATCGTTATTCCTGAAACCCCGTCTTATACAACTCATAATACAAGTTCTGATTTGCGAGCAATTCGCTGTGCGTGCCTTGCTCGGCAATCTTGCCGCCTTCGATCACGACGATCCGGTCTGCATTCGTGATCGTGGATAAACGATGCGCGATCACAAAGGATGTGCGTCCCTTCAACAGTTTTGCCAGCGCGCGTTGAATGATTTGCTCGGTTTGAATATCCACGGAAGATGTAGCCTCGTCCAAAATCAAAATACGCGGGTCGGCCAGCAAGGCGCGTGCAAACGAAATCAACTGGCGCTGCCCCACGCTTAAGGTTGCGCCGCCTTCCTCCACAGATGTTTCATATCCATTTTTTAAACCAAGGATAAAATCATGCGCGCCCACTGCTTTCGCCGCGGCGATCACTTCTTCGTCGCTCGCATCCAAACGCCCAAACAAAATATTTTCCTTCACCGAGCCGTTGAACAGAAACGGGTCTTGCAAAACCATGCCCATTTGGGCGCGCAACGAACCTTGAGTCACCGTCCGCAAATCCACGCCGTCTACGAGCACACAACCGTCCGTTGGGTCATGGAAGCGCGTAAGAAGTTTGACTATGGTCGTCTTACCTGCACCCGTCTCCCCCACCAGTGCGACCGTCTCCCCCGCTTTTACATCCAAATCAATTTGATCGAGGACAAGCGTGGGATCATCGGAATAATGAAAGGAGACGTTTTCGAATCGCACCCCGCCGACAATTGGTTTCATCTCGGACGCATTTTCCGCATCCCGAACATCCACCTCGGTGTTGAGCAATTCCAAAATTCTTTCACCGCCCGCCATCGTGGATTGGAGCGTATCGAAGCGGCGGCTCAAATCGCGGATCGGCTCGAAGAAGCGGTCCACATATAAAACGAAAGCGATCAACACCCCGGGCGTAATGGATTCTCCAAGCACTGCCGTACCGCCCACATAAACCACGAGCGCAGTCGCAATCGCGCCAAGCACATCGACCACAGGCGTGAACACCGAAGCGACTTTGGCTGCATCGAGACTCGTTTCATAAAAATAGCGATTGACATATTCTTTGAAAGTTTTGTAATTCCGCTCCTGACGCGAAAACGCCTGCACCACGCGTACCCCGTTGACATTTTCGGCCAGCACGGAATTTGTCCACGAAACGGCGGCGCGCACTTTGCGATAATTTTTTCGCGCCACCGAACGGAACGCTATTGTCGCCAAAACCATGATTGGCAAAACAGCAAAGGTTAATAGAGACAGTTTCAAATTCAAGGCCAGCATCGCGATCAACGTGCCCACAATCCCAAGCAAATTGCGGACAATTGCCAGCACCGCCCAGGTAATAAATTCACGCAACGTACCCACATCATTGATGACACGGGTAATGACACGCCCCACGCTGTAGCGATTATAAAAACTCAATGAAAGTTTTTGCAAATGCGCGAACATCGCCATGCGCACGTCGTACAAAACGTGCTGTCCCACACGAGACATAATACGCACGCGCAGATAATTTACACCCAACTGAAGGATGGAAACTCCCAGAAAAGCCAGAACGGTATTCCTGAGTGAAACAAGATCATGCGCGGCGATGCCATCGTCAATTGCCAGTTTCACAAAATACGGCCCGGAAACCGAGGCGGCGGTCACCAGAATCATAAAAAACAGGGCAACAGACATTTGCACAGCGTACGGCTTTACGAATCGCAAAAGTCCACGCGCCACTTTGGGGTCGTACATTTTGTCGAGGATTTCCTCGGATTGGGTGATGAAGGTTGGGGGAATGATTTTGGTGGTCATAATTCCTTTTCGTCCTGAACGGAGCTGCGCGCTCTTGGTTTTGCGTGGCGTAGTCGAAGGACGATTTTATAAATAGTTTAAATTTCCAAGTTACCTGCGCTTCGACTACGCCGTGACGATCACACGGCTTCGCTCAGCGCAAATTATGTATCTGACTTTCTCTGCATCATCGTATTCTCATGGGTTTCACCGCTCGCGCCTGCTTCGACAACTTCTCCGAGCAGTTCCATCTCATCCGCAAACCTTGCCTGTCCTACCAGTTGCAAGTCGTGGATTTCTTTATACAAGCCGCCTTCCTTCAAGAGCGCATCGTGCGTACCGCGTTGAACGATACGGCCTTTATCCATTACAAGAATCATATCCGCCCGCCGCACGGTGGACAAACGATGCGCAATCACGAAAGTAGTGCGACCTTCCATCAATTTATCCAGCGCAGCCTGAATCAATTTCTCGGTCTGCGTATCCACGCTGGAAAGAGAGTCGTCCAAAATCAAAATGCGTGGATTCATCAGCAGGGCGCGCGCAATCGCCACACGCTGCCGCTGTCCGCCGGACAAGGTCACACCGCGCTCACCCACCACCGTCTCATACCCGTTTGGAAATCCTTCGATAAATTCATGCGCCTGTGCCGCCCTGGCCGCCGCAAGAACCTCATCCATCGTTGCGTCGGGTCTACCATAGGCAATATTATTTTTGATCGAATCCGAGAACAAAAGAGAAGTTTGCAGCACAATCCCGATTTGATTTCTCAACACACCCAGATCAACCTCGCGGACATCATGCCCGTCCACCAGCGCCGCGCCTTCGCTGACATCATAAAAGCGTGGAATGAGATTCACAAAGGATGTTTTGCCCGAGCCTGTAGGACCGATCAACGCAACCAAACGATTCGGTTCGACCTTCAAGCTGATTCCGTCTAATGAGGCATTCTTCTCGTTTTGATATTTCAGCCCCACCTCACGGAATTCAACCTCGCCGCGCAAATTCTCCAGCTTTGCAGCATCATCTTTGGACCGTATTGCTGGCGCAACATCCAGCACCTCCAACACACGCTGTGCGCCAGCGGCGGCTTCACCGCCCGCGTTGACGAGTCCTGTCAGGGCTTGCGCAGGCTCCGCCATCATCAGGATATAAGCGTTGAAAGCAACAATTGTCCCGATGGTCATGGTCTCATCCATGACCATTTGTCCGCCAAACCAGAGAATGAGCATGGTGCTGATTAAGGTCAGCCAGTTGGTAGTTGGCATGATCTTGGCCCATTCATCGATCACCTTCACCCAGGTTTTGAAAACATCCTTGTTCGCCTTGTCAAAGCGTTCCATCTCATAATTTTCACGAGCGAAGGCACGCACCACCTGGACACCCGTCACATTTTCCTGCAAGCGGTTGGACACTTCACCAATGGCTGAATCCACAGCGAAAAATAGCTTGCCAATCTTTGTCCCAAAGCTGGAGGTCATAATGATCAACGGAATGATCGGCAGCAGAGAGATGATTGCCAGCGTCGGGTTGACGGAAAACATCACCACCAAAATACCGACAGATAGAAACACAAAGCGTACCAATTCCGCAATGGACGAGCCAGCGAACCTTTCAATGGAGCGTACATCCTCGATGCAACGCGAGATCAACTGTCCGCTTTGGGCGTGGTCGTGATACGTGAATGCCTGGTGCTGAATGTGGTCATAGACGCGATTACGCAGGTCGTAGCCAATGCGCGAGGCGGTCCACTCGGAAAGATAACGTTGGGAAAAATTCAGCAAGGCCGAACCCAGCCCGAGTCCGAGCAGAACGAGGGCAGAGCGCGCCAGCGAAGCGGAAT
>JACPVB010000247.1 GCA_016191985.1 Chloroflexota bacterium | reverse complement strand
GGGGAAGGTTAGCCGCACGGCATTCTTGAGAGTATCTGCCATGCAGATGATTCCATCATGAGACCAAACAGGGACGCCCGATGGCTTGGAGGGTTTCTTCCACTTCACCTCTTCAACCACGGCAAGGTCGGCTTTCTTGATCAAAGCGCGCAGTTGCGATAATTTCCTGCCCCGCCAGTCACCCGGCTCTTTGATGATGGCGTCTATCTGTTGAGCTGGGGACTTCTCTTTTGGGGAAGGCTTCGTACCTGCTTTCATCCTCAGCTCACCGCTTTCTTCACGAGCGCGCTGATCTTCGCCTCATCAGCGGCAGTCAACTTCACTAGCGCGAAGGAGGCCGCCCACATATTTCCTTCGTCGAGTTTCGCATCGGGTTGGAAGCCGAACGTGGCATACCTCACGTTGAACTTACTCGCAGCCTGAAAGAAGCAAATGACCTTGCCGTCCGCGTCGGCATACGCGGGCATCCCATACCAGGTTTTCGGCATGAGGGCTGGCGCGTTGGCTGTGACGATCTCATGAATCCGCTTTGCCATGGAGCGGTCCGGTTCGGGCATCGCGGTAATCGCTGTAAGCACAGCTTTTTCACCTTCCTCCCTGTTCTTGCTTGCACGCGCTTCGGCTTTCATTTCTTGGGCGCGAGCCTTCATTGCGGCTTTCTCGTCGTCCGTCCATACGTTTGACGTCTTGCCTTTCGTGGTGGCGCTATTAGCAGACTTCTGAGTGGATTTCTTCGGGTTCATAGGAATCTCCTTCTTTACATTATCCAAATTTTGTTATATAATAAAGATACTTGAAAGTAAAGATAATGTCAAGGGTATATTCTATGATGAACTCAACAAAAACAGATTTGAAGAAACGCGCCCTGATGGCTGTCAGGGACTATGGCATCCATTTGACGCTGTTCCGAAACGCGATGAGCGAATGGGCAGGCCTCAACGTAACCGACATGGAATGTCTCAGGCTTCTATTCCTCAAAGGCATTGCCACACCTTCTGAACTTGCCCGGCATACGGGTCTCACCTCTGGCGCAACCACCGCCATGCTTGACCGGCTCGAAAAGGCAGGCTTGATTGAGCGCCGACCCAATCCCGATGATCGCCGTGGGACTCTGATCACTCCCGCGAAATCGGGCGCCGAAAAAGCTGCGTCCTGGTTTGAATCGGCGAGAAAGGCGCAAGACGAATTGATTTCCAGTTACTCGGATAGTGAACTGGAAATCATTTCGGATGTCTTTGAACGATTCACCAAGTTATGGGAACAGGAGCGCGAGAAGTTACGAAGAGATCAGTAGGGTTGGATCGCGCCACATCAGCGGCCATCGTACGCCTTTTGCAGGTCAGCCACCACGATCTTGTGCATCTTGAGCATGGCATTGATGACCCGTTTGGATTTGACCGGGTCGGAGTCGCCCATCAACTCGCCCAATTGCTTTGGGATGACCTGCCACGAGAGGCCGAACTTGTCCTTGCACCAGCCGCATTGCTCGGATTCTGGAACGGCGGACAATTTGCTCCAGAAGTAATCCACCTCTTTCTGATCCTGGCATTCCACATAAAACGAAGTTGCTTCGTTGAATTGAAAGACCGGGCCGCCGTCGAGCGCCATAAATCGTTGGCCTGCCAGCTCGAAAATGCCGGTGATGACCTTGCCTTCCATCTGCTCTGCGCCGGGCGCTTCCATACCTTTTTCGTAGCGGGTGATGCTAACGATCCTGGATTCTTCTTTTTTGTACGGCGCGCCGTTGAACGTGTCAACATAGTAGTTCATGGCTTCTTCGCATTGCGTGTCGAACCACAGGGATGGGACGATCTTGTTCATTTGTAAATTCTCCTTTTTATTTTATTTCTTTAAGTCGGGCTTTCACAATTTTTTTCACGAGCGTAACAGGTAAAGGCTTGCCAGGCGTAAAGTGCAGGGTAACGCCTTTGAGATATTTCTTCAGCTCATCCGCCATGGACTTTGCCATCGGCGGACTCATCAGGTGCAGGCTGCAATAATCCTTTTTGGCAGACATGGCAATCACACCTTTCCCGTCGAGCTTGAACATGGGCACTCCGTAACTGATGGCCTCTTCAGCCTGCGGCATGACCGAGAGGATAGTCTCGCGCAGGGACTGTAACGCCTGGCGCTAGTCAGCGGGCAGTTTTGAGAGGTGCGCGTCGATGGGAGTGGCTTTGTTTGGTTTTTTCACCGTATTTGATTTGGTCATAGGCCCTGCTCCTTTTTCATATTCAAATAACGATCGCGCTGCTTTTTCTCAAAGTGTTCCGTGGCGTAGCGCAGGGTCACGCGTGGCATGGATGCAGCATGTTTATCCAAAAAGCGCAGAAGTTGCGCACGATCTTTATCGCCTGCAAAACGCAGCGCCCATCCATTGGCCTTGTGGATCAAATCTTCTTTGTCATGGAGCAAAACCTCCGCCAGTTTGAAGGCATCCTCCACGTCACCTTTTCCAATGAAATACAGCGTGCTGACAATGGCTGTGCGGCGTTCGGGCATCTTTTTGGACTTTGCCAGTTTGTATAAAATCTTGCGCGGTTTATCGAAAAGGTAACTGCCAATTACCCAGGGAGCGGAACGGTCCACCAGGTCCCAGGTGTTGATGCGGTCATGGCGCTCGATGTAAAGATCGAAGAGTTCTTTCCTTCGCTCTGTGGATGTCTTTTTACTACGCGCCTGAAAATCCATGATGCTGACGGCTCCGACTCGCATTTCGTGGATCGGACTCTCAAGCATTTTTTCCACTTCGGGCAGAGTCATCTCCATGAATTCTTTTGCCAGCGCAAAGACCTGTCCCATGCGGACGCCCAGAATGGCGTCGTCATCGTCTGATGCAAGATGGTCGTGGGATTTGGCAACTGCGGATGAGCGAAGCGCTTTTAGCTTTTTGAGAAATTCATCCGCTTTCATCTTTACAGGCATATCAAATACCTTTCGCTACTTCACAACGCGGAAGCCAAAATGCGTCACGCCGGGGGCCGCGATCACATGTATGCGCTCCAGCTGGATCGGCTCAGTATTCAGATGATCGAACAACCGCACGCGTTTTCCAAGCAGGATGGGTGCAACGTCAATGTAAATTTCATCCATTAGGCCTGCATTAAGGCATTGTTGCAGGATACTCGCCGTGCACACGACGACATTCTTATCACCCGCGGCTTCCTGCGCCTGACGGATGGCGCTTTCAACTCCATCAGTGACAAAGGTGAACGGCGATCCTTCATAAACCCATTCCTGTGAGACATGGGTGACAATAAAGGAAGGCGTTATCGGTGGATGACCACCCCAGGCGTGGGCGATATCAAACGTTCTTCTCCCCCAGACCCCTGCCCCACATGTCTCGAACGCCTCTTTCATGACCTTGGCACTTTGCCGCGAGACCTTGAGCATAGGTGTTCCCTCTGAGATTTTGACTTCGGTATCGCCGCTGAAATACCAATTGAATAGCGCGTCGCCGCCATCCCCCAATCCATTGTCAGGGCCGTCGTTCGGCCCGGCGACAAAACCATCCAGCGATACAGTTATGTTGAAAACAACTTTTCTCATATCGTTCTCCGTGAGATTTCTCACTCTAATCGAAATTCCGTTTCACATCTTTATCAAAATCTCATCGAGACGTTCATACCCCTCATTCAGGCCTTTCTCCATTCCAGCCTGGATCATGCCGTCGCGGTCTGTGACAGATTGATAGACAGATTGAATCTTGATCCGTGTTCGATTTCCCGGTAGTTCCTCAAGTTTCATCGTGTCGAGGACAACATGCCCACGTTCAGGGAGTCCCTCGAACTCAAAGGTCTGGATCATCAATTCTTCAGACATTTCGTGGAATGTCCCATGGAAGCCATATTCATTCCCATCCTTGTCCTTGTGGATATAACGATACCTGCCGCCGCTGACAGGTTCAAAAGTTTCGAGAACCATTTCGTATCCATGCGGACCCAGCCATTGCACATAAAGTTTCGGGTCAACGTGAGCCTTGTAAACCAATTCACGCGGTGCATCGAATTCGCGCGTGATGAAAAGTTCCTGTTTGCCAGGCTCGGCAGTGATGGTTGTTTTATTTTTTGCAGACATGTCATTTCTCCTTTTTCATTTTTTCTAAAATATCATCGAGCCGATCAAATCGCTGTTCCCACAATTGACGATACTGCTCGACCCAATCGGTCACTTCATTCAACCTGTCAAAACGGACCTCGCAATACCGCTCGCGTCCCTCTGGAATCACAACCACCAATCCGCACTCCTTCAATATCTTGATGTGCCTTGAAACGGCTGGCCTGCTGATGCGGAAATTCTCGGCAACGCCATTGAGCGTAAGCCTCTGTTGCGCCAGTAATCCCAAAATTGCCCTGCGGTTTGGGTCGGCAATTGCTTGAAAAACATCTCGTCTCATAGTCTCCTATATGTAACCATTCGGTTACTTATAATGACAAGATTTTAGAACAGAATTTCTATTTTGTCAAGACCAAATTTACCCGCGAAATCTGTTCTGCTGCCTGCGCCGTCCCTGGCGCAGGACTTACCTGGATAACGCCGCCGTCCCGGCGACGTGAGCGTGTCTACAGTTTATCAAGGTGGAAATTATCCGCGAAATCTCGGGTACGAACCCAGCACCCGCAGCATCACCGCATATTCCCCCAAATGCTCGAGCGCGCGTTTTGTTATGTCTTCATGTGTTGCACCGATGAAATCAATATAAAACAAATATTCCCACGGCTTGCCTTGCAGTGGACGCGATTCGATTTTCGTCAGATCAAGATCACGCAAAGCGAAGACGCTCAACGCCTTGAACAATGCGCCCGGCTGATTCTTCAACGTGAACACGATGGAAGTCTTCGCTTCGCCCGTCCCCTTCGACTCGCTCAGGGCGGCGGGGACAACTGCTTCTCGTCCGACAGCGAGAAAACGCGTATAGTTTTCCGCGTTATCTTCGATGCCCTCTTCCAGAATTTGCATTCCGTACAACTCAGCCGCCCGCTGTGACGCAATTGCCGCCACATCCCGCGCGCCAGACTCTTTGAGCATTTTCACACTCCCCGCCGTGTCGTAGACTTGCTCCGCTTTGATGCCATGTGAACGCAAATACGCCGCACACTGCCCCAACGCCTGCGGATGGCTGATGGCTTTCTTGATATCTTCTTTTTTCACACCCGCATTTGCAATCAGACAATGCTGCACGCGCAAAAGATACTCCCCCACAATATGCAAATCATGCCGCAGGAGCAGGTCATAATTTTGATGAATACTGCCCGCCAGTGAGTTTTCAATCGGAGCCAGCGCCATGTCGCTTTTGCCTGACACAACTGCATCAAACATCACATCGAACGATTCGCACGGGACGGTTTCCACGTTTCCAAAATAATTGAAAACCGCCTGCTCGCTGTACGCACCGGGTTCGCCCTGGAAAGATACTTTCATAGTTCCTCAATTTCAGAAGTAATTCGTTGGTTGAGTAGGGCGACACCTGCACTTGCGTGCTGGTGCAAGTGAGCCCGTATCGAAACCAACAAGTAATCAGTGTTTATTTTTGTATCAAGATTTACTTTGTTTACTGGTGGTCTCGACTGCTTGCGCTCGACCACCACTGATTACTGACAACTGATCACTGCCTCTCTGCCCAATAAACAATCTTCCGAAAACCTGCTTCCACATCCTCATCCGAAGCAGCTATCGTCATGCGGATGAAGCCTTCTCCCTGTTCACCAAACGCCGAGCCAGGGACAAGACCCACGCCGACCTCATCTAATATCTTCTCACACATTTCAATGGATGACATTTTTAAGGCACGCATGTCAAGGAAGAAATAAAATGCGCCTTGCGGTGGAATGATTTTGACTTTCTCACTTTCAAGTTCGTGCGAGAGACGAATCACTAGCTCGCGGCGGCGGGCATAGGCGGCGCGCATCTTCGCAGTGACTTCCTGAATCGCGGGGTCGGTCAATGCAAAGGCGGCGGCTTCTTGAATGAAGGGAGCCACGCAAGTGATGGAGTTTTGTCCCGCTTTCAGGGCGTTTTCAATGACCTGCGCGGGTGCGGCTAAAAAGCCAACCCGCCAACCCGTCATGGCATAGGATTTTGAAAGACTGTTCACCAAAATCGTTCGTTCCTTCGCGCCCTCAAAAGCTGCCGCGGATGTGGGACGCTCTTCATAGAATAAACTTCCGTACACTTCATCACTGACGATCCATAGGTTGTGTTCTTTCGCAAAGTCTTGCAATTTTTGTAAATACTCGCGTGTGGGATATGCGCCTGTTGGGTTGGAGGGATAGTTCAGGACGATGGCTTTGGTTTTCGCGTTAGCGGTCAATGCTTTCAGCCATGAGTCGAAGAAGGGGATGAACCCGTTTTCGGCGGGGGCAGGGATGCGGATCACGTTCCCGCGCAGCATGACGGCCATGTTGGAATGAGTCGCCCAGGAAGGATCGGGAACGAGGACATCATCGCCCGGCGTAAGGATGGATTGCATGGCAAGATAATAGGCGTGGATGCCGCCATGCGTGATTAAGATTTCGGAGGCGGGATCGTAGGTGATGCCTTCGTCGCGAATCAGCTTTTTTGCAACAGCAGTTCGCAGGTCAGGGTAGCCGCGAGAGGGACCGTAGTGCGTCAGCCCATTTTGAATCGCTTTCATGGCGGCATCAGCAATGGCGGGGTGCGTTCCAAAATCTGGGTCGCCGACTTGCAAGCCAATGATATTTTGTCCACTGGCTTTGAGAGCCAGGATTCTATCTGCCATAGCTACGGTGGCGGATTGGCGAATGAGGTCGAACTGCGTGTTGATACTTTGCATATTGTTTTTCCAAATAAGAATGAGATTGCTCATCGCGCTGGCGCACGATGCCAGTGTCGCCGTCCTTCAACTACGCCACAAAAAACTATGGCCCCGCTCAGGACGGCTCGCAATAACATAAAGAATGGGCGTGAGTGTATCAAAGAAATAAAAATCCCGTCAACGGATTGACGGGATGAAAATGCTACTCAACAAAAGGCGGCGGAGAGTCGGGTTCGTTCTTTTTGTTGACGGGC
>JACPVB010000260.1 GCA_016191985.1 Chloroflexota bacterium | reverse complement strand
TTCTTTGCGGGCGGTGATGAGATCCAAAGTGCCAGGTACCAGGTTCCAGGTTTCAGGTAAATCCCAGATGGCGGTGTGAAATTTGTGATGCGGGGTGAGTTTGCCGCCAAATTTTTTGACAAGGGCATTCCCGAATTTGACGGCATCGCCTTCGACGATGATGTCGAGATCGCTGACGGGCTTGCCGAGCAAAAGGTCACGCACGAAGCCGCCGACGATGTAACAGGGCATGTCCATTGCGGCGGCTTGGGCGGCGATGTTCGAGAGTAGAGTCTGCTTTTCGGACGGGAGCAGGTCCGGGTTACGCAGGAGGCGGAGTATGTCATCCTTTTGCATAAAATCAATTTTACCCTTATATAATGCCCTCGTTCAAAAATCGCACCTCCCTTTTGAAAAAGTGCGATTTTTGAACGTTAAGGGTATAATCGGCGGCATGAAATTAAACCCGAACCCGTCCCCTCGAAACGCTTTGCGTAAATCTTCCAGGTCTGGCTAGGTTCGCTTTTGCATGCTCAAACGGCTCCCAGACTTGGCGAGCCGTTTTTATTTACAAACAATGGACGGTTGACAATGGACGATAATAAATTGACAATCAAAGAACTAACTGGGATGATGCACGAGTTGGTGAGGTCAAAAGGCTGGTACGAGCAGGACAGCAAGCGCCCGCAGACTCCGCGCAATTTGGCCGTGTCGCTTTCGATTGAGGCGGCGGAAATTTTAGAGCATTTCCAATTCACCGACGAGGTAAAAGATAAAGACGAATTGGGAAGCGAACTTGCGGATGTGACCTTATATCTTTTGCAACTGGCTTCGGTTTCAGGGATCGATCTGGAAGAGGCTGTGTTGAAGAAAATCGAAGTGAATAAGACGAGAAATTGGGATTGATGTGTAGAGACACAGCGGCGCTGTGTCCCTACAGAAAATGGAAACAAACGATGAACATAACAGTTTTTGGCGGCGCACAACCTAAAGAAGGAACATCGGCCTACGAAGAGGCGCGTGAACTTGGTGCACTGCTTGCCCAACGCGGACATACCGTGTTGACCGGCGGTTACATGGGCACGATGGAGGCTGTCTCGCGCGGGGCCTGTGAAGCGGGCGGACATGTGATCGGTGTGACCTGCATCGACATTGAAGAGTGGCGAAAGACCAGACCGAATCAATGGGTCAAAGAGGAACGACGAAAGCAAACTTTGGTGGAACGTTTGATTGGTTTGATCGAAGGCTGCGACGCCGCCATCGCCCTCCCGGGCGGCGCGGGCACTTTGGCTGAAATTTCGTTGATGTGGAATTTGATGATCGTGGAATCCCTGCCCCCGAGGCCGCTGACACTGATCGGGCGCGGTTGGCAGTCCACGTTCGTTCAGTTCTTCAATGAGTTTGAAACGTATATGCCCGTACATCAGCGAGAGTTGTTATACTTTTCGGACGATGTAAAAACTGCTGTGAATTATTTGGGATAATGCGGTGGTCGAGTAGCCTGAGGCGACAGCCAAAGGCGTATCGAGATCACCACGTCAAGGCAAACATAAAATAACTGATGTTACGCAGTAGGGCGACCCAACCACATTTTACGGAAATGCTTCGCAAAGGGCGACCCTTTCTTATAAATCGGCATAAGGTTATGCCCTGACGGGTCGCCCCTACGACGAAATCGCGTAAGGTGAGTAAAATAAAAATAAAACTTGCAACTTGTTGGTTTCGATACGCCGCTCCGCGGCTACTCAACCAACGGGGCAAACAAATAAAGAGGACAAAATGGCTGAAGATAAATTACCCACCCGCACGGAAGATTTTGCAGAATGGTACAACCAACTTGTTTTGAAAGCAGACCTGGCCGATTACGCGCCCGTGCGCGGATGTATGGTGGTGAAACCCTACGGCTGGGCGCTGTGGGAGAATATCACCTCCTGGCTTGACCGCGAATTCAAAGCGACAGGTCACGTCAATGCGGCGTTCCCAACCTTAATCCCCATGTCGTTCTTTGAAAAAGAGAAAGAACATGTGGAGGGTTTCGCGCCTGAGCTGGCCGTGGTCACGCACGGCGGCGGCGAAGAACTCGAAGAACCTTTGGCGGTGCGCCCCACATCTGAGACCATCATTGGGCACATGTACGCCAAATGGGTCAAATCATGGCGCGACCTGCCCATCCTGATCGTGCAATGGGGTTCGGTGCTGCGCTGGGAATTACGCACCAAACTTTTTCTGCGCACCACCGAGTTTTACTGGCACGAAGGTCACACCGCGCACGCCGGCGCCGACGAAGCCAGAGAGGAAATGTATCGCATCCTCGATATTTACGAACGCTTTTGTTACGAAGAAGCGGCCATCCCTGTCATCAAAGGCACCAAGAGCGAGACCGAACGGTTTGCAGGCGCACAAGTCACCACGTCCATTGAAGCCATGATGTGGGACAAACGCGCTTTGCAATCTGGCACTTCCCATTATTTTGGGCAAAATTTTGCAAAGGCATTCGAGATTCAATACCTCGACAGCAGCAACAAATTGCAATTTTGCGAAACGACCTCCTGGGCAATCTCGTCCCGCATTATCGGCGCAATGATCATGGTTCACAGCGACGACCAGGGGCTTGTGCTGCCTCCCCGCCTCGCGCCTGTCCAAGTTGTGATCGTGCCCATTTTCAAAAAAGATGATGAAAAGGTCAAGGTGATGGAAGTGGCTGACCGCGTCTTCAAGGAACTCAAGGCCACCGGCATTCGCATCAAAATGGATGACCGCGAAAATGTGAGTTCTGGATTCAAATTCAACGACTGGGAAATGCGCGGCATTCCTGTCCGCGTGGAGATCGGCCCCAAAGATGTGGAAAAAGGCTCCGTGGCTCTCGCCCGTCGTGACCGACCCGGCAAGGAAGGCAAGACTTTCGTTCCTCAGGCGGGTCTGGACTCCGCCGTGAGCGGGTTGCTGACCGAGATTCAGGCTTCCCTCCTCAAGCGCGCCACCGAGTACCGCGATGCCAACATTCATGACCCCAAGGATTATGAAGAATTGAAAAAAGTGGTTCAGGATGGCTGGGCCTTCTCGTACTGGTGCGAATCGCGCGAGTGCGAAACCAAAGTAAAGGAAGAAGCCAAGGCCACCACCCGCAACATTCCCTTCAATCAACCTGATACCGAAGGAACCTGCATCGTGTGCGGCAAGCCTTCCAAGAGAAAAGTATATTTCGCAAGAGCGTATTAGGAATCAGTAAACAGTGATCAGTAATCAGTTGTCAATGACTGGTTACTGATCACTGACAACTGATTACTGCCCATGCCCGCCATAGACCTCGCCCGACTCCGCAAACAAGCCAACCGCCTGGCAGATTTCTTCTTTCTGCCGGATGAATTTATGAAGCATTTGCGCGAGATTTTGGATTTTTACGTCAACTACACCCTGCGCACCAAAGAGAACGTGGCTCCAGGCTCCAACCTCAAAACCTATCGCACTCCCCCTGCTGTATTGACGCATATCGAAAATGAGCTGCGTGTCGTTGCGGAAGCGAACCCGCATTTTGCGCTGGAACTGGCAGATGTGCTCTGGGACGAAGGCGCGCTGGAAACCCGCCTGTTGGCCGCCTTCCTGCTCGGACGAATCCCCCCACAGGAAGAGCGCCTGCTTCCCCGTCTCACGGCATGGACGCAGCAGATCCGCGACCCTGAAGTGCGCTCGGCGCTGCTATCCACCAGCCTCACACGCATGAGGAAGGAAACACCCACTCAATTCCTCATTCTCGTCCGCGAATATTTGCACCCCGAACGGACCCGCACCTGGTCGAACGGCATTCAAGCCCTGCTGCCCATGATCGCAGATACATCCTTCACCAACCTGCCCCCCATCCTCGACCTCGTCGAACCCATCATCGAAGAAGCGCCATCCACTTTGCAGAATGATCTCGCGGACTTAATCGTAGCCTTATACCGCGCCTCGGCCAATGAAACCACCTTCATGTTGAAACACATCCTTGCCAATTCACAAAACCCAATGACGGTGGTCACTTTGCGGCGTATTTCCTCTTCCTTTCCACCACCCTTGCAAAAGGAACTGCGCGAACTCCTTCGTCCACAGCCGCTTGCAAAACCGATGGAAATGGAAGAAGCCAGCGCGGATGCTTTCATAAATGAAACCACAGATCTAAAAACCGAAACACCTGCTGCAAAAAAGCCGCGCAAAAAACGTGAAGCCAAACCAAAAGACGAAATTCCAGAGGTAAAGAAGATAGAACCCAATTAATGTTAATAACTGATGTTACGCACTTCTGACCCCGTAGGGGTCAAATGATTATAGTTTTTGACATGGATGCCCATCAACCCCGAAGGGGTGTCATAGCCCACAGCAACTATATCATCCCTACGGGATTTGGATTCCGTTCGCCCAATATTCTATAATCCTACCATCTGTTTCGGCAGGCTCAACACAGCGCCTTCGGGATTAGGCCGCGTAACGTGAGTTACTAAGCTAGACTTTATCCATTAGGACATTAACAAAAAAGCAGGGTAAGCTAGTTTCTGGTGCAAAAGACTTTTTGGCTGTCCAAATATGGTCTTGGGGGGGCAAACGAGCGCGGTTTAGCCATATATGGCGGTGCTTTTCACAAAGGAATCGAGTTTTGCACCAAGAACTAAGCTAAGGCAAACACTCGACCAAGAGGTAGCCA
>JACPVB010000243.1 GCA_016191985.1 Chloroflexota bacterium | reverse complement strand
GCGCGCTCGTCGCGGTCATCGAACAAAACCGAGATGCCTTCATTTTGCAGGGAGTTGTAAATCTCTTCGGCTTTTTCCAATGTGTTGATGGTTTTGCCGGGCACATGCATGAGATACACGTCAAACGGCGCAGCGGATTTGGAAAAGGTTAATCCCTTTTCATCGTGATGAGTCTCCGCGAGGGCGAGCAGGATGTTTGCAAAGTCAAACCCAGAGGGAGAGGCCAGACAGAGCGCGTTGACAGTGGAAAGCGGGCCGCCGCAATTGAAACAGGGATCACCCGCTTTGGCTTGAGTCACATCCACGATGATTTCCGCGGAATAATCTCGTGAATAATTTGTGTTCTTAAAATGATAGCCCGCTTCATTCGCACCTGCCACGAGATTTTGTGACTGGGGAATTAAGTCATCCACGACGATGAGAGCATTCGTCAACCCAATTGGGGATGCGTAGCCCGCCTCTGCGCCCGCCCTGCGAATTGATTCTGCATCTGCCAGTTTCACCTCCCCAACGGCATTTCGGAGCTTCGCCTCGCTCATCTGCATGTCCCCACGCACAACGATGAAGACGAATTGACCATCAGAAACGCGGGTATACATCAATGCTTTAGCGGTTTTTTCTTTTGGCATGCCGAGAAAATTCGCAAGTGACTCGATGGTATTGCAGTCGGGCGTCGACACTTTTTCAAGCGGAAGTTCCTCTTCGTGGGGCAGGGCCGTTTTTTTAAATTGAGCGAGTTCGAGGCGTGAGGTGTATTTGCAGGATTCGCAGTGAATAACTTCGACGCCGCCAGTAGAAAGTGGAAAGTAGGTTTCGTGGTCGCTGTGTAAAATCGGTAACGAAAGATGAAAGCGCTGCCCTGAGCTTGTCGAAGGGAGGAAAGAGGGATCACTGGATAAATTTTGCAAATGTGAAATTGCCTGCTGACCAAGCGGCAGGATTTCATTCTCACGAGTCAAATATCCCGCGCGGACGAGGAATGCGAATCCCTCTGTCCGTGCATTGTTGGGAGCTTCACGCTGGGTTTGGATTTTGAGGTCTGTGTATTTCATGGAGATCGTTGTAGGGATAGGGCTTGCCCCTATCCAAAGGATTTTGATTTGGTTGAAAAAGGGCGACCGCGAGGGCCGCCCGTACAAAATCAGGGTTCGCTTTTCTTTTTCCGCATTATCTTTTGCGTGGACTCGATCACAGGCGCTGGCTCGGCAGGTGTGGGAATCTGGATCGGCATCTGCGCGATGGACTCTGCCTGAGCGGCCTCCGAAGGCGTGGTCTCGGGAGCAGGCTCCAGGTCCAGTTCGACCGTTTCTTCCATGCGAATCTGTCCGCGCAGGAAGGCGCCTTCTTCGGTCACGAATGCGGTGGTGACCACGTCTCCCCAAACACGGCCCGAAGCGCGGATTTCCAATTTTTGGGTGGTGATATTCCCGCGCACCGCGCCTGCCACAATGACGGTGTTGGCGCGCACGTTTTGGCAGGTCACGCGCCCCGTCTCGCCGACGACGAGCATCCCGCGCAGGGCGATCTCACCCTCGAACGCGCCTTCAATGCGGACGCCGCCTGAGCCGTTGATGCTGCCATGCCAGATAACGCCCGAACCAAGCACCGAAGTGATGCGTTCAACGGCCTGTACAGGTTGCGCGGATTCAGTGGGGGTTGCGTTGCGTTTGAACATTATGCGTTTGCCCCCATTGCAACCTGAAATTCCACAGGGAAAATATTTTTCAAGTTCATTCGCTGGGAGGCATCCATAATTTCGATGCCAACAATTTTATTTTCGCTGCCCATATCAACTACTATATCATCGGATACGCGCTGATTGATGACATCTTGCTTTGCTTCATCAAGGCGAATGTATAAAATATCGGATTTTGGAGTGTAAATAATCTGCATGTCAATTTTCCGTTGTTTCCCATCTATTTTACCGTTAAAACAAAAGAGGGCGGACGTGAAGCCCGCCCCTACACTGTTTACTGATTACTGCCCTTCACTTTTCTCTTCCTTCCCCGTCATCTGCACCCCAACCGTGTTGAAGCCAGAGTCCACGTACAGCACTTCGCCCGTGATGCGGCGGGAGAGGTCAGAGGCCAAAAATACAGCCGAGTTGCCCACATCTTCAATGGTCACATTCTCGCGCATGGGAGACATGTCCGCAAAGTGTTTGTACATATCACGGAAGCCGCCTACACCTGCCGCCGCCAAGGTGCGGATCGGTCCAGCCGAGATCGCGTTCACGCGAATCTTTTGTGGGCCGAGATCATATGCTAAATATCGTGTGGATGATTCCAATGCGGCCTTTGCCACGCCCATCACGTTGTAATGTGGCGCGACTTTCACCGAGCCGTAATAAGTGAGGCACATTACCGAAGCATTGGGATTCAGAATCGGTAAAAACGCATTGGTCAACGCCACGAAGGAAAACACGCTGATGTCCATCGCGGTCTTAAATCCCTCGCGACTGGTCTCATGGTATGGCTTGCTCAACTCATCGCGCCCCGCGAACGCAATTGAATGAACGAGCACATCGATCTTTCCAAATTGCCTGGCGGCTTTTTCTGAAACTGCCGCGATCTGGTCGTCTTTGGTCACGTCACATTCCTCGACCCAATTGCAGCCCACTTGTTCGGCCAGCGGCTTCACACGGCGCTCCAGCATTTCGCCCGCGTAGCTGATTCCCAAATTCGCGCCCTCGCGTTTGAACGCCTGCGTAATACCCCACGCAATCGAGCGTTCGTTTGCCAAACCAAAAATTAAAGCATTTTTACCTTCAAGTAAACCCATATTTCTCTCCTCGATAATTCGATATTGGATACTCGATTATCGAATCTCGAGTATCGGTTCTTTCACTAAAAACCGCCACGGCATGGATAGCCATGGTTCTGCTGTCTTATTTAAACCCACGCGAGGGCCAATCGTCACGCTTTTATCTGGGATTAAAATCCCCGCCTCGATTCTTAAACTGGAAGCTGGTTCTGTCAAATTGGCATAGTTCTCGCTTTTGGTGATCCCCAGCGCCTGAGTCAGTTTCCCCGGCCCAAACGTATCTCGTCCCTGACGGCGCTCCATCATCACCTCGATCCCCTCCATCGGCTGAATCGCGCGGATCAACACCGCCGCAGGGAAACCTTCCTTCTCTGTGACTGCATTCAACATCCAATGATTCCCGTAGGTGAAATAAACGTATGCGGTCCCAGGCGCGCCATACATGGGATCCGTACGGATTGTCCGCCCGGCTTTGGCATGGCAGGCAAGGTCTTCCTCGCCAATATAAGCTTCGGTTTCGGAGATGAGACCAACCAGCTTGATTCCATTTGAAATATGAATCAACCGCGAGCCAAGCAATTCGCGCGCGACGGTCAATGTGGGACGGTTGTAGAATGAACGAGGGAGAGTTGCTTTTGTTGGCATGTTCCAAAATTAGAACGTTCAAACGTTTTAATTTGCAAATTTGAGAACGAAATTACTTAAATCTTGCATCACGTTGAAGGGTTAATCGCAGCCCTTCTTCCAATTTGATGGATGGAACAAAACGCAATTTTTCTTTTGCGAGATTCAAATCTGCTTTCATGCGCGAGACGCCGCCAGAGGTTTGGGAATTGTAGACTACGTTGGCTTTGCTGTTGGTCACGTCCAACACGGTGCGGATCAGATCCTTGATCGCGGTTTCCACGCCTGAGCCGACATTGATAACAAGTCCATCAACATTCGGTGCAGTGGACGCGGCCACCATCGCGCTGACCACGTCATCCACGTAAACGTAATCGCGGGTTTGGATTCCATCGCCGTGAGCGACCAATGTCCCGCCGCGCAGAGCTTGACGAAGATAATGCGGCACCACAGGCGGATGCGAGGGCGGCAGGTGTTGACCTGGCCCATAGGCATTGAAAATCCGCAGGCTGACAGTTTCGATGTTCCACAAATTCCCAATGGTGCGGACGTAAAATTCCGCCGCGAGTTTGGAGACGGCATAAGGAGAGCGTGGGTTTGGCGTGGCGGACTCTATCAGTGTAGAGTCTCCCAAATCGCCGTATACAGCTCCGGACGAAGCAAGAACGACGCGTTTGACGCCCACGTCGCGCATGGCTTCCATCAACGCCACGGTCCCGCCCACGTTGACGGAGTTATAGTCGCGTGGATATAAAATGGATTCCTGCACCGAAACGCGCGCGGCGAGGTGATAGACCACGTCCACATCCTGAAGCAGAGTCCACAACTTGGGACGGTCGCTCACATCCCCGCGTGTGAAATGAACATCGGGAGCGAGGGCCTGCGGGTCGCCGGTGGAAAGGTCATCGAGGCCGCGGACTTGATGACCTTCGCGGGCGAGGTGATTGGCAAGAGAAGAGCCGAGGAATCCCGCGGCTCCGGTGATTAAAAAGTTCATACGCGAAGGATTATACCCGCAATATTGGTGGCATTTTTTGATTGACGAATATGGATGCGTGTGTTATTGTTGAAATCAGATAGGAAAACGGTAGGTTACGTTGGTCTGAAGAACAGCCACAGCTCACGGTTTACCCGTGGGCTGTTTTGTTTTTACCTCCGATGGAACAAACAGATTTACCTAAAACAATTTTTAATTTGCCAAAGGAGGCAAAAATGTCTGACAGAATAATTGGTACAGTAAAGTGGTTCAACGGTGACAAGGGCTTCGGCTTCATCGAGCGCGAAGGCGGAGCGGACGTGTTCGTCCATTTCTCCGCCATTCAGGGTGACGGTTTCCGTAACCTGCAAGAAGGCCAGAAGGTCGAATTCACTGTTGAGAAGGGACCGAAAGGTCCGCAAGCCAGCAACGTAACTGTTCTGAGCTAGTCAACAAAAAGGAGCCTGACGCGAAAGCGTCAGGCTCCTTTTTGATTCATCATGCGCATGAATATGGCATACTACTCTTCAATGCTATAATTGCCCATAAATGACGAAGATATATCTTGTGAATTCAAGTCGTAAGTGCAACGGTTGTATTATAGAACACCTCGAAAGGTGTTTTGAAACGAAGTGTTTTGCGCGGTCTGAAATTCAACTTTGACATGGTCTGTTCAATCTTTTTCGTAGAGATGGTTTTGAAATCT
>JACPVB010000236.1 GCA_016191985.1 Chloroflexota bacterium | reverse complement strand
GGCTTGGACATTTCGTCCCTGACCGTGTTATACAAACTCTCCGCTTTCAATTCACTAAGTGAATAACACGGCGCTTCGAGGTGGTCTGCCAGTTGTTGGGCGAGGCCCTGGTCAAAGGCGGCGTGCTCCATGTTGATGACCACGGAGCGGGTCTTTTCGTTTGCGATCATTTCCGCAAATTTGAAGCCTTCTTCCTGGGGCGGGAGCGTGCCGAGGGAAACATTGCCCGCGCCGTCGGTCAATACAATGAGGAGCGGTTCCACATCGGGGTGGATATGTTTCTCGTGAGTCAAAACATCGTGTGCCATGAACAAGCCTGCTGAAAGCGGAGTCTTTCCGCCGACGGGGATGTCCATCAGGGCGCGTTGGGCGAGTTGAACGGAGTTGGTGGGGGATAGGACGAGCGTGGCGCGATCTTTCTGGAAGACGATGAGTCCCACGCGGTCGCGGCGTTGATAGGCATCTGTCAACAGCGAAAGGATGGCGCCTTTCGTGGCATTCATGCGCTCTGCCACTGCCATCGACCAAGAAGCATCCACGAGGAAGAGCACCAGGTTTGCCACACGCTTCACGCGGACTTTGCGTTGCAGATCGCCTTTCTTGATGGAGAAAGCGAGCTTCTTGCGTTCTTCGCTGCGCTGTTTTTGGAAGGGCGCGGCGGCACGGATGGTTGCATCGAAGGCGATATCCGTGAGATTATCGCCTGCGGGGCGTGCCTTAATATAGCGGCCATGCTTTCGCTCCGTTTTGGTGAGCGAACGACGGCCAGCTTTTTTTCTGGTTAATTTATCGAGCGGGGTGTTTAATTTTCGAGGTTGGAAGGTCTCGCCAGCTTTTACCTTTTGTCCACCGTCCCACCAATTGGCATTGGAACTCGCAAAGACTTCCTGCTGTTGCATGGGTTCGGGGTTGCCCTGCTGCGGACCTTCCTCGGTCTGTTCATCTTCGAGTTTTAAGTTTTTTTTTCCTCGGTTTCGCCGTCCTGCTTGCTTTCGGAACTATCTTCCTCATCGCTCGGCATGGACTGGCCCGCCAGTTGTTCGATGCGTTCCTGCAATTGTTCAGTGGTCATTTCAGCTTGCTGAAAGGGCGTGCGTTTAATGCGGTGCGGGAGTGCCAGTTCTGCGGCAAGTGCAATGTCGTGATCGTTAATTTTGGTGCGGCCTTCAAAGGCGGCCTCGGCGCGCGCGGCTTTGAGGATGACCAAATCTGCGCGATGACCGTCCACATTCAACGAAGCCGTTAAAGCAGCGATGGAAAGCAGGTCACGGCTGGTATAAGTAACCCGGTCCACGAGTTCGCGGGCGTGCGCAATTCTTGTGGAAAGTTCTTCTTCTTTCGTCAGCCATTTTTTACGGAAGGACTCCGCGTCGCTTTCATAGGCAAGGTTGCGTTCCATGATGGTGACGCGCTCACGTGCGTCACGGATGCCGACAATGTCCATCGAAAGCGCGAAGCGGTCCAGCAACTGAGGGCGGAGATCTCCTTCTTCAGGATTCATCGTCCCGACAAGAATGAAGCGCGCTGGGTGGGCGAAGGAAATGCCCTCGCGTTCGACCGTGTTTACGCCCATGGCAGCTGAGTCGAGCAGGATATCCACCACATGATCGTCAAGCAGGTTGACTTCGTCGATGTAAAGCAATCCACGGTTTGCGGAAGCGAGCACGCCAGGCTCGAAATGACGTTCGCCTTTTTGAATGGCCTTTTCGATATCCAATGTGCCAACCACGCGATCTTCGGTGGCGGAAACGGGGAGGTTGATGAATGGTGTTGTGCGCTCGGCGGTGGGAAGTTTTTTTGTGGTTCCGGCGCGTTCCTTGCATTCGGTGCACCAGGTTGCTGGTTTATCGGGGTCGCATCCAAAACGGCATTCCTGCACAACTTTGACGTGAGGTAACAATGCGGCCAGGGATCGCGCGGCAGTGGATTTTGCAGTACCACGTTCACCACGGATCAACACGCCGCCGATGCGGGTATCAACGGCATTAAGAATGAGAGCGCGCTTCATGCGCTCCTGTCCAACGATGGCTGTGAAGGGAAAGATGGCGGGCATTTATTTTCTCCAGCCCGTGATTATAACGCTTGTTTCATCTTACAGGGAACTGCGTTAAGATTTGAACCAAATTTCAACTTTCCACCTTTGCACGAGCTTAAAAAGGATTAAACATAATAGTGGAAGCAATAAATCGAAAAAGGGTATGGTAGGGTTGCCAACTTCACCATTCACTTGTATAATCCAGTTTACATTTCAGTTAATTGGAGTCACGAGTGATGGATCAAAAAGATGCCCTGAGCGGGGCCGCAAATGCGCAGGGAGACCAGCAAAATAATCATCAAACCATGGAGTCTCTGCTCGAATCAGAATCCTTAAGCGTTGAATTACCCCAGACAGGCGAAATTCGCAAAGGTATGATCGCGAGCATTGGCCCTAATCAGATTCTCATCAGCATCGGAGCAAAATCCGAAGGTGTTGTTGCAGGACGTGAGTTGGAGCAACTCACCGAAGAGGAACGTGCCGAGTTAAAAGTGGGGCAGGAAGTTGACGTGTATGTTGTTAACCCTGAAGACCAGAATGGCAATGTCGTCCTGTCCTTTAAGCGTGCCCAGGAACAGTTATCCTGGGAGAATGTTGAGAAGATGATCGCCGACGAGACCGTGATCGACACAAAGATCATCGGCTACAACAAAGGCGGTTTGATTGTTGCCATCGGCAACTTACGCGGTTTTGTTCCGTCCTCACAGATCAGCGCCACACGCCGCGCTCAATCGAGCGGGGATACCCCCGAACAGCGCTGGCAGAAGATGACCGGCCAGCCCATTTCCGTCAAGATCATCGAAGTGGATCGCGAACGCCGCCGCCTCATCCTTTCCGAACGCGCTGCCAATACCGAATCCCGCTCTTCCATGAAAGACCGCGTGATCGGTGAACTCGAAGAAGGCAAGACCTACACCGGGCGCGTCACCAGCCTCGCGGATTTTGGCGCATTCGTCAACATCAACGGCGCGGACGGCCTTGTGCATCTCTCCGAACTTTCGTGGGACCACCTTGCACACCCCAAGGAAATCCTCGAAGTCGGGCAGGAAGTGCAGGTCAAGGTCATCAACATCGACCGTGAGAAGAAGCGCATCGGACTTTCCATCCGCGCCTTGCAGGATGATCCCTGGAAGAGCCGCGTGGAGAAGTTCAGTGTCGGCCAACTTGTGGAAGGTGTCATCACCCGCCTCACCAAGTTTGGCGCGTTTGCCCGTCTCGAAGGAGATATTGAAGGTCTCATCCACATCTCCGAGTTAAGTGAGAACCGCGTCGAACATCCCAAGGAAGTCCTCAAGGAAGGTGACGTCAAAACCCTGCGCGTCATCCGCATCGACTCAGACCAGCACCGCATCGGCCTGAGCCTCCGCAAAGTGGACTCAGCCGCCTTCGCCGACAAAGACTTCAAGATGCTCACCCAGGAATTCAACGACACGGAAGAAGAAAACAAGGAATAAAAAAGCAGAGCGCACCGCAAGGTGCGCTTTTGATAACCATATCTCGACAGGCTCAATAACCATGCCTTTAATCGTAGATGCCCACGCGGACATTGCCTACAACATGCTGAAATACGGGCGCGATTACACGCGCTCCGCCGCCGAAACCCGCCGCCTCGAAGCAGGCTCACAAACTGTGCTTGACAACGAAGACAGTCTGCTTGGCTGGGCAGATTACCAGCGCGGGCAGGTCGCCGTCATTTTTTCCACACTCTTTGCCACTCCCATCCGTTTTCGAAAAACTGAAACCGAAAAACAAGTCTATAAAAATTTTGATGAAGCTCATAAACTGTACCGCGAACAGTTGTTGACCTATCATCGCCTCACCGATTCCATCCCCGATAAATTTCGACTCATCGCCTCTTCCTCCGACCTGAACCTGATTCTGAATCATTGGCAGAATCCAGCCCCAGGCGAGAGCGGACACCCCGTCGGCATGGTCATCCTCATGGAGGGCGCAGAAGCCGTGCGCCATCCCTCTGAACTGGAAGAATGGTACGAAATGGGCGTGCGGCTGATCGGCCCTGCCTGGGTAGGGACGCGCTACTGCGGCGGCTGGAAGGAACCCGGCCCGCTCACCGACGATGGGCGCAATCTGCTCGCCGCCATGCCCGACTACAACTTCATCCTCGACCTCAGCCACATGGACGAACGCGCCGCCATCGAAGCCTTGGATATTTATCGCGGCCCCATCGTCGCCACACATGCCAATTGCGCCGCGCTCATGCCCAACTCGAATTCAAACCGCCACCTTCCAGACCGTATCATCACAGGCATCATCGAACGAGATGGGGTGGTGGGGGTCGTTCCTTTCAATACTTATCTCAAAGTTGGCTGGCTTTCCAGTAAAAACCAGCGCGCCGAAGTGCCGCTGACATACGTTGTCAACCACATTGACCACATCTGCCAGCTTGCAGGTGACTCGCTCCACGCCGGCATCGGCTCCGATTTTGACGGCGGCTTCGGCTTACAATCCGTCCCGCCTGAAATTGACACCGTTGCAGACTTGCAAAATCTGGTATCCTTATTGCAGGCACGCGGCTACTCCGAGACCGATGTTGAAAATATTCTTGGCGGTAATTGGATCGCGCGCTTAAAAAGAGATTTACCCACCTCATGAGCGATAAACCCCTCTCCGCTTCAACTCCCATCCCCACCTCACCCCGCATGGACGATTCGTCCACGCCCCGCATCCGCGTCAGCAGTGTTATCACGTTTACCGGCCTGTTCATTTTTGTGATCGGCGCCAAGCCAGACTTGTTTGGCTGGGACCGCAGCGCGGTTGTAGGTTTCGTTCAAATTGCGGTTTTCCTTGTTGGCCTTGCCCTCATCTGCTTCGGTGGATACATTGGCCTGCAAACCCTTTGGTGGGGAATCGAACGCACCATCACCTCAGATATTGGCTCGCGCCTGGTTGGCACAGGCTATGTTATTGCCGTCTTTGCGGGCATGGCCGATGTCTTCGGCATGGGCTCCCAATCCTTCCCTGCGGTCCCATATTTCGGACCGTGGCAGGCGTCGGGTGTCTTGATCGGGCAGGGCGTCATCGCCCTCGGTTTCCTGCTCATGCTTCCCTTCCAATTCCCTTGGAATCGAAATCAAAAACACCCTTAACGATGAAGGGTGTTTTGTAAGTCCCAATGCTCAATCCGCCGTCCCCGGCGGATGTGTTTAAGCAATCTTTCTCGCCTCCATATAAAAACGCTTCTCGCGCGCTTCACCCATCGAAAACGTTTTTTGCGGCAAAGCGCCATCGAGGATCACCGTCTTGAACAATTCGTTCTTATGCATCCCAGCCAGGTAAAACCCAGCGTTGCCATTTTGCAGAGCAAGCCGTTCCACCACATCCTCGCCATGCACATAATCGATCTTCTCCGCGCCGCCATCTTTCAAGAAAGCATCGAGGAAAGATTGAATGGTGCCAACTGCCAAATTCGATGATGGATTTGCGATCTCAATCACGCCAAACTGCGCGGAGCGCCCGCCTCCTACTAGACCGATAGCCTGCTTCCCACCATTGGCATTGTCCACACGCTGAATCATTTCCGCTCCGCTCGCGACGGGGATGTAGCTGAAATTCGCGCCAAACGATTTTTCAAGCCCAGCAAACAAATCCTTCTTCAATCCAAACAGCACGCGATGGATCGGCTCAAATTCCAAACCGTCGTCGTGGACATTTTCAATCTCCACCAGCGCATAGCGTGATGGGTGATCCATATCGACCTGCGGCTTCATCTTTTCCCAAATCGCCTTGGCCGTTGCCAATGAATGATTTCCATCGCCCATGGCAAACAACAAAACGGGCTGGTCTGCGCCGATGCCATACTTGGCGGCGAAGGTTTCAGGCTTGGCAAGTCCGCGCAAGGCTTCAATGACCTGATTCTCATGCGCTGCATTGACTGCATACCCAGCCAGGTAACCGCTATCCAGCATCAGATCGAAATCATATAATTTTTCAAGATTGGCTTTATCCATGCTCAAAGGCTCGATGACCGTGTGATTTGGGTCATCAATCAGCACGAGGATGTGCGGCAACTCCATCGCCGCGCCCTGACGGATTTTGATGCGAGGGGGCAGGCGGTCAACAATCGTCCCTTCCGTGGCGCGGATGAGGCTGGATGAACCCTTGTTGTAATCATAGCGTTCAAGGTCTAGGCAGAGGATGATACCTTTGCGGGTTTTTCCAGAAACGGTACGCTCCACGTAAATAAGTCCATCGCGCGGCTGGAGAATTCCTTCGTCCATATACCTGCGCATAGTCAATTGAATGCTTTGAATGCGCTCTTCTTCGCCTGGCTTTTCAAGGTGCACTTCGGGGAACGTTAAATTCAACGTGGAGGGCACATCGCCGACGATCTTTTCCACATCATGCCAGTACTCCGGCTCGGACGTGAACTGGTCACAGGCGATGACCGCCCATTTCTTTAAGTCCACGCCGGGTTTGGGCAAATATACCTGCGGGATTTGAATGCCAATGTCACTGATAATCTTCATATGCTCCTCATTGCGCGACACGGAACACGCAGCACGGAATTAAAAACGTGCTGCGTGTTCCGCTCATCGTCTGATTATTTCCCATTCTTCGAAAACGCGATCAACTTCTCTGCCACTTCCGCGCCGACACGGGCCTGCGCTTCCTTTGTGGCCGCGCCGATGTGTGGAGAGCCGATTACATTATCCAGCTTGAGCAATTTCCAATCGGTGGGGGGTTCCTCGGCGAAGACATCCAATGCCGCGCCGGCGACCTTGCCGCTGGTGAGCGCATCGTAGAGCGCATTCTCGTCAATGATGCCGCCGCGCGCGCAGTTGACGATGCGGACGCCGTTCTTCATTTTCGCAAATTGCTCCGCACCGATCATGCCCGCAGATTCCTTCGTCTTTGGCAGGTGCAGGCTGATGTAATCGGCCTGGGCCAGCAGTTCATCCAAGGTGACAAGCGTGATGCCGTTCGATTCATTGACGTAGGGGTCGTAGGCGAGCACGGTCATGCCGAGGGCGCTGGCGCGTTTGGCGGTTTCCCTGCCGATGTTGCCGATGCCGATCAGACCGAGGATCTTGCCACCGATCTCATCGCCTTCAAAACTTTTCTTATCCCATTTTTCAGCCTTCATGGAAGAGGTCGCTTTATAAATGGAGCGGGCGAGGGCGAACATGTAGCCGATTGCCAACTCCGCCACTGAAGCGGAGCTTGCCATCGGGGTGTTCATCACCGCAATGCCCTTGGACTTGGCGTATTCGTGGTCAATGGTGTCGAGACCCACGCCGCCTCTTACTATGACCTTGAGGTTGGGGCAAACATCAATGAGCGGCTGCCTCACCTTTGTGCGCGAACGGACAACCATGCCCTCGTAATTGGGCAGGACGGTCATCAACTCTTCGGGGGTGATGTCATCACGCACATCCACGGTGAGGCCTGCGGCGCGCATTTGTTCGATATATTCTTTTTCGGTCTTGTCGCAAATCAATACTTTCATCGAAATTCTCCTGAGGAAATTAAGTTATTTGTACCGCACACCTGCCCTGGCGGGCGGTGCCAGGGAAGTTCACTTTGCGCTTGTGGATTGCAAAAAACAAATGAGTGGCAAGATAAATCTCCCTGGCACTGCCCAGGGCAAGTGTGCGGTACATGACTGGAAATTAATAACAGGAACCCAACCGAAGAACCGGCGGAATTCCTGTTTGAAGAGACGGGTTCAACACGGCTGTCATTCTAACAACGAGAAAAACCTTTGTCAACGATGTATATCAGTATGGAATCGTACCGATTGTTCTTGTCGGTTTGTCTGACAAAAAGATATAATGCTGTGATGAGAATGCCCGGAGTGCGTTGCGCTCACAGGGGAAGGAATATTTCTCGAAACAGAATCAGTTCAACGGTCCAGAACGAGCCGTAAAAATTTTTCCATAAAACAGGAGTTTCATTCATGTCAGATTTAAAGCGAGCCTATAATTTCAATCCCGGTCCCGGCGTTCTGCCGTTGGAGGTTTTGCAGGAAGCCCAGGCGGAATTGCTGAATTTCAAAGGGACGGGTATGTCGGTGATGGAGATCAGCCATCGCTCGAAGGAATTTGAGGCTGTCATTCAAACCGCCGAAGCGGACTTGCGCGAACTGCTTGGCATCCCCTCCAACTATAAAGTGATGTTCTTGCAGGGCGGCGCGACTTTGCAATTTGCGATGCTGCCGATGAACCTGCGTGCAGCGGGCGCGTCTGCTGATTACATTGTGACGGGTTCGTGGAGCAAGACAGCGGTAAAGGAAGCCAAAAAACTTGGCGCAGTGCACCTTGCCGCCAACACCGAAGCGGACGGGTTCAACTGCATTCCCGCCAGCCTCGATCTTGACCCGAAGGCCGCGTATCTGCATTTCACATCCAACGAGACCATTCATGGCGTGGAATATTTCAGCGAGCCAACTCCGCCTGCGGGCGTGCCGCTGGTTTGCGATACTTCATCTGACTTCATCAGCCGCCCGATTGATGTTTCCAAATATGCGATGCTGTATGCGGGCGCACAAAAGAACGCAGGGCCTTCGGGTGTAACGATTGTCATCATCCGCGATGACATGCTCGAACGTGTGCCTGAAAACCTGCCCGTGATGTTGGATTACAAAACATTGGCTGCGAGCGGTTCGTTGCACAATACTCCGCCATCCTTTGCCATTTACATGGTGGGGCTGGTCTTCAAATGGGCGAAGAAATTGGGCGGCCTTGCGGCGGTTGAAAAGAATAATCGCGCCAAGGCAAATTTGGTTTATGGCGCCATTGACGAAAGCGGCGGCTTTTATCGCGGACATGCCAAACCCGAAGCCCGCTCGCTGATGAATGTTCCCTTCCGCCTGCCGAGCGAGGAACTGGAAGATACCTTTGCCAAGGATGCCAAGAAGGAAAACCTTATCGGCCTTAAGGGACATCGTTCCGTCGGCGGTATGCGCGCTTCCATTTACAATGCGATGGATTTGGAAGGCACGCAGGAGTTGGTGAAGTTTATGAAGGATTTCCAGAAGAAGAATGGTTAAAGACAGTGGGGAAGTGATCAGTTATCAGTGAGCAGTAAGGTCTCCGAGTTTTAAATTCGGAGGCCTTTTGATTCGTAGAGTGAATTTGATTTGGCGATTCTTACAATATCCTGGGCGACGATCTTTGAATTCATGATGAAGGTATGGAGCGAAGGGACGGCTTGTGTGGGGATGTTCGGCAAAAGCGTCTCGCGTACCATCAGCAGGCCGTCATTGGGTTCATCTCCGAAGGGGGAGTAACGTCCGCGCGGACCTGCGATGCCCGCGTAAATTTTGGTGGGCACGCCCGGCACAGGCAGTGACTCCATGAAGGTTTCGCTGGCAAGCACTTGTCCCATTCTGCCAATAAAGAATCGGGCTACCGGGCGATGGGCAAAGGTGCGAGCCGCCTTGCAGACCTGCGTGGGTGGGGCCAGAAAGAAACATGCCTTTGGCTTGTGGGTTAACCTTGGCAGAACGGCGCGGGTTAAAACCGTCCCAAGGGAATGCCCGATAATGATATAGTCATTTTCTTTAACCCGCCTGTTAATAAATCGCTCATAGCGCTGAACACAATGATCCCAGCGTTCAAGCGCGACCATATAGCCAAAAAGATGGGGGCGAATCCCTGCCGCCAGCAAGCGCGCCGCCAAAATAGACATCGCCATCGGCTTCCGTCCCATTCCATGAATCAGAATTGCGTCCATTTACATTCAGCTTCCTTTTAACGTGATTGCAGAGGCCCCAC
Source organism: Chloroflexota bacterium (assembly GCA_016191985.1). Taxonomy (GTDB): domain Bacteria; phylum Chloroflexota; class Anaerolineae; order Anaerolineales; family Villigracilaceae; genus Villigracilis. The sequence goes on along the minus strand of JACPVB010000236.1, from coordinate 3,685 downwards.
ATCCCGAAGGGATTATCGTAATGGGCGGGGCAATCCACATCGTTGGCATACCTTTGTTCTGATTGAAATTGTATAATCGCGCGGACACTGACAAATTTTTGTCTTATCTTCTGTCTGTTTTACAGGGAGGCTTTCAACCCACTTGCCTTTGGCCGCGCGTTCTTGTTTTTTTCGACATTTTCTACACGAGCGGGTTTTCCCTTCGTTGGCATAAGTCCATTCATGAAAACCAAATTTGCACAGTTTCATATTACTTTCCTTTGGCGAAATTTTTGCCCAACTCTTTGCATTCAAACCGTATCTTCAACGGATTTTAACGGCTGCACGGATAAAATCCGTTGAGCGTTCGCAGAATTTGGTTAAGAGAGTGTTTCTTAAGTCCTGATCGTTTCATCTTTGTACACGGATACTTCGACAGGCTCAGCACAGATTTCACGGAAAACACGGAATGGAGCGGACTTTTAAAAAGGTTTTTTCCGTGCGCGAAGCGTCAGTGAAATCCGTGCCGTCCGTGTCCGAAAAAGCCTTTAAGAAACACTCTCTAAGCATGGGAAGGGTTGCCAGAAAAAGGAGAGGTAATTTAATCTGCGCTCATGGAAGTTGGGATATCTTCAGTTTTGGGCGAAGGTTTCTCCGTCAGATGGATGCGCGGCGCGAAGAGCGTCATCACCAGCCCAAGCGCGGCGGCGACGAAGGCAATCACAAAGACCAAATGAATCGCGTTTGCCACTGCGAAGCGCAGGCTTTCATCAATAACGGCCTGGGCACCGGGCAAAGGATCGAGCAATTGCGAAACAAGCTTAGGGTCCAGACCGGAGGCGTTTAAGTTCGAGGCGAGGCGGATGCTCAACGCGGCGCCCATCACGCTCACACCAATCGTCCCACCAATCGAACGGCTGAATTGCATCGTGGACGTGGCAGTGCCGAGATGACGGCGTTCCACGGTGGTCTGCACGGCGATCAAAAAGGGCGGGATGGAAAATCCCATGCCGATGCCCATCAATGTGACAAAGACCATCATCAGGGTTTGGCCGGTGTCTGCTCCTACGCGCGATAGGAAGAATGCGCCAATCACAAGCAGTGATGTGCCAGTGATCGCCAGCATGCGATATCCAACTTTCAATAAGAGGCGCGTGCCGATGATGCTCGCCGCAACCCATCCCAGCAGAAGGGGAGTGATGGTGATGCCCGCCTGAGTTGCGCTCGTGCCAAGCACCGATTGCACGAAGAGCGGGATGAACGAAATGCTGCCGAACAATGCCCAGCCAGTGAAAACGCCGTGCGTGATGGATGTGGAAAACAATCGGTCGCTGCGGAAAAGTGAAATCGGCAGGATCGGGTCCGCGGCGCGGCTTTCCACCCAGGTCAACGCGGCGAATAATACAACAGACAAGGCGATCAATATCCAACTGCTGGATGTGCCGAAGTCCATTAGACCAAGCAGAAGTGCGATCACACTGGCAGATAACAGCACTGCCCCCATGTAATCCACCGCGCCTCTTTCCTGACTTTGGATCTGGTCCCGCCATGCGAAAGCGACCAACGCCGCTGCAAGCAAACCCGGTATGATGTTGACGTAGAATATCCAGCGCCATGAGAGCTGGTCTACGAGGAACCCGCCCAACAGCGGCCCCGCAATAGACGAAACGCCCCACACGCCGGAGAAGAATCCCTGCATTTTGGCGCGTTGCGCCAGCGTGAACATCTCACCGATCAGGATGAAGGCCAGCGGCATGATCCCGCCTGCACCAACTCCCTGCAGGGCGCGCGCAAGGATCAGCTGCGTCATGCTTTGCGCCTGTCCGCTCAGGATGGAGCCAGCCAGGAAGAGCGCCATTGCAAAGACATACAGTTTTCGCCGCCCGTAGATATCCGAAAGTTTCCCGTACAGTGGAACGGTGGTGGTGGAAGCCAGCATATAGGCGGAGAAGACCCAGGAGAAATGCTCCAATCCCCCCAGTTGGCCGACGATGGTCGGCATGGCTGTGGCAACCACAGTAGACTCCATGGAAGCCAGGAACAAGCTGAGCATGATCCCAGCCGTGACAAGGATGATTCGATTACGTGACATACTTTCCTTTCAGATGTGATGACGATGGTCAATCATACACCAGATGGGAAAAGGGAAAGAAAAGACCTCTGGACTCAAACGCAGAGGTCTTTTCTTCAACTCAATTCATGGAACATCCCCAGGCGATTAAACGGCTTCGCTTGATATCATCCTGTTTTACTTCTCTTCCCCCTGCCTTTGCAGGCGGATGACGATATACAACTGTAAAGCGATCATCAGAGCGGTGCCATATGCTGAGATCACATGCGCGCTGTGAACGGTGCGCGCAATCTGGGATTGCGTCTCTGGTGTGGCGGTATTTAAAATAAACTGGTCTACAAGTGGAATGATATAAAAAACACCATTGAAGACGAGTGGGGCGTTGGTAATAAAAATCAGGTAGCGGATATACCAGGGGATGGTTTTGATGGTCAATTGCAGGGTCATGGACAGGAACATAACCAATATAACGATCTTGATCAGCCAGGTCATCGGCCCAAAAACCACCGTGTAATACGCGATGATGGACGAAATAATAGGGGTTGGGATCACTTCCGATGTGATTCCCGAAGCCAGCGTATCTGCCATCAACAGAAACCAGTGCATACAAAAGATAAAACTGGCGGAGCTTAGGAGCAGGGGTGGAACGATGGACTGAATCGCTGACATGATGGGGGTGGGGTGATTTTTCATCCGTTGTTTTCTCCTGCGCCGATTATACAATGACAACAAACGTATCGCCTGCTCAGGATCAGTACTTCACGAGATAGCCCCGTAACCGCGACTAAGCCCTGTGGGGCAGTCGCTTTCTACCCGAACCATTTTACCTATCCCAAAGGATTAATCCCCTGGTTAAAATATTTAACGCGAAGGCGCAAAGGTGCAAAGAGAATCAAAGCTTCGCGTCCTGGCGTCCTGGCGTTAAAATTTTCGGCAAAAAATTCGTCTGTGTGTAAAGTGAGTAATTAACTATTCCGTTCGGCCAGTGGATGATTTGCACTGATCTGTAATAAATCCCATAAATTTCCATACAGATCTTCAAAAACGGCCACCAGTCCATAGGACTCTTCTTTTGGCTCTCTTACAAACTTTATGCCTTTGGAAACCATTTCGTTGTAATCACGCCAGAAATCATCCGTGTTGAGAAATAGAAACACCCTCCCGCCTGTTTGATTGCCTATAAAAGGTTGCTGTTCTGGTTTGGATGCCCTGGCTAAAAGTAGGGTCGTTCCATGGGAGCCAGGCGGAGAAATTACAACCCAGCGTTTATCTTGTTCTGGCTGATAGGTATCTTCGATAAGCAAAAAATGAAGTTTCTTTGTATAAAAAGCAATGGCTTCATCATAGTCTCTGACAACTAACGCGATATGGACAATGGATTGTTTCACAAACACCTCTCTTGTAATTGTTTTGTCTATCCCTTCACGTGGTATCAACCGCGCGGGCGTGGACAATGCTTGAGATGTAGGAAAAGCCCGAAGCCAGAAAAATGCCTGTAAATCGCGCCGACTCCCACACGTCGGGTGCACCAAGAAAGAGCGGGGCTCATTTTTCACGCCAGAAACCGTCTATCGGTTCTGCGAAGTATACTCCGAAAAGACAGGACGATAAGCCGTACAAAGCAGTGGAGGCATG
>JACPVB010000246.1 GCA_016191985.1 Chloroflexota bacterium | reverse complement strand
GCCTTGACGATACAAGCTGGCTGGAGCACTCTCTGCCCCTCCACCTCCACGACGCAGATTCTGCAAAGAGCATTGGCCGTGGTCGCCTCGTGGAAGCAGATGGTGGGGATGTCGATCCCGTTTTCACGCGCGGCGTCAAGCAAAGTCCGGCCGTCTTCCACTGATATTTCTTTTCCATCCATTAAAAATGTGGCTGTCATAAATTCACCTATCGTTTGTCAAAAATTTTCTACCGTACAAGGAAACCCTAAAGGTCTCCTGTGCCTTCGTAAAATCCCAATTTACAAAAAAGACCTAAGCCCTGTGGGTTAGGGTTTTTCGCGAGGAATTTGTACGGTAGTAAACCAAAAACAGAAAGTGGAAAGTAGATTTTATTTTTTCCTGGTGCTTGATTTGCTGCTTTTCGGCGTTGTCGTTTTCGTAACCTTCTTCGCCGCTTTCGGTTTCACTTTTGGAACCTTTGACGTTTTTGATATCTTGGAAACCTTTTTCTTCACAACAGATTTCTTTGCCGCCTTCGATACTTTCGACGCCTTGGAAACCTTCGAGGCTTTTGTTGAAGTCTTTCTTCTTTCATTTTTCTTCTTCTCCAACAGCAAGCTGTTGGATTCCATAAACAACTCCGGCCAAATCTTCATCGCTGAAAGCACCGCACTCGCGGCTGTTTGACCGAGGCCGCACAGGCTGGCGTCCGTCATCGTCCAACCGACATCTTGCAAACGAATGAAGTCTTCCGAGAGTGTCTTTCCTTCGGCAACACGGTCCAAAATTTCCATCTGACGCTGGGTGCCCATCTGGCAGGGATAGCATTTGCCGCAGGATTCGTGCGCGAAGAATTTTCCGAGTCTTTTTAAAACATCGCGCATATCGCGAGTCTCGTCAAAGACCATCACCACGCCGGAGCCAAGCGGCAGGCCAACTGCGCGTAAATCTTCAAAAGTCATTTTCACATCGAGGTGATCGGAGGTGGCAAAGGCTCCCGCTGCGCCGCCAAATAGAATAGCTTGTAGACCGGCCCTTCGACTGGTTTCGACAGGCTCAACCCGCAGCTCAGGGCGAAGACCAGCCATATCAAGCAGTTCGCGCAAGGTGACTCCAAACGGAACTTCGTACAGGCCGGGCTTGGTCACATCGCCGGAGACGCAGAATAATTTTGGCCCGGGCGATTTCTCTGTGCCTATTTTGCGATATTCAGCCGACCCCTTGGAAATGATCAAAGGGACATTGCAGAGCGTTTCAACATTATTAATAACGGTGGGTTTGTCGAACAGACCGTTCGTCGTCGGGAAGGGCGGCTTCACACGCGGGAAACCGCGCTTCCCTTCGATGGATTCGAACAGCGCGGTCTCCTCGCCACAGATGTAGGCACCAGCGCCGACGCGAATTTCAATATCGAATAATTCTCCTAGATACCCCGCACCCCGCGCCTCTTTCAAAGCATTTTCCAAAACAGGAATGATGTAGGGATATTCCCCGCGCACGTAAATATATCCTTTATTCGCGCCAGTCGCGTATGCGGCAATACACATCCCTTCGATGGTGCGATGTGGGTCGTCCAGCAACAAGATGCGGTCCTTGAATGTGCCAGGCTCGGACTCATCCCCATTGCAGATGATATATTTTTGGTCCGCCTTCGCCTTCGCAGCGCCTTCCCATTTAATACCTGTCGGAAAGGCTGCGCCGCCGCGTCCCACCAGACCTGAGGCTTTGATCTCCGCAACCACATTTTCTGGCTTCATCTGCAATGCTTTTTGCAAGGCCGTGTATTCGCCATATTTTTTCAGGGAGGTTGTGCCGGCTCCGCAATTTTTTGTCAACTCGCGGAGTGGGCCAAACACAAGCGATTTTGGAGTCCCAAGATCGTAGGAATGAAAATCAGGGGAGATATTTGTTTCGGCCTCTTCGTTCACGAGCGCAACGGGAGCCTGTTCGCAAAGCCCAAGGCATGGACTCTGCTCGATGGTTAGAGTCAGGTTTTCGGTCGTCTGACCCGGTTCCATATCATAATGATGGCAAAGATGATTCAACAAGTCATCGCCACCCTTAAGCGCGCAGGCCTGGTCCGTGCAAACGCGAATGATTCTCTTCCCAATTGGTTTGTTGTAAAACATGGAATAGAACTCGATCACCCCATGCACATCCACAAGCGGAACGCGCAATGTCTGAGCCACGTGCGCGGCCACCTCCTGTGGAAGCCAACCGTAAATTTTTTGAGCCTCATGCAGGGCCGGCAACAATCCGGAACGACCGAGGGAAATATATTTTTCAAGGGCAGGAGCTAATGGGGCGAGGTCAATTTCAGACATGTATTCTCCAATATGACGAGTATACCCTACGGGCACAATGTAACCGATGACATTTTTCGTGACACGAGACACTTCCGAAATTGAACATGATTATATATAATATATAATTATGACGTCAATAGCAGAAAAAGAACTCACCCACAAACCACTGAAAGACGAAATTTACGATGCACTTCATCGCCAGATCATCGCGGGCAAATACGAGCCTGGTGACTGGCTGCGTCAGGAGGATATTGCCAGCCAGATGGGCGTTAGCATGACCCCCGTACGTGAGGCGCTGGATTTGCTGGTTGCGAAAGGCCTCGCGGAACGTGTGCCCTATCGAGGCGTGCGCGTACGGGAAATTTCGGCCAAGGAGATCGTGGAAGCCTATGGGGTCCGTCTCATGCTGGAGGCGTTGATCGCACGCGAAGCGGCTTTAAATATTACACCGGAACAGGTATCCGGGTTACAAGCAATCATGGATGAAATGGACCGGCATGTGGAGTTGAGCGAAATGCCGCAGGAAAGGCAACTCAGCCGTGAGTTCCATGCTTCGATTGCCGAGGCTTCGGGCAACAGTCTGTTGATCCAACTATACACAATCGTATCGAATGCCTTTCCCGATTGGCTGTTGTACGAAGCGCTTTATAGAAAACCTGAATTGGTATCGGGCAGTGTGGCGCAGACTCACGACGAACACTTCGCCATTCTGGAGGCGCTCAAAAAACAGGACGCGGATCAGGCGGTGAAAGTATCGCTTGAGCATGTCATGGAATCAGGCAGATGGCTGGAAGCATATCGCAACATCCCATCCAAACTGCTGCGCGAGCAGGAAAAACAAGTGACGCACTTGATTAAAAAATCGAAGTAACCAGGAGGCAGTATGTCGGAAGAATTGTATAAGCAGATGGCACAAAGCATTATTGACGGGGACTCAGACCTTTCTGTTGAGCTTGCAAAAAAAGCCATCGAAATCAACATGCACCCGCTTGAAGCGATCACAAAAGGATTCGTTGTGGGCGTAAATTACATCGGCGATCAATTTGGGCTTGGTGAAGCCTTTCTGCCGGAACTGGTGATGGCTGGCGAGGCGATGAAAGCCGCAGTCGCCACCCTGGAACCTGAATTGATGAAACTGGGCGAAGCCCGCGAAACTTTGGGGCGGGTTGTGCTTGCCACCGTGGAAGGCGACATTCACGAAATCGGTAAGACGTTGGTCGGCACCATGTTAAGCGCCTCCGGTTTTGAAGTAACCGATTTGGGCGTAGACCAGCCTGCCGAAAAAATCATCGGCAAGGCGCTGGAAATTGACGCGCAAATTATCGGCATGAGCGCATTGCTCACGACCACGATGGTCCGTCAGCGTGAAGTGATCGAAGAGTTGGACAAGGAAGGCCTGCGCCCGCGCATCAAAGTGATGGTCGGCGGCGCACCCATCACCCGTGACTGGTTCCAAAAAATCAAGGCAGACGGCTACTCGGAAGACGCTGTCGGCGCGGTGAAGGTGGCGAAGGAATTAGTCGGCAAGGCGGATTCGTAGTTAACCCGATGGTCGAGTAGCCCCGTGCAAGTCGGGGCGTATCGAGACCATCAAGTGAATAGTAAAGAGAAAATTACTTCAGCGCATTGGTGGTCTCGATACAAGCGAGAAGAACACTCGCTCTACTCGACCACCGAAGTAATACAATTCAGAGAGAGCAGAGAGACATCATCCTCGGGAGGGCTTATGTCTCATAAAAATATAAAGACGATCAGTAACCCAAAACTGAAATTGGAAATACTGACAAAAGAAGATGTACAAAAAATCCACGACGCCACTTTGCAGATCATTGAAAAAGTGGGTGTGAGATTTCCATCCAAACGCGCGCTTGAAATTTGGGAAGCCAACGGCGCGGACGTGAATTATGAAAAGAGGATCGTGCGCGTCAAACCGCAGATCATCGAAGATGCGCTGAAGAAAGCGCCGCCCGCATATAAACTCGCGGCGCGTGACCCGCAGCAGGATCTGCAATTGGATGGCAACCACGTCCACCTCGGCACGGACGGATGCGGCGTGGAAGTGATAGACATCGAAACCAAAGAAAAGCGCACCTCATGTTTGCAGGATGTGCGCGACATTGCCCGAATTGCCGACGCAACCGAAGAAGTTGCCTTTCACTGGGTTCCCGTCTCCGCGCAGGATACACCCGTCGAAGCACGTGGATTGCATGAAGTAAAAGCCGTTTGGGAAAGTTCCACCAAACACGTGCAGACCGAGTCCATTTACAACGTGGAAGAGGCCAAAGCCGCGATAGAAATGGCCGCGCTTCTTGCAGGTGGGAAGGATAAACTGCGCGAACGGCCTATCCTTTCGCTGATGCAGTGCACCGCTCCCCCGCTTGGGCATGACGGCGGAAGTTTGGATGCCGCACTCCTCGCCGCAGAAGTTGGAATCCCGACAGGGTTTATGACCATGTCCGCCTGCCTCACAACAGGCCCAGCGACCATGGCCGGCACGCTGGCAGTCGGTAACGCGGAAGTGATTTCGGCTACGGCTCTTTTACAACTGGCATACCCCGGCGCACCCGTCTTTTACGCCGCCGCGCAAACCGCATCTGATCTAAGAACCGGCGCATACACTGGCGGTGGCCCGGAAGACTTTCTCTTCGGCGCAGCCACCAACGTGCTTTCAGATTTTTACAACGTTCCACTTTCCATGGGAGCATTTGCCACTGGAGCAAAAGACCCCAATTGGCAGGCTGGTGTGGAAGGAGCGTTATCGAGCTTCATGGCAAGCCTGGTCATGTCCGATATGCTGCTGGGATGTGGATTCCTGCACGGCAGCCGCATCTGGTCTTACGCAGAGATGATGATGGATTGCGAAATCTTCTCCATCGTCCACAAAATGATGAGCGGAATCGAAGTCAACGACGAGACGCTTGCGCTGGAAGCCATCGCCAGCGTCGGCCCCGGCGGACATTATCTCGCGCAGAAGCACACCAAAAATCACATGCGCGAATTGTTCATCCCACAGTTTTTGGATCGCCGTCCATACTCTGAATGGGAAACGAAAAAAGACGACGCCCGCGATTGGGCGCTCAACAAAGCCCGCAAGTTATTGAAAGAACATCAACCTGATCCACTGGATGAAAAGATCAGCAAGGAAATGGACAGGATCATCAAGTCAGTAGAAAAGCAGTAACAAGAAATGAGCGACGAGTAACGAGAAACGAGCAGACTCATTTCTTTCCCTCGTTACTCGTTTCTTATTACTAATCTCCAATTACCAATTACCCATTTAGAGGTGTCCCATGCGTCCAAAACTCACACTCTTAAGCGATGAGATCATCGCCCGAGTTTTTGAGGAAGCCTATGAGCTTCTGCTCTGCCCTGGCATCAAGGTGCAAAATCCGGAAGCGCGGGAATTGCTCGCCGCGGCAGGCGCGAAAATTTACCCCGACACCGAAGTCGTGGGGATTCCCGCCGCGCTGGTTCACAAGGCTTTGGAGAGCGTGCCGCGCGAATTTTATCTGTACGATTATGACGGCAACCCAGCCATTCATTATGGCGGCGACTCGGTGCATTTTGACCCAGGCTCTTCAGGCATCGCCATGCTTAACCCCGAGACTTTGGAGCATGACACCACCGAAACCGAACATCTGATTCGATTGTTGAAAGTCGCAGAACAACTTCCGCAATACGACGCGCAATCCACCGCTGTGATATGTCACGATGTTCCAAAAGAAATCCAAGATTCGTATCGCCTGTATTTAGTTTTGCTTCACTCAAAGAAACCCATCGTCACCGGCGCGTTTACAAACAAAACCGTGCAGGAAATGATAGACATGCTTGCGCTCTTCGCAGGCGGTAAAGAGGCCGCACGTGAAAAGCCGCGCGCCATCTTCGATGTCTGTCCCGCGCCGCCATTAATCTGGTCCAACTTTGGCGCGGGCAATCTCATCGCACTCGCACGCGCAGGCATTCCAGCAGAGATTGTTTCGGTCCCGCTTTCGGGTGCGGCGGCTCCCGTCACCATGCTTGGCACGGTCACACAACACACAGCCGAATGTCTCGCGGGCATCACCATTCATCAACTTGCGAAAGCAGGCTCCCCCATAGTTTGGGGCGGCGCGGCGGCGATCTTTGACATGCGCAAAGGCGCAACCCCGATGGGCGCCGTCGAAACCGCCATGCTTGATTGTTCGTACGCACAGGTCGCCAAAACACTTGGGATGCCCACACACACGTATCTCGGCGCAACAGACTCAAAACTTGTGGATGCGCAAGCAGGCCTCGAAAGCGGCATCACTGCCATGGTCGGTGCGTTGAGCGGCATCAACATGATCTCCGGCTCCGGCATGTTGGATTTCCTCGCCTGCCACAGCGCGGAGAAACTTGTCCTCGATGCCGAAGGTATCGCCATGGCAAAGCGCATGGTTAAGGGCGTCCAGCAGCACACCGACACCCTCGCCACAGGTTTTTACGATGAAAAAATCAATTTCAAAGGCGGCGATTTCCTCAAACAAAAAATCACAATGCAACTTTTTCGGGAGGAGCAACACCTTCCCAGCAGCGTGATTGACCGCGACTCGACCAGGGCCTGGAAAGCCGCCGGCAGTTTGGACGCCTTCGGCAGGGCCAAACTCCGCGTGAAGGAACTGCTCGCCTCTTACTCCCGACCTGAAATTGATCCTGACAAACTAAGCAGACTCCACGCCTTTACATTAGACCTCGCAAAGAAAGCCGGTCTCGAAGAACTGCCCAGGCTGGAAGATTATCAGCCCGCATAAGATGTCATTGCGAGCGATGGTCGAGTAGGTCAAGCGTTTTTCTTGACCGTATCGAGACCATCGTGAAGCAATCTCCGCCTTAATCATGGGATTGCTTCGTCGGGCACTTGCCCAGTACGCAAGTGCTGGGAGAACGCCCTCCTCGCAATGACATAATCCTCCTGGGTTACTCGAAGTAACAAGAAATGAGCAACGAGAAAACTCGTTACTTGCATCTCGTTACTCATTTCTCAAATTCAGGAGGCACACATGCAACCCAAATTATCCCTGCTCAACGACGAGTTGATCGCCCGCATTGTCGAGGAAGCATATCAATTGATGCTCAAGCCCGGCATCAAAGTGCAGAATGCCGAAGCAAGGCAGTTGCTTGCAGAAGCAGGCGCGCAGGTGGACGAAGAAACGATGGTCGTCCGCATCCCGAAACAAATCGTCAGGCAGGCATTGGAAACTGTCCCTCGCCAGTTTCATCTCTTTGATTACGAGGGCAGGCCCACGGTCCAGTATGGAGGCGACGCGGTTCACTTCGACCCCGGCTCTTCCGGTATCTCCGTCCTCATCCCGGAGACCCTGGAACATAAGACCGCCGAAACCGAAGACCTGATCCGCATTATCAAAGTTGCCGAAAGCCTGCCGCAGTACGATGCGCAATCCACGGCGGTTGTGTGCCACGATGTTCCAAAAGATTTGCATGACCTGTATCGTTTGTATCTGGTGATGCTGTTTTCAAAGAAGCCGATTGTCACGGGCGCATTCACGAACACGACCGTGCATCAGATGATTGACATGCTCGCTATCTTCGCAGGCGGACGAGAAAATTTACGCGAACATCCACGCGCCGTGTTCGACGCCTGCCCTTCGCCGCCGTTGATCTGGTCCAACTTTGGCGCGGGCAATTTAATAACCCTGGCGCGCGCGGGCGTGCCTGCCGAAATCGTATCCATGCCTCTGGCCGGAGCAGCTGCTCCTGTAACACTTCTGGGAGCCGTCACGCAACACGCAGCAGAATGCCTTTCCGGCATCACCATTCACCAACTCGCGCGCGCGGGTTCGCCCATCGTGTGGGGCGGCGCGCCATCCACCTTCGACATGCGCAAAGGCGGCACACCGTTTGGTTCCGTGGAAACCGCCATGATCGATTCATCTTACGCGCAGGTTGGCAAATCGCTCGGCTTGCCGACCCATGCTTATCTCGGCGCGACCGAATCAAAAATTTTAGATATGCAGGCAGGCCTCGAAAGTGGCATGGGCGCAATGATCGGCGCGTTGAGCGGCATCAACATGATCTCCGGCTCCGGCATGTTGGATTCGCTGCTTTGCCAAAGCCCTGAAAAACTTGTCGTGGATGCGGAAGGGATCGCCATGGCAAAGCGAATGCTTGAAGGCATGAAGATCCACACCGAAACGCTTGCCACAGGTTTTTACGAAGGCGTCAACTTCAAAGGCGGCGACTTCCTCAAACAGCGCATCACCATGCAACTTTTCCAAAAAGAGCAACACATGCCAGGCAAAGTGATCGACCGCGACTCGATGCGCGGCTGGAAAGAATCAGGTTCGATGGACACCTTCACCCGCGCAAGAAATCGCGTGACGGAAATCCTCGCCTCTTATTCCCGACCTGAGCTTGATCCTGCCAAAGTGGCGGAGCTCCACGCTTATGTTTTGGACCTCGCCCAAAAAGCGGGAATGGAAGAATTGCCAAGATTGGAAGAACCATCCTACGCCTGAAGAAGGAACAAGAAACGAGTAACAAGTAACGAGCAATGAGACGCCCTCAACTCGTTACTCGTTTCTAAATCTCTTATCCATGCTGACCCTCCCCCAACTCCTGCGAATTCCATACGTGGATTCTGGCTTGCGTTTCGCCATCTCTCCTGATGAAGAGCGGATTGTCTTTTCGTGGAATAAATCAGGGACGTGGGAGTTGTGGGATTCTGGAATGCAGGAGCTAAGTGCCCCGAAGGGGTATGCTCCTGCAAGTCAAACAGCAAGCTGTTTGACTCCAGAGTTGCGAGGCGCAAAATTTTCTCCGAAGTTTTCGCCGGATGGATCAATGCTGGCCTTTGCATTGGATTTGGACGGGAGTGAGTCCTATCATATTGTCATCCATGATTTCAAGACCAACATCACCACAGACCTGACACTCCGAATTGCCTACGCGCATCAGCCAAATATGAGCTGGTCTCCGGATGGCAAAATGCTGGCGGTGCTTTCAGACGCCAAGGGACAATTCGCCTTATTCCTGCTCCCCATTGACGGCAGCCCTGCGCGATTAATAAAAAATATCTTCCACCCCTGCTGGGACGTGGCCTGGTCGCCAGACGGCCAGTGGATTGCGGTCGAGTCTGAGTCCACCGCGAGTGACAGGAGCATTCATCTTGTGCCGATCAATCGTCCGCGCAAGGGGGCGAAGGCGAATACCATTCAATTGAAAATTGACAATAAAATTTTAAACGCGCAACAAGCCGCCTGGTCGCCTGATTCAAAATTCCTGGCCTTCTCTGCGGAATTGGATGAATGGCACGATATCGGATTGTTCAATGTCGAGTCGCAGGAGATCACATGGGTCAATCAATCCACTGGCGATGACACACAGCCTGCATGGTCGCGGAGCGGAGATGTGATCGGGTGGATTCATTCTGAGGGTGCGGTTACCAGCTTTCAGTTTAAGAAGGGAGGCGATGCCATTCAGCAGGTGAAGGTCGGAGACGGAGTCCATGCCTTTCCGCAGATCACATCCGAGGGCGTCGTAATTCTTTATGAAGATGTAAATCATCCGCCTGATTTGTGGAAGATCAATCTTGAAGATGGCACGGTTGCGCAGTTGACAAAATCTCTGGATGAGGAATTGGGATTTGCCCAGCCTGAGGAAGTTTGGTATGCGGGCATGGACGGAACGCAAGTGCCAGCGTTGTTGTATCGTGTGCAGAACAGCAAATGCGCGGTGATAAATATTCATGGCGGACCGAATTGGCATTTGCAATTTTCGTGGAATCCAGCATTGAGTTTTATGGTTTCGCAAGGCTGGACGGTGCTTGCGCCGAATTATCGCGGCTCGACGGGGTATGGAAAGAGGTGGCAGAATGCAAGCCGCTACGACATGGGCGGCGTGGATGCGGAAGATTGCGTGGCAGGCGCAAAATATTTGCTGGAAAATGGATTTGAAAAAATCGCGGTGACGGGCAGAAGCCACGGCGGGTATTTAACGATGACTTGCATGACGGGCTATCCAGAATTGTTTGCGGTGGGTTCGGCGGTTGTGCCATTTTTAAACTGGATTAAATCCCACAAAAATTCACGCGAAGATTTGCAACATTGGAACATCGAAAATATGGGTGACCCTGAAGACAATAAGGATTTATGGATCGAGCGCTCTCCCTATTTCTTTTTGGATAAGATCAATGCGCCCGTGCAGATGATCTGCGGAGCGAATGACCCGCGCTGTCCTGCGTCTGAATCGATTGATGCGCGTGATAAACTGGTTGAGTTGGGCAGGGAAGTTGAATTATTGTTGTATGAAGATGAAGGTCATTCGTTTTTGAAGATCGAGAATGTGATCGATGCGGAAGTGAAGCGTGTGGAGTTTTTGGAGAAGGTGTTAAAGTAATCCAAGTTGCCATCCCGCGAATTTGCCAAAAGCTTAACGCGAAGACGCGGAGGCGCAAAGAAAAAAGCATTAAATCCTTGCGTCTTGGCGACTTTGCGTTAAAAATCCTGGTTCAGAACAGTCTAGGAAACACAGGTAGCAATTTGAGTTAAAGTAATAAACACAAAGTTTTACGATGAAAACGGATGGTCGAGTAGGTCGAGTGTTCTTCTCGACCGTATCGAGACCATGACTGAATAACAAGCCTTAAAATAAAAGCAAACATCTTTCGGGTAGTTTCGATACGCCGCTTCGCGGCTACCCAACCACCAGGCAATTTAACAAATGAGGAGAATGTATGGAGAGGTTGAAGTTTTTATCGGATGAAGAAGTAAAAGCCATGCACGAAGCCACGCTTCACATCATGAGTGAAGTGGGAATCATCTGGACGCACAAACCGAGTTTGGATATTTTGCTGGGCGCAGGCTGTACGCTGAAAGGCAATCGCGTGTGCATGCCCGCAGACCTTGTGATGGATTCCGCGGCGAAAGCCAATAAACGCCCGAAGATTCGCGGGCGCAACGGCGTGGTCAACGAGTTGGGTGGCGGCAATTTATTTTTTCATAATTTGGGCGGCGCGCGTGACGTGTTCGATGCAAAAACGGGAACGCGCCGCGTTGCGACGGATGAAGATGTGATCAACGCAACCCGGGTATTGGACGCCCTGCCAAACGCGCACACGGTTACGCCATTCTTCACGCCGCAGGATGTGCCGGGCGAGTTGATGTCGCTTTTTATGTATCGTCACTGCCTGCCCTACACCACCAAGCCCATCCAAGGGCCTGGCATTCAATTTGCAGAAGAAGTGAAATTTGCGGTGGAAATGGCGCAGGTGGTCGGCACGCCCGCCGAAGAGTTGACGCTTTCGCTTTCACCCGTCAGCCCGCTGACGATTCACGACCCCGCTGCGGCGGCGATTGTTGAAATGGCAAAGGCTGGCGTGATTTGCGCCAATCTCCCCGCCCCCACCGGCGGAGCCACGTCACCGATGACGATTACGGGCAGTCTTGTTCAACAAAGCGCAGAGACTCTCGCCCTGTTGGTGCTGGCGCAGATCGTGAACCCAGGTTGTGGGGTTGTGTATTGCGGAAGGCTGGGGATGTTGGAGCCGCGCACGGGATTGATCTGGGGCGGCGTGGAACTTGGCCTGTCATCCGCCGGCACGGTTCAACTCGGACATTATTACGGGTTCAGCGTCAATGTGTATGGATTTTCAACGAATGCACACACCCTCGATGCCCAAAATGCCTTCGAGCGCGGACTGAACGCGGCAATCCCTGCCCTGGCTGGCGCGGATGAACTCTCCGGCATCGGCGAAATGGAAGCGGGTGTGATGGGTTCGTTCGCCCAAATGGTTTTGGACAATGAACTGATCGGCAGTGTGATGCGGTTGCGGACTGGCCTATCTGCGGATGTGGAACATCTGGCAGTTGAAATTATCGGCAATGTGATGGACGGCACGCGCAATTATCTCGGCCAAAAGCACACGCTCAAACATTTACGCGCCGGTGAACTCGCGCTGACAAAACTTGCCGAACGCAATTCGTGGGAAACCTGGGAAGATAAATTGGAACGAAAACAAATGGCAGATTACGCGGTGGAAACAGCTGAAAAAATCCTGCGCGAGCACCAGGTCCCGCCGCTGGAGCCGCAGCAGGAGAAAGAACTTGATAGAATTATGGCGGCGGCTGAGAAGGAAATGGTAAAGAAAAAGTAGGTAGATTTTCGCGTTGAGCGGAGGTGTATCCTGAGTGAAAGCCGAAGGATAGACCGTAGTCGAAGCGCGATTTGGTGTGAATATTGCATATCTTGAAATGCTGTCCTTCGACTACAGGCTTCGCAAAGGTCAAGAGCACTCAGCCCTCCGCTCAGGACGAAAAATATTATTAATAGGAGAATAAGAACATGCTCAAACAGGCACATGCAATTACGGAAGAATTGATCGAATGGCGGCGTGATTTTCACATGCACCCGGAGATAGGCTTCGATGTCCACCGCACGGCTGGGATCGTGGCGGATGAACTGGAGAAGATGGGATACAAGGTGAAGCGCGGCGTTGGCAAAACAGGCGTCGTCGCGGATATTGGCGAAGGCGGCAAGATGGTTGCCATCCGCGCGGATATGGATGCGCTGCCATTGCAGGAGTTAAACGAAATCGAGTTTAAATCCACGGTGGAAAACAAGATGCACGCCTGCGGCCATGATTCGCACACCGCCATGGCACTCGGCGCGGCTCAACTCCTTGCAAAGGAAAAGTTGAACGGACGAATCCGCTTCCTCTTCCAACCCTGCGAAGAGTCTGCGGATGAGGAAGGGAAAAGCGGCGCGGTGCGCATGTCGGAAGAGGGCGCAATGGAAGGCGTGGACTTTGTCATTGCCCAGCACGTGGACCCAACTCAGCCGGTCGGCACGATTGCGATCAATCCAGGTCCATGCTCCGGCGGCGTGGATTCGTGGTTCGCCACCATCAAGGGTAAGGGTGGGCATGGTGCTTATCCACACATGACTGTTGACCCGTTCTTCCTCCTCGCGCATGTGATCATTGCATTGAATGGGATCGTCTCGCGCAGGCTTGACCCATTCGCGCCCGCAGTCGTCAGCATTGGTTCGATCAACGGCGGTTTTACAGAAAACGTCATCCCCGACAGCATCAGAATCACGGGGACGATGCGCTTCACCACCCCGGAGGCGCAGAAACAGATCCATGACGAAATAAAACGCGCGTTTGATGTAGCCAAAGCGCTCGGCGGGGACTACGAGTTAAAGATCGAGATCGGCGCGCCGCCCATGATTAATGATGAACTTGTTTCAAAAGTAATGGAAGAGGTTGGCAAGGATTTACTGGGCGTGGAAAACGTGCAGGAGATGCACAAGTCACTGGGGGCGGAGGATTTTGGCTCCTTCATGGCACATGCCCCAGGCGCAATGTATACCATTGGCGTGCAAAAGAAAGGGCATGAGGATTACCTGCTTCATCATCCCAAGTTTGATTTGGATGAGCGGGCACTGCCAATCGGCACAGCGATGCTGGTGGAAACAGCGATGAGGTTTTTGAAATCATAATGTCGCTGCGAGGTGTTCTTAGCCGAAGCAGCCTCCCCACATATGGAGATTGCTTCGGGCTGGGTCTCGGTAGGGTGAGAAAAGCACTCGTCCAACTCGACCACCAGCCCTCGCAATGACATAAAATATTCGGAGGGCACAATGCACACTATACTAAAATCAAGCAGCAAGGAAGTGGTCATCGGCATTGACAAGCCGTTTGTGATCATCGGGGAGAAGATCAACCCAACGGGCATCAAAAAATTAGGGCAGGCGCTTGTCGAAAGGAACATGGATTATGTCAAGTACCTTGCCAAACGCCAGGTGGATTGGGGGGCGGATGTTCTGGATGTGAATGTCGGTCATCCGCAAATTGACGAGGCGGAGATCATCCCAATGGTGGTGGAGGCGGTCAAGTCTGTAGTGGATGTGCCGCTTTGCATCGATTCAAATGAGCCGAAAATTTTGGAAGCGGGGTTGAGGGTTGCGCCGGGCAAGCCTTTGGTGAACTCTGTCAACGGGGAGGAAAAGCAGTTGGCGAGTGTCCTGCCCATCGTTAAAGAAAGAGGCGCGGCTGTCATCGGGTTGACAATTGCCGATGAGGGCATCCCACCCACAGCGGAATTGCGTCTCGCTGCGGCAGGGAAGATCATCGAACGCGCCACGAAAATGGGAATCCCTATCGAAGACATCATCATTGACCCGCTGGTGATGACGGTTGGTCACGATTTCAAAGCGGCGACCGTGACACTGAAAACCATTGAGTTGATAAGAAAAGAGTACGGCGTAAACATGAGCCTTGGCGCAAGCAACGTTTCGTTCGGCCTGCCCGACCGTCATTCCGTCAACGCGGCGTTTCTTTCGCTGGCGATACAGGCGGGCGCGACCTGTTCCATCACCGACCCGATCAAATTAGGCAGCGCCATCCGCGCCACGGATTTATTGATGGGCAAAGACTCGAACTCGATGCGATATTTGAAATATTTCCGCGCGACGGAAAAATTGAAAGAGGCGGAGGCGGCG
>JACPVB010000242.1 GCA_016191985.1 Chloroflexota bacterium | reverse complement strand
TGGATTCCGCCCAAAGATGGGTGGCGGGGCTTTTGCCGCAAATTACAAAACGACCCGTGGTCGGTCCATTCGTGCCCGTGAGTGGCCCGTTGATGAAAAGCAGGGGCGACTCAGGCGAAAGCGGATCAAGTTCTTTTGTTAGATACGGATACAAAATTCGGGCGGCAAGGGATGCGCCGCCCAGAAAGTCACGCTCCCATTCTTTTGGGATGATGAATTCTTCGGTGGTGTTATTGGTGAGGTTTATTTTTAAAATTGGCAACATATTAATTTGCTCCCAACGCCGTCCTCGGCGTTGGCTTATCGCCGAGGACGGCGATAAGAGCACTATATGGTTATAGAATTTCCGAAGTCACTTCCTGCGCACAGCGGACAAAGTCCAGCACGGTGGGGACGTTCCGCATCATGTAGCCCATGTTGCCGTTAACTTTCAGTTTCATGGTCATCATAGCGGTCATGGGGTTTAATTTGCCCGTCAGCACGGCGGTGATGTTATTGTAGGAAGCGCTCAAGGTGAAGGCGGGTTTTAGGTAGGAGGATGCGTCAGGGTTGTAATCTACTTTTCGACACGAACCATGCCAAAGGTCCAGGTAGAAGCGCAGGGGTTCGGTTAAATTCCCTTCGGGTGTAATGTTGAAGATCAAGTCCCCTTCCCAATTCTTTGCGATTTCCCTGTATTTTTCGTCCGAATTAAGTTTTGCCTCCAACCCTTTTAACCATTCCTCGCTGGGAAAAATTGCAGACATGGCGCCGCCTCCGAATAAGATTTGACGCAATTGTACCATCATGAAATAATGACTGAAATCCTTGCACAAATGAAAAAAATAGTCTATGCTTAAAGCGCGGAGCAGTTTCACTCCGCGGCAATGTAAATTGCCAAAAAAATTTTTATATCTCTTGGAGGAGATAATGAAAAAACTTTTGACACTGGCCAGCCTGCTTGTTGTGGCCTCCCTGGTTCTTGCCGCCTGCGGAGGTGGAGGTGGTTCGAACGCTTCTGACTTGTTGGGCGCCATCCAAGAACGTGGATACATCCTCGTTTCCACCGATCCGAACTACGAACCCCAATCCTTCCTGAACACCGAAGGCTCCCGCCCCTCCGATACCAAGTGCCCAAGCGATGCTTTGACCACCGCTGAAATGCAGGGCTTTGATGTCGATGTCGCCATCGCCATTGGCGACGGCCTCGGTGTTGAAACCTGCTTTGCTACCCCATCCTGGGATACGATCACCGCGGGCAACTGGGCCGATAAATGGGATGTGAGCGTCGGCTCCATGACCGTCACCACCGCCCGCCAGCAAATCCTCGATTTCAGCGTGCCTTACTATTACACCCCTGCGGTTGTGGCCGTTGCCGCTGATTCTGGCATTACCTCTGTTGATGGCCTTGCCGGTCAGGCTGTCTGCGCTGGTACTTCCACCACCTACGAATTCTGGCTCAACAACGACAAGGAAGGTCTCGGCCTGCCCGATGCTTCCATCTATGCCACTGTGCCCGAAGGTGTGACCGTTGTTCCCCTCGAAACAGACCAGGAATGCGCCCAGGCAATTGCCGCTGGCCGCACCGATTTTGTGGCCTACGTAACCTCTGAGACCGTTGTGGATGCGAACATCGCCGCCGGTATGCCCGTTGTGAAACTCGATGGCGCCGTCTACTCGGAAGACCTCGCCGCCGCATTCGACAAGTCGTCTACGCTCGATACAACCTCCCTGCGCGCAAAGGTGGATGAAATCATCTCCGGCATGCACGCAGACGGAACCCTGTCCGCGCTCTCCAACGAGTGGTTCGGCATGGACATCACCTCAGCTCCCAATCAATAAGATCCTCGCAACAAAAAGGGAAGCGGCCTTGCGCCGCTTCCCTTTTCTTTTTAGCATTACAGTTGGGCAGGGCAATTCTATTTTGAACGGAGATACCTATGACTGCAATCGCCAAAGGCCAGGATGCACCAAAATCGCAAGCTGAACTGCTTTATGAAATCCAGCTTCGCAAGGAGCGTCAGTTCCGCGGGAATGTTGCTATCACCTGGGTTTTGTTGGTTCTATTTTTACTGCTCGTATTCAGCAGCCTCGAGATAAGGTCATCAAATGGCACAACGGAGCTGGCGATATGGACATTTGAAAAAGTCACAAAAGATGGGAGAGAGATCCTGGAAAAAACCCGAACAGGCATAGCTACTTTTTCCATTGGTTTGCCCAATGAGGGGATCACCCTAAACACAATTCTGGTCGACAAAAATTTCATTGCACAAAATTTTACATTCATCGCCAGGGGAATTTACTGGACAATTAGAATTTCCCTGTTTTCAATCGCGCTGGCGACAATTCTCGCGCTGCTTGCCGCGCTGGCAAGATTATCCTCCGTCCCTTTTGTATATGCGCTCAGCACGTTTTATGTGTCTCTCATTCGAGGGACACCGCTTTATTTGCAAATATTATTCTTCTTTCTGGCATTACCTCAACTTAGCATCAACCTCAGCGGAGAAATGGCGGGCGTCCTGGCGCTGGGATTAAATTATGGCGCATACATGTCCGAAATTTTTCGCGCGGGCATCGCATCCGTGGGCAAAGGTCAACGCGAAGCGGCGCTGGCGATAGGCATGACCCAAGGGCAAACCATGCGGCGTATTGTGCTGCCCCAGGCCCTGCGGTTTGCCATCCCGCCCGTTGGAAATGATTTTATTGCGATGACAAAAGACTCCGCTCTGGTTGCCGCCACCGGGTTTGTCCACGAGTTGACATGGAATGCCCAAAAAGTAGGACGGGCACAATTTCGAAGCCTGGAAGCACTTATCATTGCCGCGTTATTTTATTGGAGCATGACGATCCTCCTTTCCTATGTTCAAAATAAGATCGAAACCCGTCTTTCAAAGGGCGAGCGCTAACATGGACAACAAACCTGGATTCTCCCCCATGCCCATCGTAAAAATAGAAAACCTCGATAAATATTTTGGACACCTGCATGTGCTAAAAAATGTCAGCCTTGAGGTGCCAGAGAGACAGGTCATCTGCCTCATCGGCCGCAGCGGTTCTGGAAAAAGTACCCTGCTGCGCTGCATCAATTTTCTTGAAGAACCGTCCCACGGAACCATCGAAGTGGATGGCATCAAAGTTGCGGGCGGCGAAAAGGGCCGGGAGCACCGCCAGCTCATTCACGATGTGCGCCTCAAGACGGGCATGGTTTTTCAGGAATTCAATTTATTCCCGCACATGACCGTGCTGGAAAACGTCATTGAAGGGCCTGTCATTGTCAAAGGGATGGATCGCAAAAAAGCGATTGAACTCGCCGAGCAAAACCTGGATAGCGTCGGCCTGCTGTTCAAAAAAGATGAATATCCCAATCGTCTCTCCGGCGGGCAGAAACAACGGGTCGCCATCGCCCGCGCCCTCACCATGGAGCCGCGCGTCATGCTCTTCGATGAACCCACATCCGCGTTGGATCCTGAATTAATCGGGGAGGTTTTGAACGTGATGAAAAAGGTCGCACTCGAAGGTATGACCATGATCGTAGTCACCCATGAAATGGGATTCGCCCGCGAAGTGGCAGACCGCGTGATCGTTATGGCTGAAGGCGAATTGGTGGAAGATAACAAGCCGGAGCAAATCTTCAACGCCCCCAAAGACCCGCGCACTGAAGCGCTCATCAACCGATACCGAACGGGCGCAAACTAATGGTCATTGCCGTCACGCGCGAAGTCAGCTCCAGATTCAACGAATGCGAAATCACCCATATCGAGCGCACGCCTATTGATGTAACCATCGCACGCATACAGCATCACGAGTACGTTCAGGCGCTTGCAAAAATCGGCTGTCAGGTGATTGAATTGCCCGAAGAGCCGGATTTGCCCGATTCGGTTTTTGTGGAAGATACTGCTTTTATTTTGCCAGAAGTAGCGGTCATTACCCGACCCGGGGCTGATTCTCGTAAACCTGAAACAGAATCCATCATCCAGGCATTATCCGCCCACCGCCCGCTCGTGCATGTCACCGCACCCGCAACCGTCGATGGCGGCGATGTGCTTGTGCTTGGAAAAAACATTTACGTTGGTTTATCCATGCGCAGCACGATGGAGGCAGTTACTCAACTACAAAACCTGCTGGATAACTACGGTTATAAAATTACCGGCGTTGAATTAACGGATTGCCTGCATTTAAAAACAGCGGTCACACGGGTTGATGACAAAACGCTGTTAATCAACAAAAAGTGGGTTGACCCTGCACACTTTGAGGGGTACGAGTTGATCGAAGTCGACCCGACTGAGCCTTTTGCAGCCAACTGTCTCCCGGTCAAAGATTCCATCATCTACCCAACCGCATTTCCCAAAACGCAAGAGAAACTCGAGCAAAAAGGCTTCCGAATCGTCAATGTCAACCTGGATGAACTGGCAAAGGCGGAGGGAGCCGTCACCTGCTGCAGCCTGATCATCGAATGACTTTATTTCGGTTAAAATCTCCGCCAGTACTGACGGAGATTTTTTATTCCAATTCAGCACCACAATTTATTGATAAGGCACATAAATGAATAACAACAAAAGCGATGCCCTTCTAAGTGCCATCGCACAATCGGCATTAAAACTGCTGGAAGCGCCCGACTGGCGAACCGAAATAAACGAGCTATTGAGATTACTGGGCGAAGCAACGAACGCGAGCCATGCGTATTTATTCGAAAATCATCTGGACGAAAATCAACAGCTTGTAACAAGCCAGAGCTATGAATGGGTTGGAGTGGGACAGAAAGTGGAAATCGATAACCCTGATTTTCAGAATGTCCCCCTGCTTGAAGATGGACTGGCAGCATGGTATCAAAAATTAAGCCGGGGGAAACCGTTTTACGACACGACAAAAATATTTCCCTCCAATTGGACGAACACGCTCAGCCGCCTGGAGATCAAGACCCTTCTGGATGTCCCCATTTTTGTGGATGGCAGCTTCTGGGGCGTGATCGGCTTTGACGATTGTGTACGCGAGATGCCCTGGTCGCAGGTGGAAGTGGATGCCATGCAGGCGGCGGCCGGCATGTTGGGGGCGGCCATTAAACGACAGCAAACAGATGAAGCCTTGCGAGCCTCTGAAAAGAAGTTCCATACAACCTTTCACAACACGTTGATTCCCATGACAATTGGCCGGGATTCAAACAGGACCATCCTTGACGTAAACCAGGCGTTTTGCGATCACTTTGGGTATTCAAGAGAAGAGCTGATCAATCGCAAAGCAAGTGAATTGAGATTGTGGGCAGACGAAGAAGAACATTCACGCCACAACAAGTTGATTAAAAAACAGGGGCTGATTCGTGAGTTCAAGGCAAGGTTCAGGCACAAATCAGGTGACATTGGGGTGGCGCTTGTTTCCACCGCGCCCATTACAATCAACCGCGAAGAATGCCTGCTGTATTCGTTGTATGACATTACAAAGATGGAAAAGCTGCTCGTTGAGCTGCAAAATAAAAACAACGAACTGGAGAGGTTCACCTATACAGCCTCCCACGATCTAAAAGCACCTCTCATCACCATCGGAGGATTTATCGGTTATCTTGAAAAGGATATCGAGAGCGGAAACACAACCGCCGCAAAAAAGGATATCCAACGCGTTACGGATGCGGTGCTCAAAATGCAGAGGCTGTTGAATGAATTGCTTGAACTTTCACGCGTCGGAAGGTTTGTCAACAAAAAGGTGGATGCCGTTTTGGGCGAAATTGCCGAAGATGCTGTCAGGCTTTTGCAGGGTCGTTTGATGACAAACAACATCAAGATAAAAATTGAAAAGAATCTGCCCGTTGTTCATGTTGACCGCGCCCGCCTGGTTCAGGTCATTCAAAACCTTGTGGATAATTCAGCCAAGTTCATGGGAAGCCAACCCAACCCCGTTATTGAGATCGGTATGTTTTCAAATCATGGGGAGGGAATCTATTTTGTGCGTGATAATGGAATTGGCATCGAGGAGGGGTTTACCGAGCGGGTTTTTGGTTTATTCGAAAAACTGAATGCCGAAACCGAGGGAACTGGAATCGGCCTGGCTCTTGTCAAACGTATTATAGAATTCCATGGCGGCAGGGCGTGGGCGGAATCGGAAGGGAAGGGCAAAGGGTCTACCTTCTTTTTCACCCTTCCAGGAGCATCTCCTTTCGTAGAGCAGGTTGGCGGAAGGAAACCAACAGATGGGGAATAGTTCCCTTGGCGCAACCAGCTCAAGGCCCGCTGTGAAGCGGGTTCTTATTCTCGTCTGCAATCACCCAGGCCCGGAAATAAAACATCCCCGAAACTATGCGGGGATGTTTTGTGCGCTGGAGAGGACTTGAACCTCCACGTCTTACGACACACGCACCTCAAGCGTGCCTGTCTGCCAATTCCAGCACCAGCGCCAGAACAGGGCGTATTATAATCGGCTTGCTTTTCCTGTCAAGCAAGACATTTATTAAAAGCTGGCGGTTGATCCGGCTGGCGGCAACGCAATTAATGGTTCGAATTTGAAGGTGACCCATGCCAAACAAGCCTGTTTACAACGAACCACTCTCCACTTTATTAAGAAGACCTCATCGCGGCGATGAAAAGCAGATCATGGAAACGCTGCAATGGGTTGCCAGGTCATCCCTCTTGATTTTATTTACATTTGGTATTGTTAAATTAATTGCAGGGAAGTTCACCGAAACGATCATTGTCCTGTTTGGCGCAATTCCAATCTTGATCTCGATCCAATATATCAAAAAGGGAATGGTTTCCCGTCCAAGCGCCATCCTTGCGGTTACGACGATCCTGCTGATAACGTATCTGGCTACCATCGGGGCCGGAGTTTACGACGTAGCGCTTATCGGCTATCCGGTAATTATGATCGTTGCAGGTCTGATTTTAAGAGGCAGAGTCATTCCATATATGACGGGGCTGATTATTCTATGCCTGGGGTGGCTGGTGTTCGGCGATCTTCTTGAATATTATGACCCCGATCTCCCTACAACCAGTTCTGTGGTGGATCTTTTTTACGCAAGCGCCATCATTCTGGTTGCGAGCAATGCCATCTACCTTTTGGCTAAAAATATTTATGACAACCTTCGGCGCATTCAGGAGGAGGTTGAAGAACGTGAAAAGGCGGAACTGGCGCGCGAAGAGTTGATCCGCCAGTTGAAATTAAAAAATCAGGAGCTTGATCGGTTCGCGATTACCGTTTCACATGACCTGAAAACGCCGCTGATTACCATTGCAGGATTCCTGGGATTTCTGGAGCGGGACGCGCTTTCTGGAAACAAGGAACAAATCGGCAGGAGCGTTACGCAAATTAACAAAGCTGCGCAAAAGATGGGAACTCTCGTGGATGAGATATTGGATCTTTCGAGAGTAGGCCGCTTCACGAATCCGCCGACAGATGTCCCGTTTGCGAAGATCGTCTCTGAAGCTGTCAATCGGGCTGAAGGCTTGTTCAAAACCCAGCATGTTCAACTCGAGATCGAAAGGGAATTCCCGCTCGTGCACGTGGATGAGGCTCGCATGGTTCAAGTTTTACAAAATTTATTAACCAATGCGGTCAAGTTCATGGGGAAGCAGGCAAACCCAAGAATCCAGATCGGTTGTGACCAGGGCCACGCTGAAGCCGTATTTTTTGTAAAAGATAATGGAATGGGGATCAGCCCGCAATATCATGAGCAAATCTTTGGGTTGTTTAGCAAACTCGATACAAGTACGGAAGGCACTGGAATTGGGCTTGGGCTGGTAAAAAGAATCATCGAGGTGCACGGCGGCAGGATTTGGGTAGAATCAGAGATCGGGAAAGGCTCGACCTTTTTCTTTACTCTTAAAAATCAAAATGATAAGGAGACGTCATGGCTCGAATCGTAGTAGATGCAATGGGAAGCGATAATTACCCCGTGCCCGATGTGGAGGGTGCCGTGCTTGCGGCCCGTGAATTTGGCGCGGAGATTGTACTGGTCGGTGACGAGGCGCTTATAAAACCCGTGCTTGACTCACAAAATACAGACGGTTTGAAGATCCGCATTGTCCACGCGCCGGAAATGCTGACTATGGAAGATAAGGGTGAAAACCTTGTTTTGAAGGCGCGCGCAAAAGATGCAAAAAATTCGATGGCTGTTGGCATCGATCTCGTGAAGAACGGTGAAGCGGATGCCTTCGTGAGCGCGGGAAACACCGGCGCGGGGATGGTAACCGCATTGTTCAGGCTGGGGCGCATCCGCGGCGTGGACCGTCCCGCCCTTGCGCCGATTTTCCCCACAGCCACAGGCACGTGTGTGGTGCTCGATATTGGCGCAAACCCCGATTGTAAGCCGGAGAATCTTTATCAATTTGGAATTCTTGGGAGCATTTATGCTGAAAAAGTGCGTGGCGTTAAAAATCCAAAAGTAGGTTTGGTCTCCAACGGCGAGGAGGAAGGAAAGGGCAATGAATTGGTGAAGGCGGCCACACCCTTGTTCAAGGCTTCAAAATTGAATTATTTTGGCAACGTGGAAGGCAAGGAAGTGATCGGCGGCAAAGTGGATGTGGCAGTCACAGACGGATTTACAGGCAACGTCATGCTTAAATCATCCGAGGCGGTTGCCAAGTTGATCACGGACAAAATCCGCGAGATTATCAAAAACGGAAGCATCATCACCAAAGTTGGCGGCCTGCTTGTGAAGCCAGCGCTCGGCGAGATCAAAAAATTGCTCGATCCCAGTGAACAGGGTGCGGCTCCCATGCTTGGCGTGAATGGGCTTGTATTCATCGGCCACGGGCGCTCGGATGCAATTGCCATCAAAAATGCGGTGCGCGTGGCAAAACACGCCGTGGATGTAAACGTATTGGATGCCATGAAATCCGCAATCGAAGCGAGTTTACGGAGCGCGGAATAAATACCTGAACCTGAGCCATGGCTTACTCAGGATTTCTTCAAACAGGTTTGGTAATTTATGAAATAAGAGGCAAAATTTAAACATGAAAATCATCAAGAACGAAAAACTTATCAAACGAAACGGCATCATCGGTCAATGGATGAGCATTGGCGCGCTGGTTGTGCTCGCCGCTGGAATGTATATCTCATTTAACAAGCCGGAGTATTTTACGTATTCTCTCATCTGCCTTTTGATCGGTTTCGTCATGACCCAGATCGGGATGTATATGGGCAGCCGCTGGGGACGCTCGCCCCGCCCCGATGAAAAATTTGACAGCGGATTAAAAGGTCTGCACAGCGAATTTTCCCTGTACCATTATTCAACGCCAGTTTCGCATTTACTGGTTGGGCCGTCCGGGCTTTGGGTGCTGTTGCCCTATCCTCAAAAAGGAAAAGTTCACTTTGAAAAGAACCGCTGGAAGATCAGAGGCGGCGGTATTTTGCAAGGCTATTTACGAATCTTCGGTCAGGAAGGGATTGGCCGCCCGGACATCGATGCGGAGAATGACGTTTACCAATTAAAGAAGTTTCTCAAAAAGAATATGGAAGAATCAGCCATCCCTGAGATCAAACCCGTTTTGGTCTTCACCCATGACGAGGTCGAGTTGGAAGCGGGCGATTCACCCATTCCTGCCATGAAGTTGAAACAGCTCAAGGAGTTCATGCGCAGCAAATCCAGGGAGAGGGTTTTATCATCCACCAGCGCAATTCAAATAAATGACTTATTCGGGCAAAATCGGAATGAAGTTTAAAGGGAATTTCACAAACATTATCATCCTGTTCATACTGGCTTTGGCAATTTTGTTGCGCGCAAACTGGTATGGTAACCTGCGGCTTTCCATAAGCAACGCCGAGACTGTGAGTTATATCGATTCCTCCAGGTCGCCGGTTTTATCCTGGAAATCCTTTGCAGGGCAGCGCCTTTTCACCACCAACATGCTTTACAAGGTGGCGAATGATAAGAAGAAGTGCCCCATCACCGCATATAGCTCTCCCGCATCTGGAGAGGAAGAGTATCGTGACTTTCAGCCGTGTTTCGATAAAATTGTCCTGTTGCAAAATTTCCTCGCCATGTTTGGGTGGGCATTTCTTGCGTGGACAATTGCCGGCCTGCTTAAAAATCCCTATACAAAAATAGCGATAATCGTTCTCATAATCCTTTTTGGGTTTACGCCCCAAATTGCCGAATGGGATAGTATTCTCAGCCCCGAGTCACTTTCCCTGTCTATGTTTGCGGTTACTTTTGCAATGCTGATAAAAATCGCATTCCGCGCATCGGAATCTGAAGGGCTATTCAGTACAACATCCGAACGCTTGCTCCTTGCTGTCTGGCTCATCATTTTCCTGCTATGGGTATTTGTCCGCGATGTTCATCTGTACGCAGTTGCAACCACCCTTGCCATGATTGCGCCACTCTTTCTCTTAAAAAAATTCAGGGGTGCAAAACCGTTGACAATAGCGTCGGCGTTTCTGATGCTCTTCTTTGTGATCGGGTTCTTGTCGGCCAGAGACAGCCTGAGAGCCACACGAACCCCCCTCATGAATTCGCTGGATGAATATATATGGCCTCATCCACAGCGTGTTGAATATTTTAAGGGGTTTGGGATGCCAGAACGATCCTCCCCCGGCTACCAGGAATGGGCCGATATTAACGCTCCAAAAGCTTTTGGCCTGTTCCTGATTTCGCATCCAGGCTTTATAGCTACAACCAGTTGGGAGCAGTTGTACCAATTTAAGTCCAGCTTTATCCAACCGTATTTCTACACGCCCAACGTCAAACACAGGGATATACTTTTGATCCTTGGTGAAATTGTCCATCCAGAGACGATAGCAGTTTACTTGATCGATTTGCTATTGTTGATCTCGCTATCCATTAACGCGTTAAGGCATCGAAGTACATTCTTGCTCACCTGGACGTGGCTGGCGCTCTGGTATCTTGCAATCGCAGCCGTCACCCTGCTATTGAGTTTCTTTGGCGATACCTGGGGTACACGCCGTCACATTTTTCCATC
>JACPVB010000241.1 GCA_016191985.1 Chloroflexota bacterium | reverse complement strand
TAAATGGCTGTCATTTCCATGAAAGCCCTGCTTGAGAGCGGCGTCCACTTCGGGCACCGCACCAACAAGTGGGACCCCCGTATGAAACCGTACATCTTCACCGAACGTAACGGTATTCATATTATTGACCTGCAACAGACTGTCAAGCTGCTGAATCAGGGTTACAACGTCATTCGCGACACGGTTGCGAACGGCGGCACGGTCCTGTTTGTGGGCACCAAGCGCCAGGCGCAGGAAACCGTGGCGGAAGAAGCCGCACGTTGTGGGATGCCTCACGTCACCGAACGCTGGATGGGCGGTATGCTCACCAACTGGTCCACCATGTACCAACGCATCCAGGAACTGGAGCGCCTCGAGAAATTGCGCGACACGGAAGAAATCAACCGCCTTACCAAGAAGGAAGGACTGTTGATCCAGCGCGATATCACCCGCCTGAGTACACGCCTCTCCGGCGCGCGGATTATGAAGCGCCGCCCCGACCTGCTCTTCATCGTGGATGTGGGCCGCGAAGAAGCTGCTGTCCGTGAAGCGAACCTGCTCAAGATCCCGATCGTTGCGTTGGTGGATACCAATTGCAATCCTCAAAATGTTGATTATGTCATTCCTTCCAATGATGACGCCATCCGCGCCATCAAATTACTGGTCGCCAAAATGGCGGATGCCGTGCTCGAAGGCAAAGCCATGCGCAAGGAAGATGAACCCGAACAGCCTGGTGATGTGAAATCCGAAGGTAGGCCGAAATCACGCCCAGCCCGCAAGCCTGTTGTGGAAACAGAACAGGATGACATGGGCGAAGAAGTATTGCTCGGCGAATCCACACTGGCGAAGTTGAACGTCACCCGCAAGGTGGAAGATGCTCCTGTAGAAAAAACAGTGGAAGCGAAGAAGCCTGATGAAGTCAAAGCGCAGGATGATACCGCTGAAGTTAAAGCAGAATAATTAATACGATTTGTAAAGTCAGGCTAAGGATTGTGAAATGGAAATAACAACTGAGATGATCAAGAAGCTGCGCGCCGCGACCAACGCCCCCATGTTGGATTGCCGCAAGGCGCTGCAGGAAGCGAACGGAGATTACGACAAGGCCGTGGACTGGCTGCGCGAAAAAGGCATGGCAACCGCCGCCAAGCGCGCAGACCGCGTTGCATCCAACGGCGTGGTGGAATTGTATTCCCACGGCGGGGGACGCGTGGGCGTCATGGTCGAGATCAACTGCGAAACGGATTTCGTGGCCCGCGCCGAACAATTCCGCACCCTTGCGCATGAGATCGCCTTGCAGATCGCCGCGAGCGCACCCAGGTATATTACCGCAGAGGAAATCCCCGCTGCCGAAATTGAGCACGAACAAGAGATTGCCCGCGCCCGCGCCAAAGAGGAAGGCAAGCCCGATAACGTGCTGGCCAAGATCGTGGATGGCCGCGTGGAGAAGTATAAGGATGAAATCTGCCTGATGCGGCAGGCTTATATTCGCGACGAGTCGCTGACCATTGAAAAGCTCATCCTGCAGAATGTGGCCGCCATTGGCGAGAACATCCTTGTCCGCCGCTTCCAGCGTTGGGAATTGGGTGAAAGCACGAGCCAGTCATAATAAATTTAAAAAGCCAGCCTTCGGGTTGGCTTTTTTTCTATCTGTTCAACATTTGCAATCGATAACAATACTTGGAGGTATGAATGGCTGAAGTGAAATATAAACGGATCCTGCTCAAGTTAAGCGGCGAAGCGCTTGGCGGAAAGACCGGTTTCGGCATCGATGTCGCCGAAGCCGAGTCGATTGCCAGCCGCATCAAGGAAGTCCGCGAGTTGGGGGTGGACGTGGCTGTGGTCATTGGCGCGGGCAACCTGTGGCGCGGCAAGCAGGGACTGGAACGTGGCATGGACCGTTCCACCGCCGATTACATGGGCATGCTTGCCACGGTGATGAATGCCATGGCGTTGATGGATGCGCTCGAACGGCAGGGTGTGTTTACGCGCGTCATGTCTGCCATTGAGATGCGTGCCATTGCCGAGCCATACATCCGCCGACGGGCCATACGCCATCTCGAAAAAGGGCGGGTGGTCATCTTCGGCGCGGGCACGGGCAACCCGTTCTTTTCCACAGATACAGCCGCAGCCCTGCGTGCAACGGAAATAGACGCGAACGTTGTCATTAAAGCGACAAAAGTGGACGGCGTATACGATGCCGACCCCAAAAAGAATCCAGACGCCAAAAAGTTCAGCAAACTAAGCTACATCGAAGTCCTCAACCTCCGCCTGGAGGTGATGGACAGCACCGCCATCACCCTTTGTATGGAAAACAATGTGCCCATCCTTGTGTTAAACCTGTGGGATTCAAAGGCGCTGCTCGGCGCATTGCACGGGGAAACTGTTGGCACACTGGTCACCAGTTAGTCCAATTGATGGTTTCGGGCCGTTCTTTCCCCTTTTGTTTGCAAAAAAACAAAAGGGGAAAGTTTTATTTCCTGATAGTCTCTCAAAATTCCACATATCCTCTCACTTTTTAGCGCTCCCATAGCCTAAATTCTTGTTTTAAGGTATCCTTGTAGCGTAATCATTTTCACACAGTACCGCATAAATTACCAAACCAGAACCATGTTTGTGCCCATAATATTCCGGCGGGTTTGGTAATTTATATAAGAGCGGTAGGAGGAAGATAGTGAGCACCGACGAAGTAAGAGACCTGTTGAAAGATGCTGAATCCCGCATGAGCAGCGCGATCCAGTCCCTTATCGATGATCTTGGCGGCATCCGCACAGGCAGGGCCAACCCTGCTTTGGTTGAAAAACTCCCTGTGGAATACTACGGCGCGCCAACCCCTCTCATGCAGCTTGCGAGTATCAGCGTTCCCGAACCGCGCTCGTTGATGATCAAACCTTTTGACGCAGGTTCGATTAAAGATATTGAAAAAGCGATTCGCGCCTCGGAATTGGGCCTGAATCCAAATTCTGACGGAAAGGTCATACACCTGAACCTGCCTCCGCTTAATGAGGAACGCCGCCGCGAGTTGGTGAAGCACATGCACCATCGGCTTGAAGAAGCCCGTATTGCCGTTCGCAACATCCGCCGTGATTTGCACAACGACATCCGCGATTACGAAAAGGAAAAACTGATCACCGAGGATGATCTCAAGCGCGGCGAGGAAGACCTGCAAAAACTGACCGATAAATTCGTGGAAGAGATCGCCAAACACGGCCAGCATAAAGAAAAAGAAATCATGGAAGTCTAGTTTTTCTGATGCCATGGACATGGCGTCAGAAAGAGTTGTTTAAAAAAATGGCTGATTCCCCCTCCAATGTTCCTCTTGAAAAAGTCCCCCAACACGTTGCTATGATTATGGATGGCAACGGACGCTGGGCGCTTCAACGCGGCCTGCCGCGCCTGGCAGGCCACAAGGCAGGGACAGAGAACCTGCGCCGCGTCATCCGTTCGACGGTTGAATTTGGCGTGAAATACCTGACGATCTATGCCTTTTCGACGGAAAATTGGGGACGCCCGCCTGAGGAAGTCAACGGGTTAATGCTCATCCTTCAAAATGTGATTGACCGTGAATTGAACGAACTTCACAAAGAGGGCGTGCAGTTGCGTCACATTGGGCGCTTGGAGAGACTCGACCCCAGCATCCAGAAAAAAGTGCTGAACGCCATCGAGTTGACGAAAAATAATGACCGCCTTGTCTTGAACGTGGCCTTTAATTACGGCGGGCGGGACGAGATCGTCTGCGCCATTCAAAAGATCATCAATGACGGCATCCCCGCTGAAGAAGTGACCGATGAACTGGTGAATAAATACTTGTTCACCGCCGGTGTGCCCGACCCCGACCTTATCATCCGCACTTCGGGTGAGTTGCGGGTAAGCAATTTCCTTATCTGGCAGGCCGCATATTCGGAGTGGTACATCACACCGACCTTCTGGCCCGATTTTGATAAGGAAGAATATCGCCGCGCGCTGGAGACCTTTGCCCACCGCGACCGGCGCTTTGGAAAGGTATCTTCGGGGGAACTTCAGGAATCCAATGCGTAGAAGACTCATCACTGCTTTAGGATTGGCTCTGATAGGGATGCCCGCCATAATTCTTGGCGGCATCCTTTATTTTTTATTGATGGGTACATTTCTGATCGGCGCGGCCTGGGAATATGTGCATTTGTTTCGCGCGGTAAAGTTCGAACCGCAGATGCAGATCACGGTGGGAGGCGTGGCGCTCGTGTTGATCGCGCGCATGTTCTTCTCCGAATATGCCATGCCTGTCTTTGCGGCGACGATCCTGGTCGCTTTGGCCTATCATCTTTATGCGTACGAGCGCGGCAGAGATCATGCCGCGCTTGATTTTGGAATCACAGTTGCGGGGCTAGTGTACATCGGCTGGATCGGCGCCTACCTGCTTGACATACGCAACCTGCCTGAAGGTGGTTGGTGGTTTATGCTTGTCCTGCCTTCCGTCTGGCTGGCAGATTCGGGGGCATATTCCATCGGCAGGGCGTACGGCAATCATAAAATGGCGCCGCGCCTCAGCCCAAAGAAAAGCTGGGAGGGTTATGCCGCCAGCGTGTTTACCGGCATGATCGGCGGCGCATTCCTGGTGTATGCCTACTCTGCGTATGGCAACCTCGCAGGTGACATTACGATCTGGCAGGGCGCATTGCTTGGCCTGATTCTCGGCGCGCTTTCACCGCTGGGTGATTTGGGCGAGAGCATGTTCAAACGTCAGTCTGGCATCAAGGATTCGAGCGACATTATTCCCGGCCACGGCGGCTTCTTTGACCGCGTTGACTCGTGGTTGTGGGGTGCGGTGATCGGGTATTACTTTCTCGTTTGGTTCATTCTATAAACTTAATAAACTCTGGAGGCACTATGGATGTTCTTGGCGCAACCCCAACCCGTAATCTGGCGCTCGAACTTGCGCGTGTGACCGAAGCAGCGGCGATGTTGGCAGGTCGCTTTATGGGACGAGGCGATAAAGAAGGGGCAGATCAGGCCGCGGTTAATGCGATGCGTCTCGTCCTCAGCACAGTGGATATGAACGGGATCATCGTCATCGGGGAAGGGGAGAAGGATAAAGCTCCGATGCTGTTCAATGGCGAGGTCGTGGGCAACGGTTCAAAACCAGACGTGGATGTTGCTGTGGACCCAATTGACGGGACTCGCCCCCTGGCATTTGGCCGCTCGAATTCTCTCGCCACGGTTGCGATTGCCCCGCGAGGCAGTATGTTTGACCCGGGACCTTTTCTTTACATGAACAAGATCGCGGTGGGGCCTGAGGCGAAGGGCAAGATCAATATCGAAAAAAGCATCACTGAAAATTTGCAGGCGATTGCCAGGGCTAAGGGCAAGGCCGTGGAAGATTTAACGACCATCATCCTTGACCGCCCGCGCCATGATGATATGGTGACGGAGATCCGTAAGGCTGGCGCGCGCATCCGGCAGATCCCCGATGGGGACGTGGCCGCGGCCTTGATGACCGCCTGGCCTGAATCGGGTGTGGATGTTCTGCTTGGCATTGGCGGTACCCCTGAGGGTGTGATCGTGGCTTGTGCCTTGCGC
>JACPVB010000240.1 GCA_016191985.1 Chloroflexota bacterium | reverse complement strand
GTCTCCGCATCCACGGAACCGAAGGCGCGCAGGGAGGCGTGGGCAATGACAAGGTGTTTGCTCAAGCCCAATTTGGAAAGAGCAGGTTTCAGGCTTGCACTGAGCCGTGTCGAAGTGTCGAGAAGAGAGTCGGGCATTTTGGTTAGTCAAGTGGTCGAGTAGTCAAGTGGTCGAGTAGTCAGGTAGTCGAATAGCCAGGTAGTCGAATGGGCAGGTAGTCACATGGTCGAGCAGGAAAGACTATCCGACCATGCGACCATAAGACAACCCGACTATCTACCTCCCCTTCCAATTCGGTTTGCGTTTTTCGATGAAGGCCGTCATGCCTTCCTTTTGGTCTTCCGTTGCGAAGAGTTGATAAAAATTTCGCTTCTCAGTATTGAGGCCTTCGGTGAGCGTGGTCTCGAATGCAGCGTTGATGGCATCCTTCGCCATGCGGACGGCCAGCGGCGCGCGTGAGGCGATCTCTTCGGCGAAGGCAACGGCGGCATCGAGATAACCCTCGACCGGCACAATGCGGTTGGCTAAGCCAAATTGAAGCGCTTCAATGGCAGTCAAGGTACGGTTGTTGATAACCATTTCCATGGCAAGCTGTTTGCCCACCAAACGCGCAAGCCGCTGGGTGCCGCCCGCGCCGGGGATGACACCGATGGTAATTTCAGGCTGCCCAAACTTTGCGGATTCGGACCCGATGACCATGTCACACGCAAGCACAAATTCACATCCGCCGCCCAATGCCCAGCCAGAGACTGCGGCGATGACCGGTTTGCGGATTCTGCGAATGCGGTCCCAAACTGCCACGCGTTCTTCGACGATCATTTGCACGTAGGACGCTTCCACCATTTCCTTGATATCCGCCCCGGCAGCAAAGGCTTTTTCATTGCCCGTGACGATGATGGCGCCGATGTTCGCATCCCTGTCGAAGGCGTCCATCGCATCGAAGACTTCGCCAAGCATGGCAAGGTTGAAGGCGTTCATCGCCTGCGGACGGTTCAATTGCACAATGCCCACGCGCCCGCGAATTTCTGTCAATATGGTTGTGTATGTCATTTTGCCTCCAAGGGGTTTCGACGCGAATTATAAAGGATGATGTGCCCTGCTGTATAATTCTGCGAATGTTGTTTCAAACATCATAGATAATCTTAAATGGAGAAAAAATTAACATGAACTTTTTACTCGTCACTCACTCGTACCTGCGCTGGTTGATTTTACTTGTGGCTGTTATCGCCGTTATTAAGTTCGCAATCGGCTGGCTGCGCGGCGGTTCTTTCAAAGGCATGGACCGTGGTCTCGCTTCCGGCTTTAGCGGATTGATGGATTTGCAAGTAACCCTCGGACTCATCCTGATGATCTGGACCGGTCTCGCGGGCGTGGGCTTCCCCATGTTCCGCATCGAACATGCCGGTACCATGATCGTTGCCGCGGTGGTCGCGCATCTGCCGGCGCGTTGGAAAAACGCCGGGGATAAGATCCGTTTTCGCAACACGTTATTCTGCGTCCTTGGCGCGCTTTTGCTCATCTTTTTCGGGGTGATGAGCCTGCCGGGTGGGTGGAGCAGGTAAGAGCGGAGAGCGAAGCGGGCTTGATTTTCATCCGATTTTTATTTCTCACTTTACATTAATCCATGATAAACTTCGCCTACGTTCAGGCTGGAACGTTGACACATTTGGAGAAGAGATGGAAAACAAGCTATATGTAGGCAACCTGCCCTACGCCGCTACTGAAGACGACCTCAAAGCTCACTTCAGCCAGGCCGGAAACGTCACCTCTGTTGCTCTGATCAAAGACCGCGCAACAGGACGCGCCAAAGGCTTCGGATTTGTCGAAATGGCAAGCTCCGAAGAAGCGCAAAAAGCCATCAGCATGTTTAATGGACAAGACTTCATGGGACGCGCAATTACGGTGAACATCGCCCGGCCCCGTGAGGAGCGCCCTCGTAATTTCGGAGATCGAAATCGCGACGGCGGCGGGCGAAACCGCTACTAGAAAAAATCTCCAGCCTTGAACACAAAGGAAATCAACAGCCCCGCACACGCGGGGCTGTTATCATAAAAACATGAAACGAATCCTCCTGCTCGGTCCGGTTCTTTTTGCGAGCGTTCTAACTGTGCTCACCTTTGTTAACTATGATTTTTTAAGAAGCCTCGGCTGGCATCCCCTCCACGACCCAACCTTTGACTGGCCCAGCGGACTCGCGCTCGGACCCTATGGCTGGGTGATGACTGCGACTTTTATCGTCAGCGGAACGCTCATGGCGCTGCTGGCCTCCCGCCTCTTTCTTAATCTCAAGCCTGCGCCTGCTTCCAGGGTTGGCGCCACGCTGTTTGTTTTTTCCGGTCTCGCCCTCGCCGCCCTGGCCTTCACCACAGACCCAACCATTCGCGATACTCCCGCCACCTGGCACGGACGATTGCACGACCTCGCATTTATTTTGCTCGGCCTCACCCTCTTCCCCGCCATGATCGTGCTGGGTTTTGCATTCCTCCAAAATGAAAAATGGAAAGACCTCTCCCTCTACACCTGGTTGACCCTGGCTCTCGCCGCCCCCGCCTTCGCGCTCAAAGGCGCGGCCTTTTACATCTTTCTGTTCGCCATTCTGGTTTGGAACGAAGTGGTGGCGTTGAGATTGAATCAAGAGTAGGGGCTACCTTCAGCATAAGGAGAGATTTTGACGTGCAATCCATCTTAACCCCGAAGGCGACGCGTTGAGCTCGTCGAAACGGGTGTCATGGCCTGTAACATCCATGTCATCCCTTCGGGATTTAGATTCCGTTCGACCAATCTTCTACAATCCTGTCACCCCTACGGGGTTTGATTTGCGTAATATAAGCCCTTAAAACAATCCCGCCCCCGAAGTTAATTTCGGGGGCGGGATTTGATTTTTCTCTTTATAAACCTGCTTCAAACAACACCGTATCAAACCCCAGCGCATTGAAGAATTTAAGCAGGTAGACTTCGGCATTCTTTTCTCCCTGCACGAGGATGCCATCCTCCAGCGCGGCTTTGCGGATTTCATCCTCCGCCGTTTGGCGGGCGAGCGTTTCAAGGTCCACGTTGCCTTTGGTCAGCAAGCCTGTATCGCGGTCGTAGACGTAGGATTTTTCGTTGTCAAGCGTCGCAATGAAAATTTCCGTTGGTGGCAGGTTCACGTACAACACGCCGTTTTCCATGCGCATGTCGCTGGGCTGCAATTTCTCCATGTCGATGCCTGCGATCACAATGCCGTGCGCCACGAATAATAATTTATCGCCGAACGCAAAACCAAACGTCCCCTGCCCGATCTCCGCGGTAATCACCTTCTCCACACTGTACTGGATCGTCTCCAAACGGGCCAGCGCGCGGATTTCATTGATGTACGTCACCGGGTCGGGTATGATGGTAGGTGTGGGGTTCATCAACTGCGAGACCTGGGTCTGCAGTGCCTCATTTGCCTGGTTCACCTGCTGGAACGGAGCCGTCGCGGCCGCCGCACTCTCGCGCACCGTCTGTACGATAAAATAGACGCCTGCCGCCAGCACCGCCAAAATAAGGATGGACATTATTGTGCTAAATGCATTTTTCATATTTCGTCCTTTCTACCGCTCATACACAAACACGATAAATTCTGGCTATTAAGCGGTACTCTGAAAAACTTGCCTTATTATAGCAAGGTCATTATGATTGTGCGCATACATTCCTGTAAGATGAAAAAATTCTTATTAACTCTTTCCCTCATTCTTTTTGGATGTTCATTCCCCGTGCAGTTGACATTGGGGACTCCCACGCCGGTCCCGACGCTCACCCCC
This sequence comes from Chloroflexota bacterium, assembly GCA_016191985.1. GTDB lineage: Bacteria > Chloroflexota > Anaerolineae > Anaerolineales > Villigracilaceae > Villigracilis. The sequence continues at coordinate 2,539 of JACPVB010000240.1, read as the reverse complement.
ACAGAGACTCCCGCCCCCACCCAGGCGCCTCTCACCCCGCCCGAGCTGGGCACTGAAGAAAATCCATTGATCCTCGCCCTGGCCCCTTCTCCCCGCTCCAGTGATGAAACCATCACCGCAGTGGACGAGATTGCCGCGTTCCTCCAGGAGCGCACGGGCTATCGGGTGGTGACTGTGGCCCCCGCCTCCGAGCAGGTGCTGGTGGATGCCTTCGACAAAGGCAACGCGCACATCGGTTCGCTTTCTCCGTATGCCTATCTGCTGGCGCGCGAAAATGATTCGGTCACTGCCATCCTTGCAAAAATACGGGATGGGGAGGCTTTCTACGGCACGCAGATCATTGCCAACCGCGAGAATGATTTCACATCGTACTATGACGAGGCGCGCAATGAAAACACAGCCGATGTCGCCACCGCCTTGAAGCAATTCAACGATAAGAAAGCCTGCTGGAGTGACGAGATTTCTCCGTCAGGGTATGTGGTGCCGCTCGGATTGCTGAATCAGGCCCAGGTCCAGATCAGAAGCGGGGCGTTCCTCGCCGGTCAACCGAGCGTGGTGCGCGCCGTCTACGTGGATGACATCTGCGATTTCGGCGCGACGTTTGTCGATGCGCGCCAGTCCCCCGCGCTCGAAGCGGATTATACCGATGTGCAGGATAAGGTCATTGTCATCTGGCGCATCCCTGAGGTTATTCCGTACGAAAATATTTCAATTGCAAATTCCCTGCCAATTGAAATGCGCCGCGTGATCCAGCGCGCGTTCATCGACCTGATGCTCACGCCCGAGGGGAAGACCGCCATGCAAACCGCCTACGGCCTGGATGAGATTCAGATCGTGGAAGATGAGGCGTACGCGGAGTTTGCATCCTACGTAAAGGCTTCGGGGTTGGATTTGCTAAATTTGATAAAATAACGCGAATGTTAAAAAAGATAATTCGGTCTCTGTGGCGTACCGCGCTTGTATTAAGTTTGTTTGTTGTCATCGCTTTGTTTTTGCCAAAATTCGTTGTGATGCTCTTTGCCTCGCCGCGCACATTTACAGTGGACGAAGTTCGGCCAGCGCGCGTTGCCATTGTGTTCGGCGCGGGCCTGCTAAGCGACGGCTCGGCTGGGCCGGTACTGCGCGACCGCGTAGAGACCGCCGTGAAGTTGTACCAGGCTGGCAAAGTGGAAAAACTGTTGATGAGCGGTGACAATCGCTTCGTCGAATACAACGAACCCGAAGCCATGCGCCAATATGCGCTCGACCTGGGCGTTCCGAATGAAGACATTCGATTGGATTACGCAGGCCGACGCACCTACGATACCTGCTATCGCGCAAAGTACATCTTTCAAGTGGACTCTGCGATCCTCGTCACGCAGTCTTTTCATTTGCCACGCGCCTTGTTTTTATGCAACTGGTTCGATGTGGAATCCACTGGCGTGGAAGCGAACAACCATTATTTTCTCAAGCGTTATCGCGCCTTTTGGAGTTTCCGTGAATTATTTGCCAACCTTCAGTCGGTTTGGGATGTGACGGTCGCGAAACCCCTGCCCGTGCTTGGAAAAATTGAACCGATATTTGAATAACCCATCCCTGCGAGCATCGTTTGCGAAACAGTCTTCTTTACCTTTGGTCTCGACATGCCTTCGACGAACACGAAGGGCTGCTCGACCAGCAGGTTTGCCGGTGCGGTGAGAGTCTCGCTCATAGTGGTAGAGATGCTTCGCCGCAAAGCGGCTCAGCATGACATAATAAAAAATTTGTTACCATACATGGAAACCCTAAAGGTCTCCTATGCCTTCGTAAAATCCCGATTTGCAAAAAAGACCTTTAGGGTTTTTTGCGAGGGATTTGTACGGTAGAGAAATAAAAGATTAATGGAGAAACCCAATGACCCGCGAAGAAGCCCTTGCCCTGGTGCGTGAATTTGTAAAAAATGAAGGTCTCATACGCCACATGTTATCGGTGGAAGCCGCCATGCGTTTTTATGCCGAGAAATATGGCGAGGATGTTGAGCAATGGGGCCTCATCGGCCTGCTGCACGATTTCGATTGGGAGATTCATCCCACGTTGGAAGAGCATCCGCAGGCAGGCGCGCCCATCCTGCGCGAACGCGGTGTGAGCGAAGAAATCATCCAGGATATTCTCAGCCACGCAGATCACCTGGCGCTTCCGCGTGACACCATCCGCAGAAAAGCCATCGCCGCCTGTGACGAAGTGACCGGCCTCATCACTGCCGTTGCGTTGGTGCGCCCATCCCGTTCCCTCTATGACCTTGAAGCGAGTTCTGTCAAAAAGAAATGGAAGGACAAAGCCTTCGCCGCGGGCACCAATCGCGCAGAGATGGAACATGCCGCCGAGGAATTCGGCGTGGATGTTTGGGAACATGTCGGTAATGTCATTCAGGCCATGCGAAAGATCGCGCCTGAGTTGGACCTGGTGGGGAATCTTCCGCAATAACCATGTTCATCCGCCGCCTCGAAATCCTGACCCTGGACCTGGTCGCCCAAAAGGAATATTACGCCAGCCTTTTGGAGTTACCCGTCCGCCTCGAAGG
>JACPVB010000239.1 GCA_016191985.1 Chloroflexota bacterium | reverse complement strand
GAAGGAGATTGTGATTCCCAATGAATGAGGTTTTGATTCGCAGAGTCCAGCCCGGGGATTTGGATCCATGCTATTTGGTGGAATCAGCCTGTTGGCCGCCGGAAGAAGCGGCAGCGAAGGAAACCATCCAGTTGCGGATGGGGACGTTTCCGCAGGGCTTCTTCGTCGCAGAGTTGGATGGAAGAATTGTCGGCATGGTCAACGGCGCAGCTACTGAAAAAGAAGATATCAGTGACGAAGAATTAAAGCAGTTGATCGGACATGACGCGAACGGCAGGAATATGGTCATCTTTGCGCTGGGGGTTCTGCCCGAATTTCAAAAGCAGGGAATTGCAAAACAACTGGCTTTAAGATTTATTGAAGAAGCAAAAAAACTGGACAAACAAAAAGTGCTGTTGATCTGCAAACAGCACTTGATTGATTATTACGAGAGGCTTTGTTTTATTCACGCGGGGCTTTCAAAATCCACGCATGGCGGCGCGGAATGGCATGAGATGCGCCTGACCTTAACTCACTCTTCCACATAAGGCACATATTCCGCGCGGGCGATGCCCTGCTTGATGGCCATCTCTGCCACGGCGCGAGCCACGGCGCGATGGATCTTTTTATCCAGTGGGCTGGGCACCAATTCACCGGGCGGGGTCATATCTGCAATGGTCTTGGCGGCGGCCAGATACATTTCATGCGTGATGCGCGAAGCATACGAATCCACTGCGCCCCGGAAGATGCCGGGGAATCCCAAAACATTGTTCACCGATTTTCCATCCGCCGCGAAGGCCGCGCCGCGTTCCATCGCCACATCGGGGTCGATCTCGGCATTCGGGTTGGAAAGCGCGAGGATGATCTGTCCCTTGCGGACCATCTCCGGCTTGATGAGGTTCGGCGCGCCTGTCGTCGCCACCACGATGTCGCAGGTTTCCATGATCTCTTTTAAATTGGATTTTTTCCCACCTGCCGATTCGAATCGGGTTAACGCATCTGGATTCAAATCCGCGCCATAGACTGGGTTCCCAGTCAAACGCATCATCATTTGACCGATGGCATGGCCGGCCGCCCCAAGCCCGATCTGCCCGATAACAGCCTTGTTCAAATCTGTGCCGGTCTCACGTGAGGCCACCATCATCGCCGCGGTGCAGACCACGGCAGTGCCGTGCTGGTCGTCGTGCATGACGGGGATATCAAGCATGGCTTGCAATCTTTCTTCGATCTCGAAACAGCGCGGCGCGGAAATATCCTCCAGTTGAATGGCGGCAAAGGTCGGCGCGATGGCCGCCACTGCATTGACGATCTCATTTGGGTCTTTCGTGTTGAGCAAAATCGGAATCCCCGAAAGCCCTACGAGCGTTTCCATCAACATGGCTTTGCCTTCCATCACGGGCATGCCCGCCAGCGGACCAATATCCCCAAGCCCAAGCACCGCCGTGCCGTCGGTGACGATGGCAACCATATGGCTGATGCTGGTATACAACCGCGCCTGTGACGGGTCCTTCGCGATCCGCATACAGACTTCCGCCACGCCGGGGGTGTAGACTCTTCTCAGTGTGGTGAGTGATTCAATCGGGTAGCGCGAACGGATGGCGATCTTGCCTTTTTGGTGAAGTTCCAGCACTTCATCGCGCACTTCCAGCACTTTGGTGCCTTCGTTGCTGCGCATGGCTTCCAGAATGGCTTCAAGCTGTTTTTCATCCTCGGCGGTGACGGTGATGTCGCGTACCACGTTTTGGGTGGTTTCCGTCAACAACACGATACTGCCGGTGTTTCCGCCCGCTTCGGCGATGGCGGTCAACAGTTTTGCCAGCACGCCCGATCTTTGTGAATTGCGTACGCGCACTTTGCGCATGATCTTTCGTTCCCAGGCCATGAGTGCCTCCTTGATTCAATCCCATTTTATCGCTTGTTGCAGATTCGGTACCGCACACTTGCCCTGGGCAGTGCCAGGGAAGTTCGCTTTGCGTGTTTTTTGCGAGAGAAGTGGGTGATGGGTCGAAATAAATGACGATGCTCGTAGCGCGAGATACTATCTCGTGCTACATCATTTACACAAACCCACTACCGAGAAATGTACGGTAGAGAGTCGTAAGATAAATCTCCCTGACACTGTGCGGCTTAAGCCGTATGATTTGCTACCCTTGCGCCTGCGCGCAATGCAGGTGAGCAAATCAGGCAAGTGTGTCGTACGGCAATGTTCACGGTGCCTAAAAATGACAAGATAAATCTTGTCGTACGAGGTCTATTTGAACATCTCGTGCAGTTCGCGAAAGGTTTTGATGACGGTGCATTCTGCTTCGGGGAAGAGAATGTTTGGGTCGTAGAGAACAGGTGTCAGCCCGGCGCGAAGCGAGCCGAGGATGTCTGCGAAGTAATTGTCGCCCACGTAGATGGCTTCCTCTGCATTGACCCCGGCCCGTTTCAATCCATGCTCGAAGATGGCAGGCTCCGGTTTGAAGGAATTAACTTCGCCGCCCGCCAGCGAAAAGCTGAAATGGGTATCCAGTTTTAAATTCTTCAGCTCTTCGTGGAAAGGCTGATCGCGATTGGAGATGACGCCCAGAATATAGCCGTCCTGTTGAAGGGACGAGAGAAGCGTGCGCGAATCTTCGGGCACGTGCACTTCGGGTTTGTAATGCTCGCGCATGTAAGCGGACATGGATGCGCTGAGTTCGGCGGCATCCTTGGGGTTGCAGCCGAGGGCCACCAGCCTCCTGCGGCCGAAGTTCACCCAGAAAGCATCGTCTTTGAATTCTTCGCTATCTTTTTTTATTTCCGGGGAACTGGCAAAATAATAATGCTCCCAGCGCTCGGCGCGGATTTCGTCCTCGTCCGAGATGCGCAGGCCAATCTCGCGGGCGCGGGCTGAAAAAACATCCCCGCCAGTGGGGATGTGATGACGAAGTGTTCCGTCGAGATCAAATAACACGGCTTTGATTTTTTTCGGTGAAAACAAGGTTCCTCTTTTTAGATCTCTTGCATCAGTATTTGCAGGGCCGGTTTGCCTGTGTTGTGCACAATCTGACATCTATCAAATTTTCAAAGGCGTCAGGCTAAATACCCTACGGGCACGTAGCCTGACCTACGATTGACTTTTGCAAGAGGCTTATTTTAAAAAATTAAACACGCCATCCTCGCCGCCGGCTTGAGCTAGAGGCTATCCGCCGATGTGGGACATTTCCACTTTGGGCAGGGCGATTGTATTTTCAGAACGGACCTCTGAATAGCGGTCGTCGCGTTTGCCCCATATCCGCGCGATCTGCTGTGAAATTTCATCATCTGTTGCGCCTTCGCGCAACATGGCGCGGAAATCGTATCCTTTGATGGCGAACAGACAGGTATAAAGCTGGCCTTCGGCAGTGATGCGGGCGCGATTGCAATCGCGGCAGAACGCCTGCGTGACGGATGCGATCATCCCGACTTCGCCTTTGCCGTCCTTGTAACGCCAGCGTCCGGCCACTTCGCCGGGGTAATTCGGATCTGCGGATTCGAGCGGCATTTCGGCGTCTATCATTTTGACGATCTCCGCCGCGGATACCACATCGTTCATACGCCAACCGTTGCTGTGACCTACATCCATGTATTCGATGAAACGCAGGATGTAGCCCTTCTCACGGAAGAAGCGTGCCATCGGCAGGATGCTCGATTCGTTGACTCCGCGCTTCACCACCATGTTCACCTTGATCGGTCCCAGACCGACTTCGGCGGCGGCATCCATGCCTTCGATGACCTTTTCCACTGGGAAATCCACATCGTTCATGGCTTTGAAAATTTCATTGTCGAGCGAATCCAAACTGACGGTCACTCGCTTCAGCCCGGCATCCTTGAGCGCGCGCGCAAATTTGGGGAGCAGGGAGCCGTTGGTGGTCATGGTCAGATCCAGGCTGGGGATGGAGGCGAGCATCGAGACCAGCTCGGGCAAATCCTTGCGGACAAGCGGTTCGCCGCCCGTTAAACGTATTTTACGAACGCCGTGCGAGACGAAAATTTTTGACAGTCGTGAAATCTCTTCAAACGTCAAAATCTGATCACGGTGCAGGAAGCGGTAGTCCGATCCGAAAATTTCCTTGGGCATGCAATACACGCAGCGGAAATTACAGCGGTCGGTTACAGAAACTCGCAGGTCGCGCAGGGGGCGGTTGAGGGTATCAATAAGGGTCATTGGGATTCACTTCACAATCTATCGTTTGTCTCATACTTTACCAAATTTTTTGGTGAAACTCGTGAATAAAAATCATAATTTTGGTTTCGTAAATGATGCAAACCTCTATACGTTCATTTACCGTCTTGGGCAATGCGGCGAATTTGGGGCAGCGGACGGAAAATAGATACGCATTATAACAATAATATGAGAATTAAAATGTCGCAATTGACGGGGTTTGTTACCCGTGCTATTATCATCCATTATCTTTTTAATTTATTTCAAAGGAGTTATTGATGAGCTTTGAATTTGTTCTTCGTATTATTGGAATGATCGTATTGGCTATTTCCGGGGGATATTTGGGATTTGACATCTCGAAATTCACGCCTGATAGCGCCAGCCGCACCACACTTATCTTTGGGCTGGTCGGCGCACTAGTGGGTTTGATCCTCACCCCATACTTTACCACCCGTCCCGCCCGCGCCATGCGCTCCCTGCTTGGCCGTATGGCGGCGGAAAGCCTGTTCGCAGGGTTGACCGGGCTGGTTGTGGGACTGCTCATTGCCGCGCTGCTGTCTTTTCCACTTTCGCTGCTGCCCGATCCATTCAGCCAGATATTGCCTTTTATTGTCGTTCTGGTTTTTTCCTATTTCGGTGTTTCGCTCTTCGTCATGCGCCAGGGAGATATCATGGGCCTGCTCAGCACGCTGAGCGGACGGGGCGAGGGCGGCGGCTCCACCTCGTGGACCAACCTCAACCGCAACATCCTTTTGGATACCAGCGTCATCATCGATGGACGTGTGGCCGATATTGCCAAGACAGGATTTTTGCCCGGTACGCTTCTCATTCCCCGCTTTGTGTTGAACGAACTCCAGTACATCGCCGACTCCCCGGATGGGATGCGCCGTCAACGTGGACGGCGCGGCATGGAGGTACTGGCCGAACTGCAAAAACTCCCCAACATCCTCGTGCGCATCTCGGACATCAATGTGGACGGCGTGCGGGAAGTGGACGATAAATTGATCGTGCTGGGCAAGCAATTGAAAAGCCCCGTGCTGACGAACGATTACAACCTCAACCGCATCGCCGAATTACAAGGCGTGACCGTGCTCAATATCAACGAGCTTGCCAATGCGGTCAAGTCTGTGGTGCTGCCGGGCGAAGTCCTGCGCATCAACATTATTCAGGAGGGCAAGGAATATGGACAGGGCGTGGGCTACATGGACGACGGTACGATGGTGGTTGTGGAAAACGGCAAGGATTACATCGGTGAATATATGGAAGTGAATATCACCAAGGTGTTGCAAACCGCCGCGGGACGCATGATCTTTGGCCGCGTGGACGAAGATAATGGGAGAAAGAAAAGGTAATTAACCGCGCACGAAATAAATGATCGCCACGATCACACCGATTGTTACAACCGTCCATCGCAAGGTGGACGGTTTGATTTTGCCCGCCAGCTTCCCGCCCAGCATTCCGCCAATTAATGCGCCCACAGCCATCACCACCGCCGCGGACCAAAGCACCTGCCCGGAGAAAAGGAAAAATATAGCAGCGGCGACGTTGACCGAGAAAGCCACCGCCTGCTTGAGCGCGTTAAGACGCGTGAGCGTGTCTTCGAGAGTTAATCCCAGGGCCGAGAGCACGATCACGCTCAATCCCGCGCCGAAATATCCTCCATAGATCGAAGCAAGACCGACGGGCAGCCAGGTGATTTTTTCCAAACGCGCGCCGTGACCTTCGCCCATGCGTTTTGTCAACCACGCGCGGACGGGGTCTTGAATGGCGAGCAAACCGGAAGCCAGCAAAATTAAATAAGGGACAAGGTCTTTGAATAATTTCTCGCCTGTTTGTAAAAGTAAAAAGCCGCCCAGCACGCCGCCCACGATGCTGGCAGGGACAATCAACCACAGCCTGTCTTTTTGTCCTTGCAGGTCTTTCATCTGCGCCAGCGTCCCGCCGAAGTAGCCGGGGCAGAGCGCCACCGTGTTGGTGATATTTGCAGAGACAGCCGGCACGCCAAGAAAGGTGAGCACGGGGAAGGTGATGAGCGTCCCGCCCCCCGCCAGGGCGTTGACCGCGCCTGCGGCCAGCGCGGCCAGGGCGGCGAAGAGAAAGTCAATGGGTGTGAGCATTTTTGTTTGATATCCTGTTTTGATTTAATATGAAGTGGGGTAAGTATAGCAAAGGTTAGTCGAAAAATAGTCGAATGTTAGCCGAATCAATGGAAAAAATTCTTGACGCAATATCGCCCCAGGCATATAATCCCAGCCATTCAGAAGTAGTATGCGACCCTCACGCTGATAGAGAAGGAAGTCATTGGCTGGAAGCTTCCACAGCAAAACGCCGCCGAAGTCGTCTGAATTCCATGACGAAGAAAAGCCGTTGGCCGAGTAGAACGATCACGGGAGCGCACCGTTACAGCGCAAGCTGATGATTGTCAGCTGCAGAGTGCATTTTTTACTCTTTGTGGTAAAAAATGAATTGAGGTGGTACCGCGACACGCTTGTCGTCCTCATAGTGGACGAGGCGTGTTTTGTTTTGTATGGAGTGAGAATGTCTGATGCAAAGGAATTTTTCAAAGAATCTGAACCGCTCTTCCAGTTTTATCGGGAAGGCAAATATGAGGATGCTCTGGTCGTTGTCGAGAAACTCACTGCGGAATTCCCGACATATGCAGCCAGGACATATTTTTGGCAAATCTGTCTGTTGGCCATGGCAGGGCGGCAGGAGTGGGCCTTGCATGTTTTTGAGGAGGCATTGTCAAATGGAATCTGGTGGTCTGAAGGTCAATTGCGCTCTGATTCGGACCTGGCTTCTTTGCAAAACGGACCCGAATTTGAACACCTCGTTGCTATTTCAAAGGAAAAGCATAGGCAGGCACAAGCTGCCTCAACTCCAGATTTATTCGTGCATGTGCCAAACGGGAAAGGCCCGTTTTCGCTATTGATGGCTTTGCACGCGCGTGGGAGCAGCCCTGATCTTGATGTTCATTTTTGGAAATCTGCCGTCAAATTTGGATGGATGCTGGCAATGCCGCAGTCATCTCAAATGGCTTCACCACTGGCCTACCTGTGGGATGACCGTGAGAAGTCATTTAGTGAACTTGCAGAACATGTTCATGTTCTGGTCGAAAAATATCCGATTGATGTGAATCGAATTGTCATTGCGGGCTTTTCGCAGGGAGCTGCGCGAGCCATGCAGGTTGTGATGAATGGACTCGTGAACGTGCGCGGGTTCTTCGCCGTTGTGCCTGGAATGATCGAAGGCGATGAATTGAACAGTTGGAGCAATTCAACCGGGACGTGGAACGTCCTGGTCTCAGGCGGCAGGGACTCGCGCCATGATTTCTTTCAGCAGGTAAAAGAGTCGTTTGAAAAGAAGCGCATCCCGCTGATGTTCAAAAATTACCCGGAGATGGCGCACGATTTTCCGAATGATTTCGATGATGTATTACAGCAAGGATTGAATTTTATATTGAACGAGGAGACCGAATGACCAAACAGGAATTACCGAAAGCCTACGATTTCAAATCCACAGAACAGCGCATTTATGCGATGTGGGAGGCGGGCGGATTCTTCAAGCCGCACAACGACCCCAACAAAGCGGACTTCGACCCGAACGTGAAGCCGTTCGTGATTTCGATTCCTCCTCCCAATGTAACGGGCGAGCTGCACATCGGCCATTCCATGTTCGTTTCGGTGGAAGACCTCATGGTCCGCTATCACCGCATGAAAGGCTATTCCACGTTGTGGGTCCCCGGCACCGACCACGCGGGCATTGCCACCCAGCTCATGGTGGAACGCGATCTTTTGAAAAACGAAGAAGTAACTCGTGAAGAGATTGGCCGCGAAGAATTCATCAAACGCACCTGGGAATGGAAGCATAAATACGGCGGCATGATCACGAATCAGATTCGCAGACTCGGCGCTTCGTGTGACTGGGACAGAGAACGCTTCACTCTTGACGATGGGCTGAGTCGCGCGGTGCGAGAGGCATTTGTCCGCCTCTATGAGAAGGGACTGATCTACCGCGGCCCACGTCTCATCAACTGGTCACCCGGACTTAAGACAGCCGTGTCTGACTTGGAAGTGGAATACAGCGAAGAGGAAGCAAAACTTTATTATTTCAAATATATGATCAAACAGGAGACTTCCGAAGTCTCCGAGACTTCGGAAGTCTACATCCCTGTGGCAACCATCCGCCCTGAGACAATCCTCGGCGATACGGCGGTGGCCGTCCACCCGGAAGATGAACGCTACAAAAAATTTATCGGTAAAAAAGCCATCGTGCCGATCCTCGGACGTGAGATTCCCGTGATCGCGGATGAATACGTCAGCATGGAATTTGGGACGGGTGCGCTCAAGATCACACCGGGTCACGATCCGAACGATTACGAAATTGCCCATCGGCATTCCCTGCCCATCATCTCCATGCTCGACGTGGAGGCAAAGGTCAACGAAAACGGCGGTCCGTATCAAGGTCAGGATAGATTCGAGGCGCGCAAGAATCTCTGGGCCGATATGAAAGCCGCGGGGCTTGTCATCAAAGAAGAAAAATATCTCACCACCATCCCGCGTTCCCAGCGCGGCGGTGAGATCGTCGAGCCGATGATCTCCGAGCAATGGTTCGTGAAGATCGAGCCGCTAGCGAAGGCCGCGCTGGAAGCCGTGAAAGATGGACGCATCAAGATCGTGCCAGAGCGTTTTGAAAAAATCTACTACAACTGGCTTGAGAATATCAAGGACTGGTGCATCAGCCGCCAACTGTGGTGGGGACATCGCATCCCCGTCTGGTATTGCCCCGACAACCATATGACCGTGGCGCGCGAAGACCCGAAGCAATGCGCCACCTGCGGCTCGCGGGAAATTCGCCAGGATGAAGATGTGTTAGACACATGGTTCTCGTCTGGCTTGTGGCCGTTCTCCACGCTGGGCTGGCCCGAGGAAACGCCCGATTACAAATATTTTTACCCCACCTCCTACATGGAAACGGGCTACGATATTTTGTTCTTCTGGGTGGCGCGCATGATTATGAGCGGCCTTGAATACACCGGGCAGATCCCGTTCCACACCGTGTACCTGCACGGACTCGTGCGCGATGAGCATGGACGTAAAATGTCCAAGACGACGGGCAACGTGATCGACCCGCTTATCGTCATGGATGAATTCGGCACGGACGCGCTTCGCTTCACGCTGTTGGTTGGTTCCACACCCGGAAATGATACCAACGTCGGCATGAAGAAAGTGGAATCGAATCGCAACTTTGCCAATAAGTTATGGAACGCGGGACGGTTTGTGATTTCGGCGATTGATTCCCTCACCCCGCCTTCGGCACCCCTCTCCCAAAGTGGGAGAGGGGACGGGGGTGAGGGCAATTACTCGCTTGCCGACTCGTGGATATGGGCCAAACTCCAGCAACTCATCCGTGACGTGGAACGTCAATTCCAGAACTTCCAATACGGGCAGGCGGGTCAGCAGATTTATGATTTTATCTGGTCAGACTTTGCGGATTGGTATGTGGAAATTGCGAAAGGGCAAATGCACGCGGAGCGGGCAGAAGGTGGAATGCAGACTGCCGAGACGTTGGCGCGTGTCTTCGACATGTGTCTGCGAATGTTGCATCCATTTACCCCATTTGTGACCGAGGAAATCTGGGGCCACTTGAGAACTGCAATTCTCCAATCTCCAATCTCCAGTCTCTCTCAAGATTGGCCTGTAGCCTTGATCGTCGCCCCCTTCCCCGAGCCACGCAACCCTGAAGGCTGGGAAGAATCCAAGATTGCCGATTTCGAGTTGATTCAGGAGATCGTGCGCTCCATCCGCAACCTGCGCGCGGAAAAAGGTGTGGCCCCCAGCAAAAAGATTCCCGCAACAATTTCAGCGGGAGACAAACTCAATTTGCTTACAAACCAATCTGCTGTCATTGCGTCTCTGGCGGGGCTTGGCCCGTCTCAAGTCTCTATTCTCAAGTCTCTGAAAGAGAAGCCCGCAGACTCCGCCGCCCTTGTGGTTGGCTCTGTGGAAATTCACCTCCCACTTGCTGGCATGGTGGATCTTGCCAGTGAAAGGCCCCGTCTGGAAAAAGAACTCAAGGAAGCCGAGTCCCACATTCAACGGCTGGAGAATCTGCTTGGCAGTGACTTCGCCAACAAAGCCCCCGCCGCGCTGGTTCAAAAAGAGCGCGAAAAACTGGCAGGGTATAAAGATACCGCTGAAAAGATCAAAGCACAATTGAAATAGATTTTCGTAGGGGCGACCGCGAGGGTCGCCCTTATGATTTATTCTTCATTGGAGGTTGTTATGGACAAACCCACCTTCACCATCCGTCGCGCTGAGTCATCCGATGCCGAAGCGATGCAGAAAATATTTTCCGGACCCAAAGCAATCCGAGGGACTCTGCAGCTTCCCTATCCATCCATTGATAGATGGCGCAAACGGCTTGCCGAACCGCCGGAGGGTTCATTCAATTTGCTGGTCTGTGTTGATGACGAAGCTGTCGGTCAATTGGGATTGTTCACCCTGCCACAAAATCCGCGCCGCAGGCATGTAGGGCAAATCGGCATGGCAATCCGCGACGATTGGCAAGGCAAGGGCGCAGGCTCAGCCCTCATGAGTGCTGCCATGGATATGGCCGATAACTGGCTCAACCTCTCCCGCCTCGAGTTGGAAGTCTACACCGATAACGAACCTGCGATCCGCTTGTATAAAAAATTCGGCTTCGTCACCGAAGGAACACTTTACCGCTTTGCATATCGCGACGGTCAGTTTGTGGATGTGTTTGCAATGGCAAGGTTGCGTGAAAATTCTGGTTAACTCCGGAATGCGGACTTTAGTCCGCTTTTGCCCGCAGAATTGCAAGCAGACTAAAGTCCGCATTCCGAAAGAACTGCGGTCATCTGCTTTTTATTACAAAAATGTGCAAACACAAGACGATAGTCAATTGACGCATGAAATGCGATGGGATACTTTAAACAGGAAAAATCTCAAACTTTGAAAAGGAAACCATCCCATGACCATGAAAATTACTGAAGACTGCATCGCCTGCGGCGCTTGCGTCCCCGATTGCCCCACCGAATCCATCACCGAAGGCGACGGCACCCTGTACGTGATCGACCAGGCCACCTGCGTCGAATGCGAAGGCCACCACGATTCACCCAAGTGCGTCTCTGTCTGCCCTGTGGAATGCATCGTCAAAGCCTAATTGCGTTATCGTACCTGTTACGGGTATAATCACAACAACTAAATAAACCTTCGGGGCAGGGTGACACTTGCGCCATACATAATGCAGGTGAATTCCCGATCGGTGGTAAAGCCCACGAGCCTCTTTGGGCAGTGACAGTTTCTCCGTTGAGAGACAGGCGCCGCATCAATCAAGCATGACCCGGTGTAATTCCGGGGCCGACAGTATAGTCTGGATAGAAGAAGGTAACCGCAACAGGACTCGCGTCGCTGTTTGGATTCACGCCCCGAAAACGTTCGTTGTTTTCGGGCTTTTTCTTTGTGGATATTCAACCGCTTCGCGCGCCGCTGATGCCTGATTCTGCGCCCCGATTGGCCTGCCCTGAGCGAAAGCGAAAGGTCTCCAAACGAGGCGCATTTTATTATGGTCAAGCGAATTCAAAATACCCTTCCAGTGATTCTCTCCATCTTCTTTGCCGTGTTTGCATGGCAGCTAACCGTGCAGTGGACTCAACTCCCGCGTTTCATCCTGCCTGCCCCTGCGGACGTTTGGTCGCGCTTCCTTAAATCCCTAAACGATGGAAGTTTGATTTATCACACAGGCATTACCCTGGCGGAGATCGTGCTGGGATTACTGGTTGGAATCACCTTCGCTACCGTGACGGGGTATGCGCTTGCAAAATCGCGCTCGCTTGAGAAAGTTCTTTCGCCGTATCTTGTTGCAAGCCAGGCCATACCCGTGGTGGCGATTGCGCCGCTGTTGGTCATCTGGCTGGGGGATGGGATTCTCTCGAAGGTGGTCATCTGTGCGTTGATCGTGTTTTTCCCCGTTTTGGTGAATACCGTCGTTGGCGTGCGCGCCGTGCCAACCGCCTTGTATGACCTGATGCATTCCATCCGTGCCACCCGCTTGCAGATTTTGCTGAAGCTGGAAGTCCCTGCTTCGCTGCCCGTGCTGCTCGGCGGATTAAGGATCGGCGCAACATTATCGGTGATCGGCGCCATCGTCGGGGAGTTGGTGGATGCAGAGCAGGGACTCGGTTTTCTGCTACAGCTTGGTGATTTTCAATATGACACGTCCATGGTGTTTGTGGCGGTGTTCATGTTGATTGCGCTGGCCCTGGCCCTCTACGGCGTGGTGACATTGCTAGAAAGAAAATTTTTAAAATGGCAGAAATAACTGTGGAGTGCAGGAGCAAGCTCCTGCATCAGCGGCAAGCCGCTGGATTCCATAAAAATTCAAAGGAGACAACAATGGTTAAAAAATTAGTTTTACTCATGCTTGGGCTGGGACTCATTCTCTCGGCCTGTATCAGCTCGCAGGGCGGTAATGAAGCGGGAACCATCCGTGCGATCAAACTGCCGATGGGCTATATCCCAAATATTCAGTACGCGCCATTTTATGTTGCAGTAGATAAGGGATATTTTGCCGAAGAGGGAATCGAGATCGAATTCGATTATTCCTTCGAGACGGACGGTGTGGCGTTGGTGGGCGCGGGCGAACTACCGTTTGCGGTGGCTTCGGGCGAGCAGGTGCTGCTGGCGCGTTCACAGGAACTGCCCGTGGTGTATACCTTTGCCTGGTATCAGCAGTTTCCGATCTCTGTCGTCTCCGCGCCTGAGCTGAATATCAAAGAGCCTGCCGACCTGCGCGGACAGAATATCGGCTTGCCGGGTCTGTTCGGCGCGAATTACATCGGCTTGCAGGCGTTGCTTTTTTCTGCGGGACTCATGCCGGATGATGTGACCATGGATGCCATTGGTTTTAACCAGGTTGAATCATTCGCGAGCGGACAAAAAGACATTGTGGTTGTTTATTCCGCGAATGAGCCGATTGTTTTGGCTTCGCAGGGTTTTCTGTCGAATGAATTGCGCGTGGCAGATTATGTGCAGCTCACCGCGAACGGAATCGTTTCAAGCGAGATGACAATTAAGGACGAGCCTGATCTTGTACGCGGCATGGCGCGCGCGCTGGCGCACGGCATCGCAGATACGATTGCGAACCCCGACGAGGCGTATGAGATCAGTTTGAAATTTGTCGAAAATTTAAAAGACCAGGACAAGGATGTGCAAATGCAAGTGTTGAACACATCCATTGAATTTTGGAAAGCGGAACAAATCGGTTTCTCCGACCCGCAGGCCTGGGAGAACATGAACGACCTGTTGGTAAAAATGGAATTGATCCCCGCGCCTGTGGATTTAAGCAAGGCGTTTACGAACGAATTTATTCCGTAATCCGTAAAACCATGACCACCAACCCCATCCTCACCGTGCAAGACCTCTCCGTTGTTTTCCCCGATAGCAACGGCGGACTGAATGCGCTTGAAAATATTTCATTCGATGTATCGCCGCGCGAGTTTATTTGTTTTCTTGGGCCGTCAGGCTCGGGCAAGACAACCCTGTTGCGAGTCCTCGCGAATCTTTTAAGGCCCACATCGGGTCGCGTGCATTTTATTCGTCACCACCGCCCAAGAATTGGCATGGTCTTTCAACAGGCCAGCCTCATGCCCTGGCGCAGCGTGCTGGATAACATCAAACTTCCGCTTGAGTTGGAAGGCGTGGGCGAATCCAAAGCGCGGAAAAAATCACAGGAGATGATCGAACTGGTGGGGCTGCAAGGATTTGAGGATTCGCTTCCCCGCGACTTATCCGGTGGCATGGCCCAGCGTGTGGGAATCGCGCGCGCGCTCATTCATGACCCGGACCTGCTCCTGCTCGATGAGCCTTTTGCCTCGCTGGATGCGCTTACCCGCGAACGCATGTGGATGGAACTTTCCCGCATCTGGCAGGCCAAACAGAAGACCGTCATCATGGTGACGCATTCCATCAACGAGTCATTGTTCCTTGCGGATCGAGTGCTGGTATTAACTCAACGCCCCGGCCAAATAAAATTGGACGTGGAAGTGGCCCTCCCGCGCCCACGAAAAGATGACATCCGTTATACGCCGCATTTTGGAAAACTGGCGCGAAAACTGCGCGAAGCGATTGGATAAGAAAGAAGCCGCAACTCGTTTGCGGCTTCTTAACTTAATGGGTCACGCAAATGGCATTATTACGCAACTCGTTTATATCCTACGGATCAGTCGGATGCCCAGCAATAGGACAATGGCCCCGATGGATGCGGTGACGATGTCATTGACGATCCCGGTACCAATGGAGACGCCCAGCGTACCCAACAGCCACGCACCGATAAACGCCCCAAGAATACCGATGACCACTGTCCCAATGCAGCCGGTATTCACCCCGCTCAGCCATCCGGCGATCATTCCGGCGATACCACCGATAATGATCCAGACGATGATCGATTCAAGTGCCATGGTAGACTCCTTTCTTTAGGCTTATAAAAAGTCTAACATGCTCAAACGGCGAAACCATTCCAACAAAAGTACTCAATAATATTAAAGTTCGTTAAAAAGACCCGCGCATCAAGGGGCATTTGTGTAGGCAAATGGAAAGCAAAATTGAATCTTGTAGTTGTTTCTCCGCATCCAGTAAACGATGATATTTGTTTGTTATGCTCCACAGTTTGAGGAACGGACAGAAAAATTACCAGAACCGATTCAATAACTCACCTTACGGCGCAATCCATACGTAAAATTTCAAGCTGGCCTTTTTATATTTTCCCTCAACCTCCCAACATCCTGGTGTTGGGAATTCCACTCCTGTGAGCATGGCTTCGCCAATATCCTTTGCCATGGCATTCGTTGCGCCATAAAATCGAAGCGCGGGTGCTTCTGTATCCAGCCTGTGGCCTGTCACAACCAGGGCGGGTTCGAGTTCATCCGGTAGGGAATATAAACTGCTCCACCACATTATTTTTTGGGTGTATCCATTGGGGGATTTGGGTAATCCTGACCAAACTCCGTTTGCATCAAGCGCCGTCCACAAATGCTCAGAGCCAAACCAGAAGATGCCCGGCCATGGGGCGCTGGCAGAATACGGCTCGGGCGCTTCAAAGGCAAGAATCCCTGAGGTTGTGACGGGACAATCTGCGGGAGGGATGGATAAAGCAATTTCAGTTTTTGCGGCTTCGGTCATGGACGATGGTACAGGCACATCGGTTGGCATCCGGTATTCTTCCAGTGATTTCACAGCCTGGTTATTTATGTTCGAAGCGCAACCAGCCAGAAGGGAAGCGAGAACGAGGAATAGGGGAATAAAATATGCTCTTTGCATGGGCAGCTCCTGTGTTTCACCCTGTCTACACCGCAGAAACCCGAAAGGTTCCACATTGCGGGGATGCTGTCCATTCAATTGGTTAAGGTTTTTTCTTATCGATCGGGCGATGCTTCGATCCAGTCCATTATTCTTTTTGCAAAATTTAAGTGCGGGATGGATAACGCCGAAAGGATGACGATACTCGGCATAAAGTCAACAAGATAACGCAGTTGCGCGTTGACCGCCATATAGGCCCCGCACCCCAGGATTACGCTGACAATGAGAGGCCAATATTCCTTGTATCTCTTAAACGAGCCAAAGAGCGCTGCCAACAGCAGCACAATCTGTTCGATCAACCCAATATAATCCCGGATGATCATTTTTGTCCCATACGCTTTGTTGACCCCAACATCAAACCAAAGGATGAGAAAACGATATAAGGAAAGCTCCACGTAGCGCAGCGGATATTGCAGGATGATCTCTAAGCCGGCTTTCGCGTAAAAATCCTGCATCTGCGCTTCATTCTCCGTTCCTGTTAAGTCGCTGTTTGCGATCAGTTGGGCAATCGCTTCATGCGCTTCTTCTGAACCCGCATAATGAGGTTGGAATGGCTCATTGCCCAGGTAGTAGTTCATTCGGAAAATGTTGTAACCGGTCAGCGTGCTTCCAAATATGGGGAAACCCAGCATGGCCCGGTTCCGAATCATCCACGGAGACATGATCCCCCCGATCACACCAAGGAAGAAGACCGCATTCAAAAGTTGCTTTTTATTTCGAGCGATCACCTGCATCCCCAGGAGGAACAGGCCGATCCCCACGGCCGTCCCCATGAGAACGGTCCTTGATAACGCTGCCAGCCCCATCAACCCGCCCGCCATCAGGAAATCCGCTGTTTTTTGCCCGCGAATCCCGCGCAGGAAAAAGAACATGCCGGCCGTGTAAAACAGGGCGGCGATCAAGTGTCCGTTATCGTTTCCCATTTCATTAAAAACAGGGACAGAAAAGACCCACAAGAGGGATGCGACCAATGCCAGTCGAATATCTTCTTTTTTTAGGATGGCGAAAATTGCAGGGACAGTGCCTAGATACAGCAGGGTCTGCATGAGCAACCCGGCGTCATGGCTTGGATATATCAGCCTTGCAAGCGCCATCAAAAATACTGGAATGGGCTCGCGCATGGCGGTCACCCGGTTGGATGCGCCACAGAATGGGAAATAATAATTGTCACATGCGCTGTACCCGTAGCCTTTCACCAGGTTGGATGCGATCTTCCAGACGCCGTTATCGGAGATAAATGTGGAGGTGTCGGAATGGGCATTGAATATCCACACAGCAATCAGGAGGGCAGGCGCCATAATGGCTGCCAGCCAAAAAAATTGATACTTTTCCATGTTCCCTTTTTTAAACCATGGCTTTATTGCTTTGAATTGGCCTGTTATTTTTTGAAAAAGGGAGGGTGGTTTTGAAATATTGAAATTACTAGTCATGATGGGTATGTATCCCACAGTTTTGTTTCATAACGAATCTTTATCGGCTCTATGTGTTGTATCGATTTTTTGTGTGAACGTGAACTTCCACATTTATCAAGTGGACACCTCATTATATGTATTTTTTATAATAATTGTGAGGATTGTGTGCATATTTCACGTCAAGACGCCGCCCTCAATAGGACTGACCGGATGAATTTCCCCATACTCCCTGAATCACGGGCTTATTGATTTCTTAGAATTTCATGACATAATCATCTTACATCGTAAGGAGAACAACTCATGCGAATTCTTGTGGTGGAAGATGAAGCGGGTGTTGCGGGTTTTTTGGAGCAGGGGTTGAAGGAAACAGGCTATAGCGTGGATGTGGCGCGCGACGGCTCGGATGGGCTGGAATATGCGCTTGCCTGCGAGTACGATGTCGTTGTGCTGGACATCATGCTTCCTAAAATGAACGGTCTCGATCTGCTGAAAGAGATGCGAACCAGGCGGGTCAAATCGCCCGTGCTTTTGCTGACCGCGCGCGACAGCGTGGATGATCGCGTCCGCGGGCTGGATGTGGGCGCGGATGATTATCTCGTCAAACCGTTCGCGTTCCCCGAATTGCTGGCGCGCGTCCGTGCCCTGCTGCGGCGGCCTCCGCTGCAAGGGAACGGAAACCTTCAAATGGGCGATTTGGAAATGGATATCCCCAAACGCGAAGTGCGGCGCGCGGGAAAGCTGGTCGAATTAAGTCCGCGTGAGTTTGCGTTGCTGGAGTTGCTGCTGCGTCATCCCAACCAGGTGCTTTCGCGCACGCAAATTCTGGAGCACGTCTGGGATTTTGACTTTTTCAGCGACACCAATGTGGTGGATGTGTACATCGGCTACCTGCGCCGCAAACTGGACCGTGAAACTGGTCGGCCTCTAATTCACACGGTACGCGGCGTTGGGTTTCGACTGAGCGAGGATGCCCGCGATGATTGATTTCCTGCGAGGGCGCATCCCGATCCGTATGCGATTGACCCTGTGGTATGTTTTGCTGATGGGGATCACATTCACGGCGTTTTCCTTTTATTTGATCTTTCGCTTTCAGAACAGTTTACAGGATGCGATTGACTCGTCGCTTCAAATTACGGTCTCGAAGACCATTGCCGCATTGGATGAAGAGGATTTCATTGAAACCGGCAAATTGACCTTTGACCATAAAGCCCAGACGCAATCTGTTTCGGACGATTTTGCGATGCGTATTCTCTCGGCAGAGGGAGAGGTTTGGGATGCGTACAGCGCTTCTGAAAGTGTATCAGGCTGGGGCGGGGTCGAGGCGCAATTTTCTACACAGCAAGACGAGTGGCGGATTTATAGCCAGCCCGTTTTTGATTCGAACGATCAAACCATTGGATGGGTACAGGCGGCGCGCTCATTGCGGTCTGTG
>JACPVB010000238.1 GCA_016191985.1 Chloroflexota bacterium | reverse complement strand
TGACGGTGACGTAGGACTTAACTTTCTTGTCCACGTCGTGGATGCGGTCGAGTATGGCTTGAGTCAACTCGACGGAGGAAATCTTCTTGGTGGTGAGAAGTCCGTGGGCTTCTCGGATGGATAGTTGAGTTAATTCCATAATTTTTTGTTACCACGAAGTATCACAAAGGGGCACGAAGGAAGACCTTCTTAAACCTTTGTGACACTTCGTGACCCTTTGTGGTGAATCCTTTTTACTCGTCGCCCAAAACCGTTGGCACTTTGACGTAACCGCGTTCAGATTGCGGAGCATTCTTGAGAAACTCTTCGCGGCTCATCGAAGGCTTGACCACGTCTTCGCGCAGCACATTCTCAGCGTTGGCGATGTCTGAGGCAGGCGGGACGTTGTCCGTGTCCACTTCGTTGAGCATGTTGAAATAGTCAATGATGGACGAGAATTGTCCGCTGAATTTTTGGGCTTCCTCTTCGGAGATGCCGAGGCGGACAAGGAAGGCAACGTGCTTGACGGTTTTCGTGTCGATGGTTTGGGTCATAAAACCTCTTGGTCTTTATTCGTGATGCTGGGTCATGATCTGCAAAAAGCGAATGCCAGCCAGCACCTGCTGAATTCTTTGCTCGGACATTGTGCCGATAAATTCGCCTAATTGTTTTGCGTCCACTGTAGAGACTTGGGATGCGACGATGACACTTTGTTTTGGAAGACCTGCTTCGCCTTCATCAAGCAAAACGTTGCCTGGCTCTTTGGCTCGTTTTAGGTTGGTAGTCAACGCACAAACGGTCACTTTATTTTGCGCGTTGACCTGAATGACAACTTGCGGATGAGGGTGGTTAGATCCGACACCGTTTGTTTCATTGAGCGTAATCCAGAATACATCACCTTGATGAATGCCCATTCGCTATCTAATTCTTTGACTGGGCTTTCCGTTGTTCTTCGTTCTCTTCCAATTGTTTGCGTATCCAGCGCATCAGGTTGATCGCCTTATGTTCGGGCTCAAAATAAGCGCCGACTGTTTCTTCGAACGGAACGGGAAAGCGAAAACCATCGACGTCATACCACAGCGCTCCATCAGTGCAGTAAACAAACTTCGCTGTTTTATTGACGATCAATTCTTTTATGTTCATGGTTTCCTTTCCTTTCTTTTATCCTAACTGAATTTGATATGTAACTCTTTTAATTGTTTTGGTTCCACTTCAGACGGCGCATCCGCCATCACATCACGTCCGTTCTGGTTTTTGGGGAAGGCAATCACTTCGCGGATGTTGGGTTCGTCCGCCAGCAGCATCACGAGACGGTCAATCCCTGGAGCCATGCCGCCGTGTGGGGGAGCGCCGTACTCGAACGCTTCGAGCATATGACCGAACTTCGCCTGAATATCTGCCTCACTCAAGCCGAGCATCTGGAACATCTTCATTTGAATGTCGCGGCGATGAATTCTTATCGAACCCGAAGCCGTCTCATATCCGTTACACACCATATCGTACGCATCAGACATCACCGCGCCAGGGTCGGTATCGAACTTCGGCAGGTCTTCCAACTTCGGCATCGTAAACGGATGATGCTCCGACTCCCAAGCCTGCGTTTCTTCGTTGAACGCAAAGAACGGGAAGTCCACCACCCACGCGAACGCCATCATATCTTTGTCGGCTAAATCCAACTTATCGCGGAACCACAGGCGCAGTCCGCCCAAAACTTTATTTGCAATTGCACGAACATCGGATGCGAAAACGATCAGATCGCCGACTCCTGCTCCCGTTTTGGATTTCAACGTCTCAGCCTCTTCTGCCGTCACAAACTTTGCCGCGCTTCCTTTCACGCCCTCGGCTGTGAGCGCCAACGTGGGCATTCCCTTCGCCCCAAACGACTTCGCCACTTCCGTGAGCGCATCCACTTCCTTGCGAGACATATCCGCAGATTTAGGCGCGACAATGCACTTAATCACACCGCCCGCCGCCAACGCAGACTGGAACACCTTGAATTCGCTCTTCGCGAAAACGTCCGAGACGTCAACCAATTCCATGCCGAAACGCAGGTCGGGTTTATCTGAGCCGAAACGTTCGAGCACTTCGCGGTAAGAGAATTTGGGCCACGGCGACGAGAATAATTTCTTGTGCGGTGACACGGCAGGGATCATCTTGGTAAATAAACCTTCTACCAAATTCAACACATCATCGCGGTGAACATAGGACATTTCAAGGTCGAGTTGCGTAAACTCAGGCTGACGGTCGCCGCGCAGGTCTTCATCGCGGAAACAGCGCGCGATTTGGAAGTACTTGTCCATGCCTGCCACCATCAGCAATTGCTTCAACTGCTGGGGTGACTGGGGCAGAGCGTAGAACTGTCCCGGATAGACGCGAGAGGGGACGAGGTAGTCGCGCGCGCCTTCGGGAGTCGCTTTGAACATGATTGGCGTTTCAATTTCAATGAAGCCTTCGTCATCAAGATAGTCGCGCATGAACTTGATGATCTTGTGACGCAAGACCATATTGCGGGTCAGGCGCTCGCGGCGCAAGTCAATGTAGCGATATTTCAAGCGCATGTTCTCGTCAGGCAGGTCATTATCCGTGTTGACCATGAACGGCGGCGTCTTCGACGGGTTGAGCACGGTCACGGTTTTGGCGATGACCTCGACTTCGCCCGTTTCCATTTTGGGATTCGCCATCCCTTCGGGGCGCCTTTGCACCATACCTTCGATCTGCAAGACCCACTCGTTGCGGACATTGGCAACCTGGTCGAGCATTTCTTTGGGAAGGTCGGGATTGATCGTAATTTGGATGATACCCGCGCGGTCACGCAGGTCAAAGAAAGCCACCCCGCCGTGATCTCGCCGACGATTGACCCAGCCTGCCAGCGTCACAGCCTGCCCCGCGTGGCTGGCTCTTAATTCTCCACACATATGAGTTCTATACATGATTGCGCCTCCGATGTCTGATGTCACTCTGAGGGAGCGCTCTTTGCGACCGAAGAGTCTCTTACGCTTTTGGCAGAGACCCTTCGCTGTCGCTCAGGGTGACACGAATTTGGTATAAAAAATCGCCCTTCGCATTCGCGTCGGGCGATTTGACTTGACTTGAGTTATCTGTCAACCAGCAACGCTTCGCCCAACGATATATGGATCGTTATTATCATTGTCGTTATTGTGGGCAAAAAAGTTATGGTTGACCATCGTGGCGGGGATTATAGCACAAAGTATGTGTGATTAAGGTGACAAGGTGACTGTTCCAATATTGGTAAACTGCTCCCGAGCACAAAAAAGTGGGAGAGAAACACCATATTTTGGCTGGGTTGGATAGGTAAGCGCACCACTTAATGTCCACTACAGTCCAATACTTGCCGAAAGTGGGAGAAAATTATTTCCAACAACTGGCGTTACCAAATTTGGAACAATCACTGATTAAGGGTTTCGTTTCCCTGTATAATAAATCCGTCTTTTCTTGTTTGTTCTTGCAAAAGGGTGCATGATGAAACTTCATTTTGGCGAGTTGGAAAATGGAATCCGCTTGATCGCGTTGGATGGGAAATTGGATGGCAACGGGGTGAATTGCGTGGAGTTTGAATTCTCCAGCCATTGTATGGGAGAGAATATCCGCATTTTAGTAGACTTATCGAGGGTGAGCTATATCTCTTCGATTGGAATTCCAATGCTGGTGAATGCGGCCCGGTCTGTGGCGGCGCGCGGGGGTGTGATGGCTTTGCTCAACCCACACCATGATGTGTTGAGCGTCTTGGAATTGGTGGGTGTTTCGCACATTATCCCAATTTATTTTGATCTCGGGTCTGCCAGGGCGGGGATGTCTGTGGATTGAGCTTTGCAAAATCCTCGGTGATTTCAAAAATCACCGAGGATTATTTGCCGAGTCTATTTCAGAGTGGAAATCTCCAACGGAGCAGTGACCAGCTTTCAGGGCGGAGGGAGGCGTTAAGCTTTCGATCCGCGCTGTGACCTTGCCCTTTGTGAAAGTTCCTGAAGAAGCGGACGTAATTCTTCCGCTGCAGTGATGTCACTGGTGTGGACGGTATGTGAGGTAGTATCAGTTTCAACGGTGATGGTGTATTGAAAACTATCCGGGGCGGGACGGCCGGACGAATCCTTTGGCAGCGTAAAAAAATTTGCTTCATCCACGAGCCTGCTCAAGTTCCTGGATTGATCGACGGGGAGTTCATCCAGGTTGATGGTCAGCCTGGATTTCAATCCCATGATACCGCCGGTACGTTCAAAGATGATCCGCATTAATTCTCCGCGGGAGCTTTCATCCCGAATATACCCAGAATGGTACTTAAACAGCCTGTGGGGGCGTCGCCGCCAATTGTTATTCCCACTGCGTCCCAGCCTTTTTTGACGGCTTGCTGTTCGAGGCTGTTTACGCCATACAGTTCGCCTGCGGCTTCATAGGTAAGGTCACACGCTTGTTGAAAGGTGGAGCGTTCCTGGAGTTTATCGGTGAGGGTTTTGTACCAGATGCGGCCTGCCTTTTCCCAGGCGTTACCGCCCAGCTCAAGCGCAGTGACATAGAAGGCGTGGTTGGGGACGCCCGAGTTGATGTGCACACCGCCGTTATCTTCAACGGTGCGGACGTAATCCTTCATGTGTGCGGGTTGGGGGTCTTTGCCGAGGACGGGGTCATTATAGGCTGTGCCCGGCGCTTTCATGGTGCGGATGCCAACTCCGTTGACATTGGATGTGAACAGGCCTTCGCCAATGATCCAATCCGCTTCGCTGGCGGTTTGCTTGCGCTGATATTGTTTGACCAGCGAGCCATAAACATCGGACATGGATTCGTTGAGCGCGCCGGCCTGGTCCCAATAAGCGAGGTTGGCTTCATATTGAGTGACGCCGTGAGTCAGTTCGTGCGCGATGATATCCAGCGAGATCGTGAAGCGGTTGAACAATCGCTCGGCAACGGGCAGGTCTTCATCGCCATCGCCATAGACCATTTGCTTGCCATCCCAAAAAGCGTTGTCGTAGCCTTTTTGATAGTGGACGTTTGATTCAAGTTTCAACCCGTTGTTGTTAATGGAGTTCCGCCCGTAAATATCGAAGAAAAGATCGTAGGTCACGCCCGAGCCATCGTAGGCTTCATTGACGGCTGGGTCGCTGGAGGCGGGATCACCCTCGCCTCGCACCAAAGTGCCTGGCAGTTGCGTGCCATTTTTTACATCGTAAATGGCGCGCTCCTTGTTTCCCGAAGGGACCGCCGTAGCCATGAAGGCGGCCATGGACTTCATCACACGCCGTTGACCGCGTATCTGTTCGGAGGTGATCAGGGTCTGCAGCGCAATATCGCGCTGGGTGGGAGAACCGTTACGGACAATCTCCTGGAGCATGTGCGGGGGAGTGATACAAAGTATGGAATGGTGAGCGTGCATGGCCTCTCCTTTCAAAGGGACGACACGATGAGTACCATTAGTATACGCTTTGAAAAAACGATTTTCAACCACTTTTGAAGAGTTTTTACCTTAAAGAAATCTCTGCAAAAGTCGCTCGCAGGCTGGGATTTTCCCCGGCGACGCTTTAAACACGCAAGGTTTGATGAGATACTGTCCATCAAACCTTGCGTAGAAGTTTAAGCTGCTATTATGCTTTTTGGCTAATTTCCCAAAATGGGCAACACTCGCCCGGTCTTTTTCATATACTCGCGATATTCCTCGCCAAACGAATCCAACATCATCTTTTCCTCGGCTTGTACGCGCAGAAAATAGAACGGAATGAAAACGATCAGGTTTGCAAAACCCACCAGCCAGTTTTGCAAAAGCAGAGGCTGGGCAATGGCTAAAATCCATTGTGAGGCATACATCGGATGGCGGATCAACCCGTAAATGCCGCGGGTGATAAGCTCGTGCTTTTCACGGATCTCCAGCGTGGGTGACCAGTTGAGACCAAGGTCTGCATGGGCGCGCCAGAATATATAGAGCGCCCCTGCAATGAGCACAATACCAAGCCAGCCTGCCCAAGCGGGTAAGATGTAATTTGCAAAGTCCAGCCAACTGGTAGCAGAATAAATGAGCGGCAGAAGGAATCCACCTAGAAACAGCAAACCAAGAATTGACTTTTCTTTCCCCGTAACCTGCTGTTCGCTCATCTTTTCCATTTTGCGTTTTTTATTAAGCGGGGCGCGAATGACCATCTGTGCCACAATCGTGACCCAAAATGCAATTCCAAATAGTTTCATTTTCTTTCCCTGTAAAAAAATCAGCTACTCAGATTTCTCGACGACCAATGTCGCCTCGGTGACCAGCGCGGCAATTGCCCCAATCGCCGCAAGCTGCGGAGCCAGCAACGCGCCCACCACGCCAAAGGTGATGGGAATTTCCATCAGAACCTTACCCTCTTTGTCTTTGATGATCAACTTGCGGATGTTGCCTTCATGGATAAGCTCCATGACCTTGGCAAGCAGTTTTTCCCCATTGAGTTTAAATTCTTCCGTATGCATTGTTCCTCCAATTATTCAAACCATTTTTCGTCGAGCGGCAGCCATTCGTCGCTTTGATCTGCGCGCTGCTCCCAGTTTTCCTTTCCGCTCCACTCTTCGATCTGGATCGCGTAAACGGAAGTTGCGCGCAGTTCCTTGTCCGTGATCTCGCGATATTCCTTCCCTGCGCTCATGGCGGGGAAGTATTTTCCGATCAGGCCATATAACAATCTACGCGCTTCATCGGGATCGGTTACAACTCTTGCCGTGCCAAAGGCGACAACACTGCGGAACTGGAGCGAAAACTCAAGCGCCACGTTGGACGGGAGTAACTTGCCCAACTCGCTCGCTTCAATACTGACCTTTGGGTTGGTCTCGATATTCGAGCGGACTCTCCCCGCAACATTCGAGTGAAAGACGATCTGATGATTCTCCTCGTCATACCAGAATGTGCTTGGGTTGAGGAATGGTTGTTCGCCCACTGATGTGGCGATATGCCCAACCCTGGCTTCCTTTAGAAAAGCACGAATCCAGGCATCGTCCTTCGTTAGGTGGGGTCTTCTTTGAAATGCAGTAGGAGATTGGTTTTGATAATTACGGGCCATATTTTTCCATTCTGGAGTCCAGCAGCTTGCTGGTGAATTTATTGGTCATCCACCAGCAGGCGTTCATACCACGACCATTGGGCATAGAATCCGCCGACGACGCTCACTGCCACAACGATCCAACTGACAAAGTTGGCGCTTCCTAAAAAGTTCAATAAAAAATAAACACCCGCTCCCGTGGTCAATGCACTGAGCATGGTCACTTCGGTGGCAATCAGGTTGGCTATGCTGTAAGGCTTGTTTGTCTTTGGGACCGAGCTGGGGCGCCATTTAAAGGCAGGCTCGATGTCAGGGTTGTGCTTGAT
Source organism: Chloroflexota bacterium (assembly GCA_016191985.1). Classification (GTDB taxonomy): domain Bacteria; phylum Chloroflexota; class Anaerolineae; order Anaerolineales; family Villigracilaceae; genus Villigracilis. The sequence continues at coordinate 10,209 of JACPVB010000238.1, read as the reverse complement.
GTAGTATTCCTTGATCATGTTCATGGCTTCCACCGCTTCGTGCCAGGCCGCGCGCAACCTTGCCAATTGCGAGAGGGTGAACGTGCCCATGAAGGTGAGCACCAGGAAAAGAAAGAAAAACGCCAGCGATATGGCTTTGGTTTCTCCTTCGAACTGCGTCCCTAAAACGGCGGCCACAAAGGAGCCGACCGTTACAAAATAATAGGAGGAGAACCGCGAACGATCTTCATTTGCCTGAAAGACGTTTTTCGAAATATATTCATATTCCGCCTGAAGCATCTGGTCTTTGTTTAATCTAGGGTTGACTGGCATGGGCTTTTCTCCGTTTTCAAGGAATGATCTCTGAGAGAATGTCTGAAAGCTCAACTTTAGATACAGATTTGGAGGGACACAGCGAGTCGATTCATAATTTTGACCATCCACCGTTTCGCTGTGTCCCTACTTTCTGGCACTTTCTGAAGGCATAACATGATTATAGCAAGCAATGGTGGGAAATAAAAATCCCGAAGAGAAGCTGTATTTATCTCTACGGGATTTGAAAGCTGTCTTTTTGCGGTTTATGCCTTGAACGCCCACTCGCCCTGCCGCATGACAGGCTCGCGTGAGCCGTCTTTGTTGATGCCGTCGATGTCCATTTTTGAGGAGCCGATCATGAAGTCTACGTGCTGGAGGCTGACGTTTCCACCAGCGGAGATAAATTCCTCGTCGTTCAACTCCTCTCCACCCGTAAGAGTGAAGCGGTAGGCTCTTCCAATCGCAATGTGACAGGAGGCATTCTCGTCGAATAAGGTATTGTAGAAGAGATGTCCACGCTGGCCGATGGGGGAGGAGGCAGGCACGAGCGCTACTTCGCCGAGACGATGCGAGCCTTCATCGGTGTCCACCAGTTTTTGCAAAGCGGCTTCGCCCTTCTTTGCAGTGACTTTGGTGATTCGTCCGTTCTCGAAAGTCACCTGAAAATCTTCGATCAATGTGCCGCCGTAGCTCAGCGGGAAGGTGGCGGTGATGACGCCGTCGGCGCGGTTGCAGTCGGGCAGGGTGAAGACTTCTTCGGTGGGCATGTTGGCGGTGAAGGCCACGCCGTTCTGCGCCATGGATTGGGCGCTGATCCAAAGATGTCCATTGGGCAGGCCAAGGGTGAAGTCTGTGCCTGGGGCTTTGTAGTGCAATGCGGTGTATTGTTTGGCCTGTAAATATTTGGCGCGTTCCCGCAGGAAGGCAATATGTTTTTGCCATGCGTCGATTGGGTCGGGTTGGTCAATGCGCGTGGATTCGAAAATAGCTTTCCATAATTTTTCCTTCGCTTCCTCAACGGGAAGATCGGGGAAAATTTTCATGGCCCATCCATCACCAGCGGCGGCCACCACACACCAGTTGATGGCGTTCGTCGTTACCTTCTCGCTGACTTTGCTGGCAACTTGCAAATGTTTCGATTGCATCAGGCCAATGATTTCGGGGTCGAGGCCGCCAAGCAGGTCGGGGTTCGAGCCTGCGATGGAAAGCAGCGCATCGCCGTTATTGACCATATTCATGATGGCGTCAATGGTGTGATTGGGATATTCATCGAAGGAATCGCGCGGAGCATATTGCGCGCGCAGGCGCAGCATTTCTTCATCGCCCCAGAGCACTTCCACATATTTTGCGCCAACACCATAGGCGGCTTTGGCTATTTCATGCACCAGCGGCGCGAACTGATGGGGGACGCCGCGTGTCGCCATGAGTGTGATGATCAATCGCTGTCCGGCGCGAATATTCAAGCCGACTTTTACAATTGCCTCTGCGTATTTTGCCAGCATTTCCTGGTGGTTATTGACTGTCATGTATTGCCTCGAGTGATGGGAATGCCCCAAGTATAGCATTATTTTTGCGCGCAATGTGTTATATACTTGGGCAAGTTATTATTATCAGTAGATCACGAAAACGTAGTAACGACCAAGCCCTGTAGGTCAGTCGTTCGAGTAAAAAGCGACTAAAGTCGCCACTACGAATGCCCTTCGTGAAGTACTGATTATCTCTTCACTCAGGAGATTTCCAGATGCTCACCATTGAACGAGTGGATACTGAAAATCAAAAGCAGGTCAGGCGTTTTGTGGAGTTGTCCCATCGCATCTATGCGGATTGTCCGCAGTGGGTGCCGCCGTTGAACGTGGATGCCTACAACCAGCTCGACCGTAAAAAGCATCCCTTCCACGAGCACTCGGACGTGGACTTTTTTATCGCTGTGCGCGACGGGCGGGATGTGGGACGTATCGCCGCCATCGAGAACAAGCCCTTCAACAAATATCATCATGAAAAGACTGCGGATTTTTATTTCTTCGAATGTGAAAATGATTTGGAAGCCGCAACCGCTCTGTTCAATACAGTCTTTGACTGGGCAAAAGCACGCGGCCTGGATACTGTGATCGGCCCAAAGGGCATGGGCCCGCTGGATGGGTATGGGACTTTGATCTTCGGGCACGAACACCGTCAGACGATGACCATGCTCAATTACAACCACGCCTACTACCAGTCACTGATCGAGGCGCAGGGTTTTGTCAAAGAGGTGGATTTCGTCTCATGTTATCTTCCTGCCGATAAATTCCAACTTCCAGAACGGGTGAAGCATATCTCCGAAAGAGTGATGGAGCGCGGACATCTCGACGTGAAGCGTTTCAAGAATAAAAAGGAATTGCTGCAATGGGCGGATCGGATTGGAACTGCCTACAATAATGCTTTCGTGCATAACTGGGAATACTATCCTCTTTCGCAAAAGGAGATCGATTTTGTGGTTGAGAATATCATGACCATCGCAGACCATCGCTTGATCAAGATCATCATCCACGGTGAAGAGGTGGTTGGATTTTTGTTCGCGTTCTACGATGTCTCTGCCGCAATGCAGCGCGCAAAAGGGAAGTTGTTCCCGTTTGGCTTGATCGATATTTTATTGGAAATGCGGCGCACGAACACGGTCTCTGTCAACGGCATGGGCATCCTTCCAGAATTTCAAGGACATGGCGGCAATGCCCTTTTGTATTATGCGATGGGAAACACCCTCCTGGAATTCGGCCAATTCGCGCATGTGGAAATGACCCAGGTCGCCGAAACCACTGAGCAAATGCGCGCGGATTTGAAGAATTTGAACGGGGTCGAATATAAAAACAATCGAGTCTATCGAAAGAAAATTACGTGATGCGTATTGCGTGACTGGAGAATGGTTATGAAACATCCGCTTGAGTTTGTCTCGATGAACTTGCGAAAGCCAATCTTCTATTTCTTTTTGGCACTCACGATCACCATCTTTGGTGTATTTAGTTTTCTCGACCAGCCCTTGCAAACATCTGCTGCGCCGAGTGGAATCGTCTCATTTGAATTGGCCCGCACGTTGGACGCTTCGCAAACAATAGTCAATTCCTGGGATTCAAATGCCCGCCTCACCGCCGCCTTTGGGCTTGGATTTGATTACCTGTTCATGCCTGTCTACGCCCTGGCACTTTCGCTTGGACTCTTGCTTGCGGGTAACGGAAAATCAAATTGGTATCAAAGCTTGACCATTTGGCTGGGCTGGGGCGCGTTTGCCGCTGCCTTCTTTGACGCGGTGGAAAATTATACCCTTTGGCAACTGCTTACAGGGAATGCCGATTCTTTATTTCCACGAATTGCAGCTGTGTGCGCCACAATTAAATTTACCATTTTGATAACAGGCATCCTCATTGCCCTCGCAAGCAAAGCAGTACGGGAATAAAAAAACGAGCGGATGAAAAACTCATCCGCTCGGTACTTTCCACTTTCTACTTTCCATTCCCTCCCACCTCAAACTTCATAACTTCACTAATCTTTTGTTGCTCGCCGTTCTCCAGCTTGCTCAACGGCAATATGACATGGAACTGACTGCCGGGGAAATTGATCTCATCATAGCCCGGGCTTTCCACCCAGATTCTCCCGCCGTGAGCTTCCACAATTCCCTTGGATAATGCCAGCCCCAACCCAGCGCCGCCGCCTTTGAAGCGGGTCTTGCTGGTGGAATGTTTGCCCAATTCCCCGGGCTGGTAAAACTTGGTGAAAATGATGTCGCGCAGGTTCGGGTCCACGCCCACGCCGGTGTCGCTGATGATGATTTCCACGCCGCCGTTTGGCAGGTTGATGATGGCAGGGATGTGATGGCCCGTGACGGTGATCTTCCCTTTATTCGGTGTGAACTTGGCCGCGTTGCGGACAATATGATGGAATAATTTTTTCAGCAGATTCGGGTCCGCTTTGACATGCGGCAGGGTGGGTAGGTCGATGCCCAGGTATTGTTCGCGTTCCCTAAAGGACTTTGCCTGCTCGATGCAAACTTCCTTGACGAGGTGTCCCAATTCCACAGGCTGGAGATGCGGCTTGAGCGACCTCGCATCGATTTGCGCGATGTCAAACATCGAGTCCATCACCTCGTGCAGACGCAGCGTGCCTTCATGGATGCCATTCATCATCAGCTTTATGTTCGAGTCCAGGTTGCTATCTTCCATTAACATTTCCGTGTAGCCTTTGATGACGGTGAGCGGGGTACGGAGTTCGTGCGAAGCGATGCTGATGAAATCAGATTTTGCCTGGTCGAGGCGTTCGAGGCTCTGGTTGTTTTTCTCCAATGCGCGGCGCGCCTGGCGTAATTCATTGTTCAGCCGCATCAGGTTATCAACGAGGCGGGCATTTTCCAGTGCCACGGCAGTCTGGCTGGCGTGTGAGCTTAAGGTGGCAAGGTCTTCTTTGCTATAGCGGTTGCCGCTTAACTTCGCGCCGAATGCCAGCAGGCCGATCCACTGTTTTTTGGCAAAGATGGGAATATACACTTCGGCGCGTAACTGGCTGAACCAATCCCTCTCAAAGGGATGAGTCAGCTTGAAGGCAGGGAGCAGGTCCAAGTCATATTGAAGAAGCGGACGTTGCTCCCGAATAAAGTACGAAGCGAGGATCCCGCTTTCTTCCAATTCCACAGCCACCAGTTGACGTTCCTCAGGACTGCGCGCGGAACGAAGTTTGTACGTCTTGCGTCCATCCGCCTGGCGTTCCGAATCTACGAGAAATAGAAAGCCGCGCTCGATCTGCATCGTTTCGAGGATGATGCCGACGGCGATGCTGGCAAGCCTGTCCATATCGAGGATGTTGCTGATGCTTTCGCTGTATTGATGGATGGTGAGGCTGGCATCATATTGATCGCCCTTCATCCATTTGTTGATGATGCGCGAGATCAAGGATGCCGTTGGCGTAAAGACCACAGCCAATAGCAGGGATATGAACGCCCCTGCCAGCAGTGGATTGAAATTTGAGCCACGGCCAAAAACAGCTTGTATCAATAAAAATCCCGCCACATAAAAACCGACCACGGTGATAATGATTGCGATATAAACGATCACGCGCCGCGTGATGCCTTTCAAATCGGGGACGTGATGCGTGCCGATCACGTACGCCATCATGGCGGCAACGATCAGGCGGAAAGGCTGGCCGACGATCACAACGCCTGAAAAAAGGACAATGTCGTTGATGAGCATCAGGAAGATCGCGGGCCACCAATAATTCAGGCGGTTGCGGAACAATTGCAAACGCGCCTGCCTGCCCGCATTCGCCAGCGACAGGATCAAACCAATCGCAACGATCAACCATCCCAAAATCATCCAGGCCGGGCCAAGCCGCGAACGATACAACACCAGCGCGCCGTTCGTCCAAAGTGTTTCAGGCAGGCTGAAGGCGTTGGTCAGGATGAGCGCAAGGCCCAGGATCCACAACGTCCACAAGCCGAACCATGCCCACCAGGTATCACGTTTTATAAATGTTTTTAACGCAAGCGTCATGATGATGGCAAGCGTAAAGGCAACGTAGGTTTGGATTTCCTGGAAGAGAAACGAATCTTCCCCCACCGGCCAAATGGCCTCTGTAACATTTAGAACCATTGCCAGCAAGGCATACAGAGCCACAAGCCAGGTTGCGGCCTCGTGTCCTTCATCCCGCCGTTGGATCGCAAAAAAAATGACCGGCAGGAACAGCGCGCCGAGCAAAATCAGGTAAATAAATTGGGTCAACGATGTATTCATAATTACAGAGTATCGCGTAATTTTGTAAACTGAAATTCCAGTTTTTACTCGTAATTTTCAAAAGGCTTCCTTGTTTACGAGGCAGGCGATAATGCCGAAATTTTACTCGAAAAATTTAGTTAATCGGTTATCATTGTTGTTATGCTCACATCCCGCACATCCCGCCAGAAATATAATTTTTCTTTGGATTTCTTTCGCCCGGATGGACATATCATTTTTTCGGATTTGGCATCCGCCCGGGCATTTGCCGCCCAAATGTCACCGCTTCGCACCGACCCCGTGCCTGCCACTGACCTATATGCACTTTCCCTGCTTGATGAGGCCTACCACATCCTCCTTAAGCATTTTTATAGCCGTTACACCGGCGTCATGGGACGCGCGATGGGCATGTTGCAATCCAACCTCGGCTCAAAGTATGACCTGACCCTCACCAAGTTCACCGAGGAATTCCCACCTCTTCCAGTCTTTCGCGGTGAAGTGACGGCGGGTGCGTATCTCTCCACCAAGGTTCCGAACCTTGGCAACCTTGGCCGCGGCGTGCGCGCCGCCTCCATTGAAGAGATGCTGCTTATCAATAACTCCAATAAAAACCCGGCGGTCACCCGCTATAAAGAACTTGTCGATGAAACTTCCATGAACGGCTCGGCATACAAAGAATCCATGCAATTGTTGCTGGATTTCTTCTCCCGCCAGCCGGGCTTTGGCAATGGCGAATCGGCGCAAGGCGAAACCCTTACCGATATTCTTGCCGCGCCCATCAAAGCCTCGCCCGATTCTTTGGAAGGACAGCTAAAGTACATCATCGAAAAATGGGGATATTTACTCGGCCAGGAATTTTCCACCCGCATTTTGCGCGGACTGGATTACCTGCGCGAAGATATTATCCGCCGGCAGGGGCCCTTTGATTCATCCAAAGCCGAAACCTATGTCCCATCCTTTGCCACCCCTGAATACGCCGAATACGAACGCTACAGCGCCGATAAAGAATGGATGCCCCGTCTGGTTTTGCTTGCCAAAAACACCTACGTCTGGCTCGACCAGCTTTCAAAAGGATATCAACGCGAGATAAAAACACTCGACCAAATCCCCGATGAAGAATTGGACTTGCTCGCCTCGCGCGGCTTCACCGGCTTGTGGCTGATCGGTCTCTGGGAACGCAGCCGCGCCTCCCAGCGCATCAAACAGCGTATGGGACAGGAGGATGCTGTCGCCTCCGCGTATTCACTTCATTCATATGATATTGCGGGAGACCTGGGTGGCTGGGGCGCATTGGAGAATTTGAGGAGTCGCGCCTGGTCGCGTGGCATTCGCCTCTCGGCGGATATGGTTCCAAACCATATGGGCATTGATTCCACTTGGGTGGTGGAGCATCCTGATTGGTTCCTGTCCTCATCTTTTCCTCCGTACCCCACATATTCCTTCCGCTCCGAAAACCTCTCCGACGATTTACGCGTTGGCATTTATCTCGAAGATCATTATTACGATAAAACCGATGCCGCTGTAACCTTTCAACGCCGCGATTTGCAAACAGGCGACCTGCGCTACATCTATCATGGGAATGACGGCACCTCCTTCCCGTGGAACGATACCGCCCAGCTTGACTACACCAATCCTGTAGTCCGTGAGGCGGTCATACAAGTCATCCTGCACGTTGCCCGCAATTTTCCAGTCATCCGTTTTGATGCGGCCATGACTCTTGCGAAGAAACACGTTCAGCGTTTGTGGTTCCCCGAACCCGGTGCCGGCGGCGCAATTCCATCCCGCTCGCAATACGGCATGACCAAATCTGAATTCGATGAAAAAGTCCCCGAAGAATTCTGGCGCGAGGTTGTGGACCGAGTCGCAGCCGAAGTCCCCGATACCCTTTTACTCGCCGAGGCTTTCTGGCTCATGGAGGGATATTTCGTCCGCACGCTTGGGATGCACCGCGTCTACAACTCTGCGTTCATGCACATGCTCCGTGACGAAGACAACGCCAAATATCGCATGGCGATAAAAAATACACTTGAATTCGATCCTCAAATTCTCAAGCGTTACGTCAACTTCATGAACAACCCCGACGAAAAAACCGCTGTCGAGCAATTTGGAAAAGGCGATAAATATTTTGGCATTTGCACTGTCCTTTCCACACTGCCTGGCCTGCCCATGTTCGGCCATGGTCAAGTGGAAGGTTTTTCAGAAAAATATGGGATGGAATTCCGCCGCCCGAAATGGGACGAAACCCGTGACGATGGACTCGTCCGTGGTCACGAATGGCGCATCTTCCCGCTCCTTCACCGCCGACACCTGTTTGCCGACGTCGAGCAGTTCCTACTCTATGACTTTTACCGCCCCAACGGAGGCGTGGACGAGAACATCTTCGCCTACTCCAACCGCTTTAACGACCCTTCGACAGGCTCAGGGCGAGACGATCGCGGACTGGTCATCTACCACAACAAATTCGCCGACACCAAAGGCTGGATCAAAACCTCCGCCGCTTATGTGAACAAATCCACTGGCAAGCTTTTGCGCAAGAATCTCGCCGAAGGCCTGGGCCTGCCCCGCGTGGGACATGTCATCTTCAAAGATTACGTCACCCAATTCGAATACATCCGCTCCTGCAAGGAATTGTGGGACAAGGGCCTGTACGTTGAACTCGGCGCCTATCAATGCCACGCCTTCATGGACTTCCGCTTCGTCGGCGACATCGAATGGCAAACCATCTGCGACCAATTAAATGGCGCAGGCGTCCCATCCATGCAGGAGGAGTGGAAGAAGTTGTTTGCGAAAGTGGAAGAAACGCCAGCAGAGGAAAAGCCTGCTAACAAGAAGAAACGTGTGGTTCGCAAAAAAGCGGCCGTCAAAGCCCAAAGGCCAAGTGCCACGACAAGCGCAAAGCAGAAGAAAGCACCGGCAAAGACCTCTACAAAAACAAACAAGCCAGTCAAGAAACCCGCGAAAACTTCTACCAAATCTAAAGTTTCCAGTAAGGCTTCATCAAAGGTTGAAGTTCCTAAGACAAAGAAAACAGCCACCAAAAGCCAAACAAAGAAGAATTCTGTGCCTGATGGAAAACAATCCCTAAAGACAATGACAAAAAAGATCGCTGTGAAGAAACCCGCAAAAAAGAAGTCAAGATGAAATAATAAAATCTCCGAGCTTATGTAAACTCGGAGATTTTGTTTTATTGGGTATTCACAGAATCCCTCAACCAGGCACAGGCGAACACACACAATTTTGTCAGTTTTTAGATTAATCCTTTTGCGGCCAGGGTGATAGGGGAATTACCTCTGTGCCGACTTTTTTTGCAATTTCAATCACAGATTCTGCTGTGTGAAGATCCATGGGGAAATAGTGGGAAAGGAATATTTCACCGTGTGGGGTAAGGGTCACTGACGAGGATATGGTGAATTGAAGATTCCCATAGGTCTTATGCTTGATATTAATTGGATCGAGCATGGATTCCTTGTCGTCTTCAATGGTGGACACGCGCCGCCAATACCTGTCAAAAGATGGATATTCCTTTATGTTCCTCAGCCCTTGCAAAACTTCGGTATAGCGCTGTTTTGTGCGGTATCGCAGACTGCCCTCCCGAAATGCGCGTAAGAGGGAAATATCGAATTCAATGCCATTTCCTGAAAATACTCCCTGGGCATCGAAGACGATTTGAAGGTAATTGATCCGCGCGCCGTTTTGTGCCAGCATTTTTGCCAGGCTGGGGTCAATATTTAATACCTCCAATAAAATGTTGTTGACTGCAAGAATGTCCCCGAAAACATCCCCCAGGATGGCCGGGGCATATAGTTGTGAAACCAAATTTGTCAGTTTGTTTAGCAGGTTCTTGGAATCAAATACATTCGTGGGGGTGATTGTGCTGGGCTGGCGGACGATCTGCTTCTGGTCGAGTCCACAGGATGCCAGAAAAAATTCCCTGCGCTCCAGGCTGGTCAACTGCAAGGCGTTGGCAAGACGGAATAACAAATCAGGTTCGAAAAATTTCTTTGCCCCTCGTTCTAAATTGCTTAATGTTGCAATCTCGATTTCTGCATACTCGGCCAGTTGGGACTGGGTCCATCCAAGTTCATTACGCAACAAAGCGACCAAAGCCCCAAACTCCAGTCTTTTCATTTATGTAAACCTCCGCTGTGAAACTCGGAAAATTTTAAGAGTAGGATGTTTGAAATTT
>JACPVB010000237.1 GCA_016191985.1 Chloroflexota bacterium | reverse complement strand
GCCACCAGCGCACTGCGCATCGCGGGCAGCAACGATCCGGCGGCCAGCTTTGCCAATGACTTCCTCATGGGGGCGCTGCAGGATGCAGCGGCAGATAGGAAGCGGGGCCAGGAGGGGCGGGATGGGCAGGAGGGGGCGCAAGACAAGCCCGAGGGCAGCACAGCCTCCAGCGGGCTGGGACTCAAGCCCCCCCGGGACTGGGTTGATCGCCTGGGGCGCAGTGAGATTGCAGACCCATCGCCTGAAGAAGCGCAAGCCGCCTTCCGCCAGTCTGAGCGGGACTACCGCAACAGCACTGAACACAGTGTGGCGGGCAGCAGCTACGTGGCGCAAAGCGGCGACAGCATCTCACGCATCCTTGGCACGAGCGACCCACAGGCCATCGGCAACTTCATACGGGCCAACGGACTGACCAGCAGCCATATCGTGGCCGGCCGGAACTACTTCGTGCCTGATGACGCGAACGCCTATGGCGATAGCGTTGCATTGGGCCAAGCCGTACTTCATGGAGACAACGCGAGACTGGAAGCCCTTGCGCAGCAGCGCGCCGCCCAGCAGCAGGCACAGTGGGACGCACTGCAGACCGGGGCCTGGAGGGGACGCACGGACACGCAAGGCGGACCCGTATGGCATGGCGGCGCACCTGCGCGCAGCACCTCTGCGACCAACTCCCCCCACACCGGCTGGTGGCCCGCGCTGACGGGAGCCGCCACGGGAGTGGGCCAGTCTTTGGCGCACATGGCACAAGGCGCAGTCCAAACCGGTGCAGACAGCCTGGAACAACTGGGCGATATCTTGACGTTTGGCGCCAACCACGACCACCCCCAAATGCAGGAGGTATGGCAACGCCAGCGAGAGCGTGGACAAGCCCTTGGGCGGCTGGCATCAGACCCCACGGGGGTGGCCACGGACATGATGGAAAGCGTCGCCCATCGCTATGGAGCAGCCAATGCCATCACGGACAACGACTATGAGCGCAGCAGGCAGCTGGGGTATTTGTTCAACGATGTGGGGCAAGGCCTGCTGGGAGCCGGTACCGCACTGCGGGGAGCATCACGCCTGGGTGCAACGGGCGTGGAGATGTTGGGGGAGAATGCGTTCAATGAACCGCTGGCAGGTGGGCGGGCTGCGCAGAGGGGTGGGGTGGAATTTTCTGGAGAAGAGGCAAATAGTATATCCCGTGTCTTTTCCTCTGGCGACCCAATGGTTGGACAGACTGCAACAGCAATTGATCATGTCTTGCCTGGTGCCGTAAAAAATGTAAACACTCCTATAAGAAACGATAGTGTCGGCCTTTCATCCGATGCGGATATTGTGTTGAAAAATGGCGATGTGATAGAAGTCAAATCTGGTGGTGGAAAAGGTGCCACCACTCAAATAGCAAATCAAACAAGAATAATAGGGGATTCTGGCGAATTAATTGTATATGGCCCAAATCTGAAGCAATCAGTGATTAGCGGAATCCAGAAATCAGGTACAAAAGTATTTGTGGATTTGAACGATCTACTGAATTACATTCGATCCAAAGGTTTATAGTATGTTTAGCTTTATAATAATTTCAAACCTCGACAGCATCTCCAACGAAGTCTTATCAGCCATTTCTGAAATAGGAAAGATTAGAAAGGAGGCGGGCGGGAGATTGATTGTTGAAAGCAGCGAGGGAATGAAAAATGGCTGGCTTGCATTTCAATCCATTAAAGATGCCCAGTGTGACTATGAATCGGATGAGTTGGAAAAAATTAAGCAAATAATAAATAATCCTTCTTTCTATTTAATTGAAGGACGAAATGGCGCAGTAAATTTTTCAAATACTTTTATTCAAAAACTCTCCACCCCTGATAGGGTATTAATTGACAACGATCACGGAATGATTGCTGATTTAATAAAAGTAAAAGAAAAAATCAAGTTAGGAGAGGATTGGCTTCATTCATCTTCTTCTTAAATTTGGCCGGCTTTGTTGCACAAAGCCAGTCCGCTGAGCTGGTAGCCTCGGGACATGAGTGAACCGAAGGGGTTCAAGGCCCAATCCTGCCAACTTAAGCAATCACCCCCCCCCCGCATTGGCTTTGTTGCACAAAACAATCTTCTTTCAGATTGCCGTCTTCAGCGAAAGATTCTTGCTTTCATGGTGACGCAATATTTTTCTGAATTATGGTACTTTTCAGCAAGGAATTTCATTTGTGCAACAAAGCCAATATATATATATCAGAAGTTTATGTTCCTACTGGCACGCGCATTAGAACTGGCACGGTGAATCCTGTCTTTGATGGTGTTGGCAATGCCATCCAATACGAATTGCTTCAGCGCCTGCCCACTTCGGCATTCAGAAACACAGTGGGGTTTTGAAAATGAATTCTACAGATATTAGAATTGAGGATGGCGCACTTTTTATATCCGGTAGGCATATAAAACTAGCGCACCCTATTGTGCAAATAAAAGAATGGCGAGGTCATATAGTCGCCAGAATAGAGCCGCCGGCTGGAGAAATTTTCAATAGAAACGTATTTTGTTTTACACGACAAGGCAACTGCATTTGGCAGATCGAAGAATCTCCCCATGGAGCCGAAAAAGACAAACCATATGTGGGGATTCTCATTGATAGCGGAGACGCTCTAGTGGCTGCCAATTGGAATGGGGTCGACTACTTTGTGAACGCAAATAACGGAAAGATATCCACGAAAGCGTTTGATAAGTAAGTCGAAAATGAGTTGCCCGGCGGCGGTATTCGGTATCGTTTACCCAGTGGACAGGGGATCATTTTTGAAAACAATGGTGCGGTTAACTTCTTGGATCCACGGTGGAGTAAATGATGATGAAAAATAGATTTGAGGTACTTCTTAGAGATCGAGATGAATTTAAAAAGCTCTTAGTTCAAGTATGCTGGGGTGATATAGTATTATGTGAACTGAACAAAGAACAGGGAGATGAAAAAGCTGAGATGAAGTTGTATTGCAACGATGCGCTGTACAACCATAGAGACATTCGGTTTCCGTTGACAGATTTTATGGAGGCCATGAAAGTTGCCGAGGAGGAATTAAAGCGCTTGTAGAAAACACTCAGCCCTTCCCAGGCTGCCAACAGGGCTGTTGCAACAAAGCCGTTTGCAACCGAGATAGTGGGTGGTTGTGGGCTGAACTTGGCGGATAACAGTAGTTTTTTTGGATTGCAGGTGTCTCTTTTCTATAGTGAATGGAGCCTGTATTTTTTGTGTTAACAAAGCATTTTATGAGAGAGGAAATTATGAAACATCGTATTTTATGGGGAATTCTGGGGCTGGGTTTGGGTTTTGCCTCCATGGCGCAAGCGGAGCTTTTGAATATCAGCTCCAATGCGCTGCAGTCTCAAAATACTGAGACATCAGGCTGTACTATTGTGGGTTCCGGTGGCAAGTCGTATCGCGGGATAAAAGTGCTCATTGTCATGGCGGAGGGGAATTCTGCGGATTCGGATCCTGTGTTGACAGTAAAAACACTTAATACACAGAGTCCAACAGTCATTGTGAATGACAACTGGCGAGAATCCTCCACAGAAAATGGTGTGAGCAGGTCGGCATCTGATTTCTCATCGTTTTTACGATCTCCAGGTAAGCCAACAGATGCGGGATTTGCCGTCTTTGTCTCACCTGGAGTTGCGTTGTGCGCATTTTCCAGAGAAAAATCAGGCGGAGATACGCTGCGCAGTGTTTCCATTTCCATCACCGATGTGACGGATCGTATTCAAGGCGCCGCCTTGTATGAGATTGAATCAAAATACCAGTCGGAAGTATCTGGTTCCGAGTCTGGGCTCATAGCTGGCTTGGTGCGCTGAGGCTTGGGTAGGGCAGCGTCCATTCCCAATGGGCTTTCCTTGGGCTGCAGCCAAGGCTACCGCGCCGCCTCGCGCGCGGCCTTCGCGGCCTGGCCCAGTTCGATCACGGCCATGGCGTAGTAGCTGGACCAGTTGTAGCGGGTAATGGCGTAGAAGTTTTCTGTGCCGGCCACGTAGCTGGGCGCTGCGTTGCCGTTTTGAAGTTCTATCAGGGCCAAGGGGCCGGTGTGTTGCTGGCCTGCGCTGTCGAGCTGGGCGCCCAGGGCCTGCATGCGCGCGGCGCTGAAGGTGGGCAGGATATCGGGCAACAGGAGTTTTTCGGTGTGCTCGGCCAGGCCGTCCAGGCGCACGGCGTAGTGGGTGGGCATGCCGGGCTTCCAGCCGTGCGCGATGAAGTAGCTGGCCACGGATCCGATGGCATCTGCGGCGCTGGCGTGCAGGTCCACGTGGCCGTCGCCGTCGAAGTCGATGGCGTAGCGCACCCAGCTCGATGGCATGAACTGCGGCAGGCCCATGGCGCCGGCAAAGCTGCCGCGCGGCTCGGTGGGGTCTTGGCCGGTGCGTTGCATCAGGCTGAGGAATTGTTCCAGCTCGCGCAGGAAAAAGGCCTTGCGTTCGGCAGCACGCGGGTGCGCCTGGGGGAAGTCGAAGGCCAGCGTGGCCAGCGCGTCGATCACGCGGAAGTTGCCCATGTGCTGGCCGTAGATGGTCTCCACGCCCAGGATGCCAATGATGATTTCCTGGGGCACGCCAAATTCCTGCTCTGCGCGGGCCAGGGTGGCGGCGTTGTCCTGCCAGAAGCGCAGGGCGGCGCGGATGCGTACCGGCTCCACAAAGCGCTCGCGGTAGGCCTGCCAGTTCTTGGCCGTGCCTTTGGTGGGCGGCAGCACCAGGCGTTGCGCCACCGGCAGCAAGCGGGCCTGGCCGATGGCATGGCGCACCCAGGCGGGGTCCAGGTCGCGGCGGGCGGCCAGGTCGTCG
>JACPVB010000222.1 GCA_016191985.1 Chloroflexota bacterium | reverse complement strand
ACGACTGGCGTTTGAACTTCCCCAACTTTAAAGGGGATGTGCGGGTCGTCAACTCCGCCGAGTGGGGCAATGGCGAGATCCGCGCGCATCACAAATGGTGGTTCAGCCATTTTCCCTGCGTGGCAGGACGCAAGAATGGCATCCATAACAATTGGTGGCAGTACGTAGTCTCCCCGCAAAAGGTGATCCTCTAACCAGGTTTTTATGCTGGAGTTTAATTTATGTCGTTGCGAGGAGGGTTTTGCTCTTTCCGACGAAGCAACCTCCTGTTCGAGGGATATTTCAGTTGAAAATGAGATTGCTTCGCCGCCGAAAAGCACGAACGGCGGCTCGCAACGACATAATTGGCGCGATGTACGGTAACAAATTTTAATATCTGACTTTACGTTGTAAGGACAGCTCTTCATGATTTGTCAAATATTTTGTCCTTCCTGAATGGGTCGCCCCTACAGCTCTTTATGGGGAATTTCATATAATCAGTAGATCACGATTCTGGACTCCATCAGCTCACTTGCCCTGTGGGTGCTGATGGGAATTTTGGGCAGCAAGTTGCCCGACTCCAGAGTTTTTCGCGAGGGATTTGTACGGTAGCAAAGTTCAAGCAAAATAACAAAAATGATAAAAAAGACAGATTACGATTTATTTGTAAGGAAAAACAAATCGAATAAAGCATAAAATGTTTTTAGAAAACCATGATTAATCTTAATCTTTATGTTGCTTTGGTTTATCTGGTCGCCGCAATCCCATACGCCTGGCTGGGGTTGTATGCCTGGCGCAAGAGACCCGCTGTGGCAGTGACGCCATTTGCATGGGTGATGCTTGCCATCTCCATCTGGGCGTTTCTGTACAGCCTTGAGATATTCCTCCCCACTCTGCCCGCAAAACTGTTCATTCTAAAAATTGAATATTTCGGAATTGTTTCCCTGCCCGTTTATCTGCTGTTCTTTGCGCTTGAATTTACAGGCAAAAGCCACCTGCTCACCCCGCGTATCCGGCTTTTGCTATGGGTGATTCCCAGCCTGACCCTGCTCCTCGTCTGGACCAACGAATATCACCATTTGATGTGGGACAGGGAGACCCTGTCAGCGGTGCGCGGGCTACGGCTTTTGGATATCCGCTTCGGGGTTTTCTTTTGGGTACACAGCGTTTATTCCTATATCATTTTGGCGTTCACGAACGTCCTGTTGATCATTGAATTGCTGCAAAGACCGAGGATTTATCGCATTCAAATTAGTTTTGTCGTTCTGGGAATGCTCCTCCCCCTGGTCGGGAACCTGATCTTCGTCATCGGCATCAACCCGATTAAAAATCTTGACGTCACGCCCTTGTTCTTTTTACCGGCAGCGCTTGGGCTTTCATGGGCGATCATCAAATATCGCCTGCTCGAGGTATTGCCGCCTGAGCACCTGACCGTATTAGAGAGCATGAAGGACGGCGTAATTGTTTTAAATCCGCAGGGGCGAATTTTATACCTCAACCCGATCATGGAAAAACTTTTCAACCGCACGGAGAACGACGCGCTCGGCCAGCCGCTTTCCCAGGTGTCGGAGCCATATGCTGAAAAGCTCTCACCGTATTTGACCGGTAACGAACAGCGGGCTGAGATCATGCTCGGGGAGGGCAAGCAGGCAAAAGTTTACGAGTTGACCGTCTCCCCGGTCTCGTCTTTGAACAATTCCGACAGCATCATCATTTTGCACGATATTACAGAACGTAAAGAAACAGAACTGGCATTGGCCCGCCGCCAATCGATCATGTCTGCCATCAGCATGGCGGCGGAACAATTCTTAAAAGAATCCGCATGGGAGCAGAATGTTCCCGGGGTATTGGAGAAGATCGGACAGGCCGCGAATGTCTGTCGCGTTTATGTGGCGATGAATTATATGGACGAGGAAGGAGTTATCCGTACCAGCTTATGCTATGAATGGGCAGACCCCAGGGTCCCCCCGCAGCTCAAGAACCCCGCATTACAACATTTTGCGTTTCGCAAGTTGGGGTTTGGGAGGTGGGAAGACAATCTCTCGCTTGGAAATTCCATCCACGGAAGAACGCGCGATTTTCCACAGCAGGAGCAGGAATTGTTTCAAACGCTGGGGAGTCTCTCCATCGCCGCCATGCCCATCTTTGTGGACTCGCAATGGTGGGGCTTCATCATGTTCGATGAATGTTTCGTGGAACGCGACTGGACAAGCACCGAACTGGAGGCTCTTCACACTGCCGCCAATATTTTTGGTTCAGCCGAGTCGCGCGCCCGCACGGAACAAAAATTGATCCGCCGCCAGCACACCTTGAATTTACTGCATGAGATCGTCACCATATCCCTGCAAGCGGATAACCTAAACAATATGGCGCAAACCGTTGTGAACCGGTTGGGAGAGTTGATCCATGCGGACGGATGTTTCCTAACCCTGTGGGATGAAACCAGCAAGCGGGCCATCCCCCTTGTTGCGTATGGCGCACTCAAGGACAAATATTCTTCCCTAAACCTCCAACCCGGCGAACGCACCTTTACCGAATCTGCGCTGACGCTTGGTCATACGCTTGTGATTGAAGATACGAAGACAACACCCTATGCGGATCGGCGTATTATAGAAAGCTTCACAGTCGTTTCCGTGCTTGTGCTTCCCCTGAAGGTGATGGACAAAAAATTGGGAAGCGTCCTGCTTTCCTTTGATAAACCCCATCGCTTTCAACCGGAAGAAATCTCGATCTGCGAACAGGCATCCGCGCTGATTGCGCTCGCGCTCGAAAAATTTCAGGCAGTGGAGCAGGCGCAGAAACGGGCGGTTACTTCCGAAACACTGCGAAAAGCCAGCGCGGCTGTTACAGAGAAACTTCAAATGGACCAGGCCGTCTCACATATTCTGGATCAGCTTAATGAGGTCGTTCCATACGACAGCGCGTCCGTCCAATTGCTGGACGGGAACGAATTGTATATCATCGGCGGGCGCGGCTGGAAAAATATAGACGACGTGATCGGCCTGCGGTTTCCAGTCCCCGGCGACAACCCCAACAGCGTCGTCATAGAAACCGGCATGCCGTACCGCCTCCCGGAAACCTGGAAAGTATATAAAAAATTCAACGAACCGCCGCACAACCACATCCGCTCATGGCTGGGAGTGCCGCTGATATTTCAGGGAAAAACCATTGGCTTGCTCGCCATCGACAGTTCGGAGCCTGATGATTTTTCAGAAGATGATGCCAAGATTGCCGCCGAATTTGCAAACCAGGTGGCGGTTGCGCTGGAGAACGCGCGCATCTTCCAGGAGACTCAAACCCAGGCGATTACCGATCCATTAACCGGCTTGTACAACCGCCGCGGATTGTTCGAACTGGGCAAAGTTGAGTTCGCAAGGTCGATTCGTTTGGATCACTCGTTTTCGGCAATCATGCTCGATCTCGACCATTTTAAAAATATAAACGATGAACACGGACACTCCGCCGGCGACCTGATTCTGTGCGAGTTTGCAAATCGCTGTAAAGGCTGCATCCGTGAAATAGATTACATCGGTCGGTATGGCGGCGAGGAGGTCATTATCCTTCTGCCCGACACCAGCGTGAAGGCCTGCCAGATTGTGGCTGAACGCCTGCGCAAGGCAATCGCAAACCTGCCCATCCGCATAAGTGAAGAGCTGGAAATAAATGTAACCGCGAGTCTGGGGGTGGCATGTCGGGATGAAAACACAACCAATCTGGAAATGCTGATCGCGCGTGCCGACCAGGCCATGTATGTAGCCAAGCACAAAGGCCGCAACCGCGTTGCAATCAGCCATTGAACTTAATGACTGATGTTACGCGGTCCAATCCTGTAGGGATGGCAGGATTATAGAAAATTGGAAGAACGGAATCCAAATCCCGAAGGGATGACATGGGTCTTACGAGCCATACCACCCCTTCGGGGTTGAATATGACAAATTATAAAAGCTATAATCATTCGACCCCTACGGGGTCATCGCGTAAGGTGAGTTAATGATTCGATTCCCAAACCTGATACAGACCCAATCTTCCATTTTCCCCATCGGATAAAAATTCCGCTTCGACCTTAAACCCGGCCTGCTCGGCCAACCCAAACAGTTCCTCCGCTGAAAAATGGTGTGCGTACCGCAAACCCTCCCCCCCACTGCGCCAATCCAGCAGATAATCCCTTTCGTCCACATCTTCATCTGAAAGCCCAACCCGGCTCCACGGCTGAATGCGCGCCTTTAACTTTTCGCTGTTCAAAAACTGCCAGTTGGAGAGAATGAATCTGCCATTCGGTTTCAATAATTTTTTAACCGTTCGCAAAATATCCAGGCGGATTTCGTGAGAGGGAATATGATGAAGCGTTGCAAAGGCAGTTATCAGTGACCAGTGATCAGTGATCAGAAACTGATTACTGGTCACTGATAACTTGGTTAAATCTGCCTCCCGGAACTCCACCCCCAGCGTAGACTCCGCGTCTCGAAGCAGAGGCAGGCTAAAGTCCACGCCGAGAAGCGGTGCCTGGTGACCACGTTTATGAATCTCGCGCAGGAAATGCCCGTTGCCGCATCCCAAATCCAAAACGGAATCATCCTCCCGAATCGTTTCGAGGATTTTTTTTACACCGGGTTGCAGGCGCTGGCGCGTGGCGGAAAAGGAGTCGCCGAAGCGGTTGTAAAATTCCCGGTTGATTGTAAGTAAACGCTCGACCATGTCACGGTTCATACTGGCATTATACCCATACGGGTATGTTATATAACGGTATAATCTCGGCATGTTATCGGTACAGGAAATCGAGAGCCTTTCAGAAGAGTTCGAGACGAAGACCCCGCAAGAGATCATCCAATGGGCGGCGGATATGTATTGGCCTGAGATCGCCATGAGCTCGTCTTTTCAAACCCAGTCCATGCCGCTGCTGCACATGGTCACGCGCATCAAACGCGGCATTCCCGTTTTTTTCCTCGATACGGGATATCATTTTTGGGAGACCTTGATGTTCCGCGAGAAGATCGCTTCAGAGTGGCACATCAACGTGATCGATCTCTACCGCGACTCGCGCTGGGATGTGTTTGCAAGGCAGAACGTCCGCAACCTGCCGCTGGACGACCCGAATTTGTGTTGTTATTTGCACAAGGTGCAGCCGATGCAAAAAGCGTTGAAGAATGTGAAGGCGTGGATCAGCGGCATCCGCCGCGATCAGACTTCTGCCCGCGCCCACGCAAAAATTTTGGAGAAGCAGAACGGCCTGTTGAAGATCAACCCGCTTTTGAATTGGAAAAAAGCGGACGTGCAAAATTACATGGAAGAACACAATCTGCCCGTTCATCCGCTTTTTGAAAAAGGATATAAAAGTGTGGGCTGTGCTCCCTGCACCATTGCCATCGGCATCAATGACGATGAGCGCGCCGGCCGCTGGGCCGGGCGTGGAAAAGTGGAATGCGGCCTGCACACCGACATGTTCCGTAAAAAGGATATTGCGGATGTGAAGAATGAATTTCATATGGAAATAAAAGAGGATGAACAGGCTGGCGTATAATGCCTTTACGCTATTTGTTTGTGATGGAGAGTGAAACATGCAATTCAAAGACATAATTACTATTGAGCCTGGAAAACGCGGTGGAAAACCGTGTATTCGCGGAATGAGAATCACGGTCTATGATGTTTTGGAATATCTTGCCTCTGGGATGACAGAAGACGAGATCGTTCGAGACTTCCCATATCTGACACGGGACGATATTCTTGCAAGCTTGAGTTTTGCCGCGGCCCGTGAGCGGGTGATGGCCGTTGTTCAACCATGAAATTGCTGTTATTCGACCAAAATATATCGCCTCGTCTGGTGGATCGACTTGCTGATATGTACCCAGGCTCCGCACACGTTTCTGCACCGGGGATGGGCAATGCAATGGACATCGAAATTTGGCAATATGCCCATGACCATGACTACATGATTGTCACCAAGGATGCGGATTTTAGCGAGTTGGGAGTGGTAAAAGGTTTTCCACCAAAAATTATTTGGATTCGACGAGGAAACTGCTCCACACAAGATATTGAAACCATTCTTCGTGAAAACTATGAATCCATTCGGATGCTTGGTGATGACGATGAAACTGGCATTTTGATTCTGTTTTAATTCATTGACATTTATTTACCCTATTTGCAGCTTACTTATGGATTTTACTGAACGACGACAACTTTGGAAAAAAATCAACACCCTTACGCCGCAAAAGCTGGCGCTGGCTCATCACGTCCTGGACGAGATCCGCGAAGGCAGTGACGTGATGCGTGCGCTGCGCAGTCATCCGCTGGACGAAGGCGGCTATCTCACAAAGGCTGCGCTGGTGGCCGCCTACAACCAAATGGTGGATTCTGGCGCGATCCAGCCTGACCGGGTTTTGCTGGAGCGCATCCGCATGAAACCCATGCGGACTCTCTCCGGCGTCACCACGGTGACTGTGCTGACCAAGCCATATCCCTGCCCGGGGAAATGTATTTTTTGTCCAACCGATGTACGGATGCCAAAAAGCTACCTGCCCGACGAACCCGGAGCCATGCGCGCCCTTGAACATCAATTTGACCCGTACGAGCAGGTGCATAATCGCATCCGCGCGTTGAAAAATCTTGGGCATCCTACAGATAAAATCGAGTTGCTGATCCTTGGCGGCACATGGTCTTCGTATCGAAGAGATTACCAGGAATGGTTTGTCGCCCGATGTTTTGATGCAATGAATGAAATTAAACACGAAGGGCACGAAGTACACAAAGAAAAACCAAAAGAAAACTCTGTAGACTCCGTGGTCTCTGTGGTAAACCTCCCCGAAATCCATTCGCAAAACGAAGCCGCCCCCCACCGCAACGTGGGACTGGTGATCGAAACCCGCCCGGACGAGATCAATCCCGATGAGATCAAATGGCTGCGTCACCTCGGCGTGACCAAAGTGCAGATGGGCGCGCAAAGTTTTGACGACCACATTCTGGAGATCAACAAACGCGGGCATGATGTCGAGTCCACGCGCAAAGCTACGGCGTTGCTCCGCGCCGCTGGGTTCAAAATCGTCTTGCATTGGATGCCCAACCTGCTTGGGGCAACCCCGCAAAGTGACCGCGAAGACTTTAAAAAATTATGGGAAGATTTCTGTCCCGACGAAATAAAAATTTATCCGAATCAATTGCTGGCAAACGCCGAGCTTTATGAATACTGGCAGCGTGGAGAGTTCCATCCCTACAGCATGGAAGACCTCGTGAATCTGCTCGTGGATATCAAGCCCACCATCCCGCGCTATTGCCGTGTCAACCGCGTCATCCGCGATATTCCGGGCAACAACGTGGTCGAGGGAAACACGCGCACCAGTCTGCGGCAGGATATTCAGGAAATCATGAAACAACGCGGCACGATCTGTCAGTGCATTCGCTGCCGTGAAGTGCGCGGCAAAAGTGTGGACTCTGCCAGCCTGCGCCTCGATGACCTAATCTACAAAGCGGGATTTGCCGAAGAGCATTTCATCTCCTTTGTTACAGGAGACGACAAACTCGCAGGCTTCATCCGCCTCTCTCTCCCGAAGGCAGGCTCGCCAGCTACCGGCATCTCCGAGCTTGATCGCGCTGCTCTTATCCGCGAAGTGCACGTGTATGGGCAATCCCTCGAAGTCGGCTCCGAAAAAACAGGCGCTGCTCAACACGCAGGCCTTGGTACACGTCTGCTGGGGGAAGCGGAGAGAATAGCACGCGAGAATGGTTTTTCCCGTATTGCAGTAATATCTGCCGTTGGAACGCGTCAATATTACCTGGATCGTGGCTTCGAACGCAGCGAATATTATTTAGTGAAGAAAATTTAAGTACACTGCATCTTGAGTAGAACGACAAACGCAGTTGAAGGATAGATATAGGTGAAGAAATTCCTGCTACCACGTCCTTCAACTGCGCCGCAAATACGTGCGGCTCCGCTCAGGACGTATTTTTTTAAGGAGCATGCTTGAAAACAAAACATTGGATCGTCTTTATCACCCTGGGCATCATCTGGAGTTCATCCTTCATGTGGATCAAGATCGGCCTGGAGGAGCTGGGCCCGCTGACTCTCGTCGCTTACAGGGTGCTCTTCGGGGTGTTATTTGGCATCGTCGCCATCGCCATGCAGCGAGTGCAGATGCCACGTACATTTAAGGAATGGACGCCTTTACTTATTGTCGGCGTCACCAATATCGCCGCCCCGTTCTTTCTGATCTCGTGGGGCGAAACCGTAATTGACTCAGGCGTGGCCTCCATCCTGGATGCGACCGTGCCGCTGTTCACCATTGTCGCCGCGCACTACATCCTGCACGACGATAAAATGACCCTGCCAAAAGTGCTCGGCCTGTTGGTCGGTTTCGCCGGGGTGGTGGTTCTCATGAGCAAGGATATCGGCTCGTCGCAAAGTTCCCTGCTTGGGCAGGGCGCTGTCATCCTTGCGTGTGTCTTTTATGCGGGCAGCTCCATCTACATCCGCAAATTCACCGAGGATACGCCCGTTATTCTCAGAAGCATGGGGCCACTTGTCTCCGGCACGGCGATCATGTGGCTGGCCGCCCTCGTTTTTGAATCTCCGGTTAAAATTCCCCAACTCCCCATCACCTGGATCGGCCTGCTCTGGCTTGGCATCCTCGGCTCCGGCCTCGCATTCGTGATGGCCTTTTACTTAATTCACGAGATCGGCCCCACGCGCACCACCATGGTCACCTAC
This sequence comes from Chloroflexota bacterium, assembly GCA_016191985.1. Lineage (GTDB taxonomy): Bacteria > Chloroflexota > Anaerolineae > Anaerolineales > Villigracilaceae > Villigracilis. The sequence continues at coordinate 1,225 of JACPVB010000222.1, read as the reverse complement.
CTGTTTCCATTGGGCGGTGTAACCCTTGGCGTGGTATTCCTGCATGAAGAACTGACCTGGCAGATATTAACAGGCGCCATCCTTATCATTGCAAGCCTTGCAATTGCAAACTGGAATCCCCGCACCTCTCCTTCCAATGTAATGGAACGTGCTGAGAAACAAAAAGAAACATGACCAATCATCGTTCAGGTTTTGTCGCCATCATCGGACGTCCCAATGTGGGCAAGTCCACCCTGCTCAACGCGCTGCTTGGGCAAAAGGTCGCCGCTGTTTCACCGCGCCCGCAGACCACGCGCCGCCGCCAGCTTGGCATCCTCACCATCGAAAACGCACAAATCGTTTTCGTGGACACGCCCGGCATTCACCAACCCCGCCACAAACTCGGCGAGTTCCTCAATTACGAAGCCGAGGAAGCGCTCGACGGCGTGGATGTGATCCTCTGGCTTGTGGATTCATCCTCCGCCCCCACAGAAGATGACCTGCGCATCGCGGAACTGCTCAACAAAATTTCGCCTCGCACTACCCGATTGCTGGTCCTGAACAAAATAGACACCCTCGGCGCTGACGAAGGTTCCGCTCGCAGCGAGGAATATGTCAAATTGTGGAATCAGGCCTCCGTTAAGAAAGTGTCCGCAGCGAAGCGGCTTGGGCTGGGTGAACTGCTCGAGACTCTGATCCAGTCCCTGCCTGAGAGACCGCCTGAATTTCCCGAAGAACAAATCACCGACTCTTACGAGCGCGACATTGCCGCAGACCTTTTGCGTGAAGCCTGTCTCATTCAACTGCGCGATGAAGTGCCGCACAGCCTGGCCGTGCGTGTGGACGAATTCAAGGAGCGTGAAAACGGCATGGCCTACATCGCCGCGACGATTTTTGTGGAACGCGAATCGCAAAAAGGAATCGTCATCGGCGAGGGCGGCAAAATGCTCAAGTCTATTGGCTCGGCTGCCAGAAAAGAAATTGAAGAGATGGGCGGAAGAAAAGTATTTTTGGAACTGCGCGTGAAGGTCTCAAAAGATTGGCGCGATAATCAGAATGCGTTGAATCAGTTTGGGTATGGGAAGAGAAAGTAACGAGGAATAAGAAACGAGTCACAAGGATTTTTTTCTCGCGACTCGTTTTCCGTTACTCATCACTTGTTACTCACCTTCCCTTCAACGGCTTGAAACCTTCGCCCAACGCCTCGTGCGCGACGCCGATGACCATAAAGGCTTCGGGGTCGCTT
>JACPVB010000221.1 GCA_016191985.1 Chloroflexota bacterium | reverse complement strand
CAAGGCGTGCCAAGTGAATTCAAAATCTTCGAGGCTTCACGGGTTTTGTCGGCGGGGTAATTTGAAATGGCCGCATACAACGCCCGTCCACTGCGGACGATGGTATCCAACGCCTGCATGGTCTCTTCGAGCGGAGTCTCAGGGTCGGGGCGGTGGTGGTAGAAAATGTCCACATATTCCAGTCCCATGCGTTTCAGGCTTTGGTCGAGGCTGGAGACCAGATACTTGCGCGAGCCCCAATCTCCGTACGGGCCGTCCCACATGGTGTAGCCCGCTTTGGAGGAAATAATGAGTTCATCACGATGGGGACGCAAATCCTTTGCGAGGATCTGGCCGAATGTCTCTTCGGCGGAGCCAGGCGGTGGACCATAATTATTCGCCAGGTCAAAGTGTGTGATGCCGAGATCGAATGCACGCAAGACCATATCACGGCTGTTGACGAAAGTGTCCACGCCGCCGAAGTTGTGCCACAAGCCAAGCGAAACGGCAGGCAGTTTCAGTCCGCTGCGGCCCGAGCGGTTGTAGCGCATGGTTTCATAACGGGAACTATCGGGGACGTAGTTCATGATTGCTCCAAAAAATTATGTTTCGCCCTGAGTACATCGAAGGATGAGGTTTGGGAGCAGGAAAATACCCAAGCCAACCTGCCGAAGGTGGCTGACAGGCCAGGGAAAACTGCTTCTAAACGTCACAATTTATCAGTCTCTTCTGGTTCGACATCGGGAGCTTTGTTGAGGATTTCTAAAAACCTTTTACGGCTGCCGCGTTTTGCGCGTTTTTCTAAATACTCAATTGTGGAAATCGCCGCAACTTTCTCGGCCACTGCAAGCATGACAAACTGATTGACAGAAATGCCTTCTTCTTGTGCCAATTCACGAAGTTGCTCGTGTAAAGATTTGGGTAAACGTAAACTTAATGCGCTCATTCTTTCACCTCGCGGATAATTTGCAGAAACTCTGTTGGCGTGATAGCTTGAACTCCAAAATTACCGATATTTTTGAAATCGCTGATATTATGTGTCACGATGTATTCACATCCTGCCGTTACGGCCAGTTCAAGCAAAAGTTCATCATCTACATCTGATAAGGTCGGACGCCATAGAAAGTAAATCTTGTGATGATGAGCCATTGAACAAAGTGAATCAATGAAATCTGCTACATCATCTTGAGATAACCCAAGTTCCGCTCGATGTCGCTGAATAACATCCTCGTATTCAAGGATGAGCGCCACCGAATCGTGGATTTCAAACTTATGCGTTCCGACAAGAGATAATAATTTGTTGGATGCGCCTTTCTTTGACCGTAGGGCAGCAATGATTACATTTGTGTCAAGGACAATATCAGGCTTTTTCATATTGGTATTATATACGATATCTTATGTAGTATCAAATTCCTAAAACCTGATATTTGCAGGGAAGGGGCTAGTTACTGTTTCACTTTCAAACCATCCACGCCGTAATAGCGGGCGGCGCAGTTGAGGGAGAATTGAGTCCAGCCTTTGCCGCGGGAGCCGAACATGTCGCGGGTGTCTATATCTGCCGTGTCTATCACAGGGACTTCGACCAGCGTAATCCCCTGCTCCTTTGCGGATTCGATGATCGCATCGCGTTCGTCCCAGATTTGGGCGCGGTAGATGAAGCCCGGTAATTCAGCGTAAAGGATGGTGAACGTGCGGACGGTGTAGGCCAATCCCAAAAGCAAAACCATTGCGGAGGCAAATGTCAGCCAGTTTTTAGCGAGCTTTTGTGCTGTCCACGCGCCGCCGAGCCAGGCCATGAATCCCAGCCCTGCGAGGAGGGTGAACCTGGCGAGCGATTTCCCGCGCGGGTCTGGGGTGGCGCTGTAAAAATAGGCGCTCGGCGCTTGAATGGACACGACCAGCAGGAATGTGATCAGCGTAGCGAATGCCAATAGAAGCAGAATCCGCTTCACGGTTAAGGGCGAAGCGGGTGTGTTTTTTGTCGCGATGACGGCGAGGCTGAATATCGTCCCGATGAAGATGGCGTGCGGGATGGGCAATGTCCGCAGGGAGATGAAGATAAAGTCCACTGCATGGCGAATGGAGAGGAGCGGAACTGCCAGCGGACTATTGCGTTCCACGCCCATGTTTTCAACGCGCGCGTTGGACGGGGAGACGATGAGCGCAACCATGCCGAGCAGGAGAAAAAGCCACGCAATGAAAATTGTTTGGAGCGATTTCTTTGCCCAATCCTGGTTTCTTGCGAGCCACGCCGCGAGGAGCAGAATGCTCGTGCCGCTGAACAGGAAGACACAACTGATCTCGCCCAACCCCGCCGCAAGGAAGGCGAGCGGCGCGACGGCGTAGGGAATCCATTTTGCGGGCGTGGCGCGAGTCATTTGATGCGTGATGAGGCCGAGGATGATGAGCCAGAAAACGATGGCGGCGCTGTAGGGCAGCACGCCCGAACGCCAGTATAAAATTTGAAAGCGCTGGGGCGAAATGTAAAGGTTGTAAAAAAGTAAAAATGCGGATGCGAATAAAAGCGCGCCGAGCGGGATGGAATGCGTGAGGCGCGAAATATTGTAAAGAGTCCATGCAATGCCGATGAGCCAGAAAACGATGGTAAGCGTTGCAAAGATTTGGTTGCCGAACATGCCGAGCGTATTTTCGGTGAGGGCGGAGAAAAAGGTCAGCGAGTAGCGGTTGGATGAATAACCCGTCCCCTCGGGATTGAAATATTGCAGGGTGGCTTGTGTGGTTCCGAGCTGGCGCGCGTCCGCGCTATAGCACCAGTCATCGGCCCAGTAGCGGTTGTAAAAACCGAGGTAGGCGAGCAGGGCCAACCCCGCAAAAGCGACGATGTTGCCGAGCAGAATGGCAAGCGATGGAATTCGTTTCGACATTAAACAAGTCCTTGTGTGATCAAGCTTTCGGCCATGGAAAGAACGGCTTCTTCGTTTGAACGCGGTGTCCATTTGAGAATGCGTTTGGTTTTTTCGTTGGAGAGTTCGTAATCCCAATCGAGGCTGTCTGTAACGATGGCTATTTTTTTATCGAACAATGCAATGAGGCGAATTAAGAAACTTGGAAATTGAATCGTGGGAATTTTATATCCGCGTTGTGCATATTCCTTTTGCAAAATTTCGGCGATCTCCTTGATCCACAATACTCCGCCTGAGCAAAGGAAACGGTTGCCCGCTGCTGCGGGTGTTTGCATGGCAAGGATGATCGCGGACGCCACATCGCGCACATCCACCAGTCCCATTTTTATCCGCCCCACGCCGGGGACTTGCCCGAGCATGTAGGTTCGAATTAGCTCCACGGATGTGCGGAAATTTTTATTGGGAACAGGCCCAAGGATGAGCGGCGGGTTGATGGTTGCAAGTTCCATCTTGTGGGTATTCTCGGCGCTGCGGATAAAGTCCCATGCGGCGCGTTCGGCCAGCGTTTTACTTTTTGCGTATGCGCCAACCTTGCCCAGGTCTGTCCAATCATCTTCTGTAAACGTTTTATTTTCACCTTCATGCCCCGATGAAATTGCGGCATTGGAAGAAACCTGCACCACGCGTTTGACTCCCGCTTTATGCGCCGCACGCAGCACGCGCAGAGTCCCTTGCACGGCGGGGACGATGAGTTCATCTTCGTGCTTTGGTTCAAATAATGGAAACGGCGACGCAACATGCAGGACATATTCGACGCCGTTCATCGCCTCTTCCCACCCTGATTCCTGCTCCAGGTCCGCAGGCAGAATCTCCAGCCGATCATTTATTTGAACATACCTCGAAATGGTCTCACGGACTTCGGCTTCGCGTGACAGAGTCCGCAGCGTGCCGCGGACATGGTATCCCTGCTCAAGCAGTTGAATGATGGTGTGTATGGCAACGAATCCGCTCGCGCCGGTGACGAGGATGGGGGAGGTGGTTTGCATTTTGAGACTCTCAATCTGTTCAAAAAAAGCCCCGACATGTTGATTTGTCAGGGCCTTCAGCTTATGAATATCTTGTTCTACTTTCGCGGATTGCTTCCAGAATTTCTGACCTTGTGATGTTTAACTTTATACTGCGAACTTCAAAAGGAGATTCTCTGGCAGGAATGACGGGACTGATTATAAATACCTGCCCATCCCTGGTTTTAAACCGAATCTGGCCTTCGCTCAATGCTTTTTTGAGCAAGGCTGGGAATTGTTTTTGTACTTCTGAGGATGTGTAAATCATATTGCTCAAATTCGATTATAGCACGCTTGCAATTAACGCCACCACAACCCCAAACACGCCGCACGCAAAGTTGACCCAGTCATTATTCAGCCATTTCCAGCCGCGGAGGTGAACGGTTTGTGTGCCACAGGTGTGGAGGGGATGTTTCTCGGTCTCTTTTTTATGGGTGGGGCAGAAGTACATGGCTTGGACGGTTCCGCCCAGGAACGAGTCAAAAAGCGAGCCAGCCAACCCTGCGAACGTGATCAATGGAAACAGCGACCAGTTGTCCGTTAGGAGAGAGGCGAGGAATGCGATTAAGGCGGAGCCTGTCAACGAGGCGAGGGTGCCGATTAAGGAGATTCCGCCTGAGGTGCCTTTTTCCACAACTTTATTAAAATTCGTAATCATGCGTGGGGGATTGGGATTCAGCACGCCGAGTTCGGTGGCCCATGTATCGGCATTGACTGCGGCGAGGGTGGCGGCGAAGCCGATCCACGGGAGGATAGATTCTGGAAAAAAGAAATGCAGCGCGGCGAAGAGGGTGGCAATGCCGCCGTTACCGAAAACCTGGCCCGCATCACGTTCGTGGCCTTTGGAAAATTTTTCGTCGAGACCTTGTTTGCGTTTTTTGAAGGCGCGGCTGAGAGCGGAGGAGGTGATGAAAAATGTAAGCAATAAAATTGCCCATTGCCAGCCGCCAATCCCAAAGATGATCGTGCCTGTGAAGGCTGCTGCCAGCGCGCCGCTTTGGTTGAGACTGCGGGCTTTGTAGGCAAGGAAGGCGATGAAAATTGCGAGGAGGAAGCCGAAGGGGAGTTGATAGTAAAGGGGCATGATAGGAATGAGTGTTGCATGTTCCGTGTTTACTTGTTTACCATGTACGTTACACCGGAGTTGTGATGATGAAAAGCACTGCGAGCAGGAATAATAAACTTGTCAGCGTGCTGGAGCCCCAAACGATGAAGGCAAGTGCGCGCTCACGTTCCCAGCGATAAAAATATAAACCTGCGATCCAGCCTGTAACGGTCAGCAGGAGACTTGCGACAGGAAAAATGATAAGCTGGGAGGATGGCATGGTTTCGAGTGCGCTGCCTGCAAATTGCTGTCCGAGGGCCACGCGCGGCGTGGTGGGGATGATAAGGCTTGTCCAAATAAACAGGCCGATATTTAAAAATAATGCAGTGAGCCAGAGGTAGCGGGCGAGTCCATTTTCCCATGCCTGGGTGACGACAAAAGACGGATACACCGATTTTGCTTCGACGGGAGTGAGACTGCCCATCTCGGTTGCGCGCGCAAAGGTCTGTGAAAGCCCGGATGGGTTTTCAGGTGAAATCACAAAGACACGTTTGGCAGTTGCGATGAGGAGAAGTTTTTTTGCATCCGAGGCAAGGAATTCCACTACGCCAAGTTCGGGATGACGGCGAATGCCGAGTAACCCGCCGGGCAGCGGCAGGGACGGCAATGCCAGCGGGTTGATGAGATCGTCCGCAGAACGCATCCATTCGATGTCGGAGAGGGGGATGTCTTCGACGCGCAGTCCCCAACTGATGGCGAGGCTGTCGCGGTCGATGTGATAGTCCGCGCGCCAGAGGGAATAGGCGCGATACACCAAAAATGGTATCGGCGCGAAGGAGAAAAGCGCCAGCAACAGCCAACCCAAAAAAGCGGGCCCAACCTCCGCGCTGGAAAGGTTCAAGAATCCAAGGATGGCAAGGATCGCCAGCACAAGCAGGATCATGCTGTGCACGATCATGCCGCGTCTCTTGGGCGGGGGGTAATGTCCGATATTCATGGGTTACAGGGATTCCAAATAAATTTCTTTGATAAATGCAATGTGCGGTGTTTTCTCATGGGCAAGTAAATTTACCTGCTGGCCTTGTCTCAATGCTTTGACGTAGGCATTTTTCTTCACACGATTTTGGTATTGATGAACTTTTTCGTTGAATTTGTATTCGTAAAGGATGACATAGTCTTTTGCGAAAGTCCTGGCGCTGATGACTCTCCCTGTGATTTCAACTCCGTTCACAAAGGTGGAAACGATGAGATTGTATCTCCAAAAAAATGTGACCAGTCCGAGGGGTGTGAGAATCGCGGCGAAGATGGCGAGAAAGAGAGTTGCGCGCCCTTCAAATGCCGCATCAATTGCGTAGATGACCCAGCCACCGAAGGTCACCACAAAAAAGTTTTGCGCAAGATAATCGGTGGATATGATCTGGAAGAAAGTGGGAGAGGTTTTTTGCACGGTTACTTGAGGAGAGTTTTTAGGTGTGAGATTATTCGACATTCTCGTAGTTGAACTCAACTTTGCTTTGAATGATGACTTCATCCAAAATTTGGCGTAAATACCCTTGTGCCTGTGCTTTTTGAAAGCAATCTGTCAGTACAGGAATGTTGATGATTTCTTCAATACAAGCCATATATCTTTCAACGATGGTATTGATGGAATATAGTCTTTGTGCCCCTCCGCGAAGCCTTTGACGAATGGTATCTATATCTTCAATTGACTTTACAACAAAAGATATAGGGAAACGTTCGATTTTGTCTATGTCTAGAAAATATTTTTTTACATCCAGCGTTTCTGTCACCTGGAAGAATCTGCCCAGTGGACGCATGACAAAATCAATGCCTCCGTCATTGGCATTTGTGCGCCCTGTCTTGAATAGTTGGAGGTTCTCAGATTGGATATGATCCAGGTCAAAGCCAAAATATACAATCTGGTCATGGTAATAGAAGCGTAAGATGGCATAGCTGACAATTTCAAAAATTCTGGCGTCTATGTTTGGCGCAAGCAGATCCTCGATAAATTGTGAAACAGCAGCATCGTTTTCGCCTGAAATATCTTTTAGACGTTCGCACGTCTCAATAAAAGATTTAAACGCAATTTCCTTGGCCTGAATGTAGTCTTCAATTATTTCGATAATTACCTTCGCAACATTGTGAGTTTCCCTGCCAACTTTTACTTTAAGCAGGTTCTCGTTGAACCAATAGCGGTTTTCCCGAACATCCCGAAGAATGGGAATGTATTCAATTTCAGGAAAATATTTTCTGAACTCTTCATTCAGCCTGTGATTGAGCGCGTGGTTTTGTAATTTGCTGCCAAAAGGCAATTCTCTTTGACGTTCCAGCAATGAAGTAAACCTTGCCCCTTCGTATTTGTTATAGCCTTTTCGTATGTCAAATCCATGCGTCAAATAATCTTCAATGAGAACATAAATGGCATATAGATTGGCAAAGCTGCTGCGGGATTTTGATCCCCTCGCGGCTGAACGAGTTTTAATATTCAAATATTGGAGTAAAGGACTTTTTTCAAAAACGGCGTTCCCCTTGTCTCCAATGTTTTTTTTCAATATATCCATTATCCGCGCTGTGAATTCATGTTCCATTAGCGGTTACCCAAACAGCTTAAGTGTCTGTTGCGCCGGGTCAACTTTTTCATACGAACGTGGCTCGCGCCGAAGTTCTTCTCCTTTGTACGATGAGAGAATTCCCAAACGGCGAAGGCCAATTTTCACATATTCTTCCTCGATTTCAATACCGATGGATTGTCGCCCTAAATTTTTTGCGACAAAGGACGTGGTGAATGTTCCAGAAAATGGATCAAGGATGGAATCTCCTGGATTAGAACTTGCAAGAATTATTCTTTCGAGCAATGCAACGGGCTTTTGGGTCGGATGATTTTCGTATTCATCCATACGATAGCGGACTCTGGGAAATCCCCATACGTTCCCAGGTACTTTCTGGCTGTTATATACAGTGGGGGTTGACTTGCGATAATCGATTAACTTTCTTTTCGCGCCAGTTTTCGCCTCAACCAAAACACTTTTACTGTTGAAGGTGTAGCTTTCCTTATCTTTTACGCAGAACAGAATGGGTTCATACATTGACCCATAATAACGCTTTGCCTGAACTCCAGAACTATCGTAATGCCATACAATTCTGGATAAAATGTCTAACTTCTTTCGCAGATAAATATCGAAAAATGGCATTGCCTGAGTAGATGTCATAACGTAAAAGCTGCCATTCGGCTTAAGCTTTTGGATGCACAGGTCGAGCCATTTGTGACACCAATCGAGATAGGCTTCTTCTGATATCCATTTATCTTTCCTGCCGTTAAAGTCCTTTCCAATATTGTATGGAGGGTCGGCAAAGATTAGGTCTATAGTTTTGTCTGGAATCAATGACTTTAGAGATTCCAAGGCGTCTCCAAGAATTATTTTATGGCCGTCTCTTTCAAATAATTTACTGCTCTTGCTCATGATATTCCTGTTACTTTTTTTGAATCGCCGAAATTAAATTTACAATGGGGATGAGTTCATTTGTTTGTTCTGCACGTTTCTTCAATTCTACCATTTCCTGTTTCAAGCCTTTCTCCCCAACTGTCACGCGGATGGGGCAGCCGATCAAATCCGCATCGTTGAATTTGACACCTGCGCGCTCGTCGCGGTCATCGAACAAAACCGAGATGCCTTCATTTTGCAGGGAGTTGTAAATCTCTTCGGCTTTTTCCAATGTGTTGATGGTTTTGCCGGGCACATGCATGAGATACACGTCAAACGGCGCAGCGGATTTG
>JACPVB010000245.1 GCA_016191985.1 Chloroflexota bacterium | reverse complement strand
TTTGAAATTTTAATGATCGCTCATCGTAACGTTGGCTATCTCGCAGACCTCACACCGCCGGAGATGGGCGCATTGGCTAAAATCATGAAGCGTGTTACCACACGATACGATAATCTCTTTGAAATCTCATTCCCTTATTCGATGGGTCTTCACCAGGCGCCTTTCGATGATCAACCCCACCCCGAATGGACACTACACTGGCATTACTATCCCCCCTTGCTGCGCTCCGCCACGGTTCGCAAATTCATGGTTGGCTACGAAATGCTCGCCATGCCCCAGCGCGACATCACCCCCGAATCAGCCGCCGAAAGATTACGCTCGCTTTCCGATATACATTATCGCCAGCGGATTGCTTCGCAAGGCAAATAAACCGATGAACATCATTGACCAGATCATAACCCGCTATCAAGAAAATTTTGGACAAATGCCCGACCACATCGCCCGCGCGCCGGGCCGCGTCAATTTGCTCGGTGAACATGTGGATTACAACGATGGATTCGTTCTGCCCGCCGCCATCGACCGCGCCACGTATGTCGCCTTCTCCCCGACGGACGCGCCTCATTCCACGCTCGTAGCTGCAGACTTCAACCAGCAGACATTTTTCTCCGCTGAATCCATTTCGTCAAAGACCCAGGCCGATGCTTCTCCCCTGCCTGAATGGGGACTTTACCCCGCGGGGGTAATGTGGTCACTCATGCAGGAGAACCTCTCAGTCCCGTCCATAAACGCAGTCTTTGCATCGGACGTGCCGCGTGGTTCAGGGTTGAGTTCATCCGCATCGGTAGAGATGGCATTCATGATCGCATGGCAAACCCTCGGCGGTTGGGCACTCCCACCCATGCAGCTCGCATTGCTGAGCCAAAAAGCCGAGAACAAATATGTCGGTGTCAACTGCGGGATTATGGATCAGTTCGCCTCCGCTTGTGGGGCGGCAAATAAATTGCTCCTGCTCGATTGCCGCTCGCTGGAGTGGAAGGCTGTTCCGCTACCAGAGAATGTGTCCATCGTCATAGCGGATACAACCGTACGCCGTAAATTGACATCAGGTGAATACAACAAACACCGTGCCGCCTGCGAAGAGGCAGTGCGCTTATTGCAACAGAATCTGCCAAACATCAAGTCATTACGCGATGTCAGCGTGGAGGAGTTCAATCGGCTGGCCGATCAGCTTCCAGCGGAGATAGAGAAGCGAGCGCGTCACGTGGTGGAAGAGATTGGGAGGTCGAACCAGGCTGAGGCGTTGCTCGAAGCGGGCGATATCCAGAGCTTTGGCAGGTTGATGAACGAGTGCCATGCCAGCCTGCGCGATCTGTACGAAGTCTCATGCCCGGAACTGAATGTAATGGCGGGCATTGCCCAATCCATCGAAGGCTGCTACGGAGCACGCCTTACAGGCGCGGGCTTTGGCGGCTGCACGGTGAATTTGGTGGCAAAGGAAAGGGTGGATGGCTTTTCCAAAATTTTGGCAAAAAGTTACGAATCCAAAACAGGCCTTCACCCGGAGATTTATATTACAAGCGTGTCCAATGGGGCTGAACTGCTAAAATAAATTTTCCTGTTTTCTTTTTCCCGGGGCATTATTGTATTTTTAGTGCAAACACCCATGAGGTCTTTCATTCCGACATTTGAGCATCGATCAGAGTTTTTGCGGCGCTCGCCACATGGGATGCGGGATTCTTTGTGCCAAACATGCGGGCGGCCATGTAGGCTCCATCCATAAGTAGAAATAATTGGTCAGCCAGCATATTTGGGTCGCGCGCGCCTGCTTCTACAGCCAGGTCACGGAATCGTTGGCGCACTGTTTGCTTATGTTCCAATGCCACTTTATGACCGGGGTAATCAAGGTCTGGATATTCAGTCGCCACATTCAGAAAAGGGCAGCCATAACAATTTGGATCAGCCGCATAGTGGGATAATGCCTGAAAGAAAGCAACCAGCTTTTCGCGCGGGGAAGAGGCGTCATGCGTCGCTTTCTCGAACTCTTTCCAAAATTTTGCGTTGCTGTCTTGCAGGTAAGCCACAATCAAATCGTCTTTCGATTCAAAGTGACGGTAGAGTGTCATCTTACCAATGCCAGACTCGGCTGAGATCGTATCCACACCGATGGCTCGATATCCGTTTGGGAAGAACAATCGGGCGGCGGTTTCCAGTAATTGGTTTTTGGGTGAAATTGTCTTTGTCATAAAATTGCCTCTTGACACGATACAGGTTTGTATCGTATTATTGAAGTGCGCGATACAGGTCTGTATCGTAGCATATTTCACAATTTTAGGCAACCCACTGCAGGAGAAGATTCATGAACATTGGCATTCTTGGAACAGGCATGATAGCCCGGGCCATCTGGCTTAGGTTGTGGGGAGCGTTACAAAAGCCAATGTTTCAATTCAAAGTTGTCGGGTGAGGCTGGAGGAAAAGATGGAACACAAAACAACATTAGGTAAAAGCAGTTTGCATGTGCCTCGCATGGGAATCGGAGCGATGACCTGGGGGGACCCGCGTGGACTGGCCCGCCTGCATCCAGCCAAAATCGCTTATGGCGGCGCGCACGGATTTGAAGAAGAACAGCGTGCACTTGAGACAGGCATGGTGGCAGGAGTGAACTTGTTCGATACGGCCGCCATGTATAGCGGTGGCGCGGCAGAACGTCGATTGGGTGAATTGGCGCGCGGGAGGGATATCATCATCGCCACCAAGTATCCGTCTGGCTTTTCGTTTCGAGTGGAGGATTTTCCGAAGGAACTTGAAGCGAGTCTTGCGCGCCTGGGACGCGATTCGATTGACCTGTATCAACACCACTATCCATCGAATCGAATCTCGATTCCACAATTGATGGACCAGTTGGCGGATGCGGTCGAGGCGGGGAAAGTAAAAACGGTCGGAGTGAGCAACTATTCGGTCGAACAGATGCGGGAGGCACACATGGCGCTTGCCAGGCGTGGCATCCCGCTTGCTTCCAATCAGGTTCAATATTCCCTGCTTTATCGCAAGCCCGAAGTGGATGGTGTGCTCGATGCCTGCCGTGAGCTTGGTATTACTCTGATTGCCTATTCGCCGCTGGCGATGGGCGCACTGACGGGAAAGTATTCCGCAAAGGTGAAGGCCAGTGGGTTGAGACGCATTCTTCCCAATTTCAACAAAAAGGCAATGGATGCTGTACAGCCTGTTGTGGAACTCCTGCGTCAGATTGGCGACCGCTATGGGAAGAATCCCAGCCAGGTGGCGCTGCGCTGGTTGATCGAAAACGAAAACGTACTTCCCATCCCTGGCGCGAAAAATGGCAAACAAGCCTCTGAAAATATCGACGCATTATCATTCTCTCTTACGCCAGAAGAAGTTGAAATGCTGGAGCGGGTCACCCTCGCCTGGCGGGTTTAAATAGCATGAAAATCGGACTTCAAATTCCGAACTTGAGTTATTCCATGATGGCAGAATAATAAGGAGAATGATCGATGACAACAAATGCTACAAAACGGCCGCGGGCATTAGTAACAGGCGCTTCATCGGGTATTGGCACTGCTTTCGCTGAACGTCTTGCACACGACGGCTATGATCTGATAATTGTCGCCCGCCGCCGCGATAGACTGGAATCTCTCGCAGGACAATTGCAATCAAGTTATTCCGTACATGTTGAAGTACTGGCCGCAGATTTGAGTCAATCTGACGGGCTGCGAACGGTGGAAAAACGCGCAGCGGAAGATTCTGCTTTGGAGCTACTCGTCAACAATGCGGGTTTCGGTGGTTATATGCCATTTGTCGAGCTTGACCCCGATAAAGCGGAGGAATTGATCAATTTGCAAGTATTGGCAGTGACGCGCCTCACGCGCGCTGTGCTTCCAGGCATGATCGCCCGTGAACGTGGCTCCATTATCAACGTCTCTTCACGGCTGGCTTTTAGCGGTTCAATGGGATCGTCCCAGTTGCCCAAGCGCGCCACCTATGCAGGGACGAAGGCTTTTATCAACACATTTACACAACTCCTTCAAAGTGAGTTGGAGGGAACCGGTGTGCATGTTCAGGCACTCTGCCCCGGCGTAGTACAAACAGAGTTTCACGAGCAGGTGGGCATAGACTCCACTCGCTATCCTGCCGGAATTGTGATGGAGCCTGAAGATGTCGTCCAAGCCTCATTGGCTGGACTCAAATTGGGCGAGGTGATTTGTATTCCAGCAATGGAAGACCCAGGTTTATTGACACAGATTCAGGAAAGCGAAAGACGCTTCTTCGAACTCACCAGAAGCGGCAGTGCGGCTGAGCGTTACCGGTCATAAAATTACAACCCTGCTGGCATCCCACCGCCGCAGCATAAATTCAGCCAGGGGGATTGAGTCTCATTCTCCCTAATTTCGAAAGACAATTGAAAGAGTTTGTGTGATATTAATTTGAGAAAGTCATAACCCCTGCGGCATAAGAAAAGGGGAGATTGGGGATTTTTTTCAATGCAATATCCTTTACGAGTTGTATGGTTCGTTTTCCCTGGTCGAAAGTAGAAGCCTTTTCATTCGTTTGTAACTAAAAACTGGTCTTTGGGAGGGTAGCACGGGAGGGGGGAAATATGCTATATTTGCCGTACGATTAAGTTTTTCCTTAATTGAATCACTATAACTCGCATCCATTGTCCCTGGAAACAAGGAGTATCCATGAAACCACATATCCGTTTGATCCTGTTTGGCATCCTTCTGCTTGTAACTGCTTTCGGGTTTATCGCCTGCACTCCGTGGGCGCGCGGCATCAGCGAGTTTGGCGCGGTGATCATCCTGGCCTATCACCCCAAGATCGTGCCGGTCCTTGTTTATGAACGTTTCAACGGCTTTGGCTTGGGAGCCGCGCAACCAGTGGCAACCCTGCTGATCCTGGTAGCCATCACCTCATTTAGTTTTTTACGTTTTGCGCTTGCATCAGAACGCAAAAATTAATTCCTCAAATTTGTGATGTACGCCGCGTGCAATCAATGCGGTGATAAAAAATTTTTAACCCTTCAAGGAGAATTGAAACATGTCCCGTACAATTAAATTTATCTTCCTCATCGGGCTGATCCTATCCCTGGCATTATCTGCCTGCGGATCACCCGCCCCGACAGAGGCTCCTGCTACGGTAGCACCTGCCGCCACTGAAGCACCCGTTGCAGCAACCGAAGCACCTGTTGGTGAAGTGGCCCTCACGATCACTGGCAGTGTCGCCAGCGAACAAGCCTGGACCGAAGCGGAAGTCAAAGCCATGAACGCCATCAGCGTTGAGTCCACAAATAAGAATGGCGAAAAAGCCACCTACACGGGTGTGCTTTTCTCCGATCTGCTGGCTCTCGCTCAACCCAATGCAGATGCCACCACGGTGGTCTTTGTAGCAGACGATGGCTTCACCGCAGAGATCGGCCTCGCAGACTTAACTGCCTGCGCTGACTGCATCGTATCTTTCCGCGATAACGGCGGTTTCAGCACCGTTCTTCCCGGCCAGCCTGGTAAATTACAGGTCAAGGGTGTTGTTGAAATTCAGGTAGTTGCTGGTACAGCTGCTCCTGTTGAACCCCCCGCCAATCCAAACATCATCCTCGCCACTACCACCTCCACACAGGACTCTGGCTTGCTGGATGTTCTCGTCCCCATGTTTGAAGAGCAGACAGGCTACACCGTGCAGACCATTGCCGTTGGCACGGGGGAAGCGCTCAAGATGGGCGAAGAAGGCAATGCCGATGTGTTACTTGTCCATGCCCCTTCCTCTGAAGTGACCTTCATGGATAGCGGCTTCGGCACCGACCGCTTCCTCGTCATGCACAACGACTTCATCATTGTTGGGCCCGCAGATGATCCCGCGGGCATCAAAGACCTCGGCCCCAAAGATGCTTTTATTGCCATTTACAATGCCGCAGTTCCTTTTGTCTCTCGTGGTGACGACTCCGGCACACACAAGAAGGAAATTAGTTTCTGGGATAAAGCCGGTCTTGATCCCAGAACCGAAAAACCCGAATGGTTCATTGAAACCGGTCAGGGCATGGGCGCATCTCTCACGGTTGCTTCTGAAAAGGGCGCATACATCCTCACCGACCGCGCCACCTACCTCGCCAACAAAGACAACCTTCAGCTTGAAATCTTGCTCGAAGGCGATAATGCCTTGTTGAACGTGTACCACGTCATCACCGTCAACGCCGAGAAGTGGCCCGCCGTCAATTCTGAAGGCGCGCTTGCTTTTGCCAAATTCATCATCGACCCCGCCACCCAGGCTGTCATCGCCGACTTTGGTATGGATAAATTCGGCCAGCCGCTCTTCTACCCCGATGCAGACAAGACCGACGCCGACCTCGGTTTGTAAATTCGTGAATTAGTGAAATGGGATGCGCAATTTGGAATTCATTGCGCATCCCATAATTTATTATTCTGATTAACCTTAATTGGTTAACTTTGTGTCATGTCATGCTGAGCGAAGCGAAGCATCTCTACGACTGAGAAAGAGACCCTTCGCTGACGCTCAGGGTGACATACTGTAAGGGAATCCGAGTTAACCTGAATAGGTCTGAAATTCTTCAAATCTCTGCTTTAGTCACAGATGATTTAAATCAAGCAGCGCGTCTTTCGGATGTCATGCCGGGCAGCCGACTCAGACAATATGAATTTCCAGAAAGTGTGTTTAATATCCCGGTAGATTCCGTTGTTGCGGAATTTTTAAGGGACCTGGGCGGTTGAAGCTGCAATCCAGGATCGTTTAATTTTGTCGCTTGCGGTGTACAATTGTGGGGTGAAGTAAAATCAAATTTACGCCGCCAATGACATTGGATCATGGTTTGTGAAATGCCTGAACAAATTTTTGAACTGGAACACCGCCGGGAGATTGCAGAGGGGCTGCGTGGGATTCTGGCAATTCTAAATTCAAACAAGCCCCTGGACGCGATTTTGGACTACATTGCCGCCAGCGCCAGCAGGCTGCTGAATGCGGATGCTGTTTCGATTTACCGGCTTAATTCCGAATCGAATCTTCTGACGATCCAATCCTCACGCGGGTTGAGCGATGAATTTTTGGCGCATTCCGGGATTCCCCTTGGCCAGGCGGCCACCGGACAAGCGGTTCTTGATGGCGTCCCTATCGGTATTTCCAATTTGAATGAGTTTCAGGAAAGCACAAAAAGCCCACTTGACCCGAGCGTTACCCATCTTCTGAACATTCTTTCCAAACAGTACAGTGCCGTTTTGGCCGTTCCGCTGGTAATCAAGCAGGAAAAGGTTGGAGCCTTGACCCTTTATTATTCCCGACCACATATCTTTGAACAGGAAGAGATTGACATGGCAGTGTCTTTTTGCGACCAGGCCGCATTAGCGATTGAGAACGCCCGCCTGCGCGATAAGATTCAAGAGGATGCAGTGGCCGCTGAGCGAAACCGCATCGCACGGGACCTGCATGATTCAGTCACACAAACGCTTTTTTCCGCCAGCCTAATTGCCGAGGTGCTTCCGACCATCTGGAAGCGCAATACAGCGGAGGCTGGGCAAAATCTGGAAGATCTTCGTCAGCTCACTCGCGGTGCGTTAGCTGAGATGCGTACCCTTCTGCTCGAACTTCGTCCAGCGGGGTTAATCGAGGGGCGGCTGGAGGATTTGCTCAAGCAGTTGGCAGACGGGGTTTCCGGGAGAGTCAAATCGCCAATCGAGATTCACGTGGAAGGGAATGCTTCTCTTCCGCCTGAGATCAAATTGGTTTTTTATCGCATCGCCCAGGAAGCTTTGAATAATATGGCGAAACATTCGAATGCGGAGCAGGGTGTGATTGAATTGATATCCACGCCTGCCGCCAGGGCGCGTGGGCGCAAAAAATCCACCGTCGATTCACCCGCATATTCCAAATCCGCATCGCTGCGCATTCGTGACAACGGCTGCGGATTCGATCCACGTACGGTGACAAGCGAGCACATGGGATTGGGAATTATGCAGGAACGGGCACATGGTGTGCGGGCGGCCTTTTCCGTCCAAAGCAAACCCGGTCAAGGGACCGAGGTAACGCTTATCTGGCCCGACCCAAACAGGAATAATGGAACATGAAAAAGGAACCGATCCGAGTTCTAATAGTGGACGACCACACGATGATCCGCAGCGGATTGCGCCTTTTTCTGATGGCCTTTGAGGATTTGAAATTGGTGGGAGAAGCCGCAAATGGCGAAGATGCCATCCAGTTATGCGCCAGGGAAAAACCCGATGTTGTCCTCATGGATTTGGTCATGCCGGTCATGGATGGTGTCCGCGCGACGCGGGAGATCCGATCTCATTTTCCAAAAACACAGGTGGTTGGTTTGACCAGCTTTTTTGAATCCGACTTGATTCAGGAAATGCTGGAGGCCGGGGCAATCAGCTTTTTGATGAAGAACGTCTCGGCTGCCGAGTTGGCCAATGCGATACGGAACGCGCGCGAGGGGAAATCCATCATCTCCGCCGATATTAATAATATTCTGAAATCAAACCAGCCGTCATCCAAAATGATGAAGCAAAAAGACCGCTACAACCTGTCTGCACGCGAACGGGAGGTACTGGCTTGTGTCATTGCGGGATTAAGCAACGCGGATATTGCACAGGAACTGGTGATCAGCCTGTCCACGGTGAAGTACCATGTCAGCAGTATTTTGACCAAGTTGAACGCATCCAATCGCGCCGAAGCCGTATCCACTGCGCTGAGAGAGGGATTGGTGGTTGTGCCGGACCGACACAGGAAAAAATATTGACGAGGACCAGTGCGAATCTTAATTGCAGATGACCACATAGCAGTCCGCTCCACGATCTCGCGTGTATTGAAGGAAGAGGTTGATGAATTGGCGGTTGTTGAGGCAACCAACCTGGGTGAATTGTTCGCCACCTCCTTTCATCAACAGCCTCAGCTTGTCCTGTTGGATTGGGAACTTTCGGGTCTTCCATCCGCCGTTATGATGTCCCTCCCATCAGACGATCCCAAAAGAAGGCGCAGCGAACAACGCCGTAACGTTGTGATTCTTGGTTTGCACAAACTCACCTCCCGCCCGTCCGTGATCGTCTTGAGCAGTCACCCGGAAGCCCGCCAGGCCGCGCTCGTAGGCGGGGCGGACGCTTTTATTCTTAAGGGTGGGCCTCCGCAGGAGCTTTTTAAGACTTTGCGCGCCGTTTTAAGCGGGAAAAAGACAAAGCTGGCGTAAACATGCCCTCGCTCAGGGGATGCCAAATCTAGGATGAATGACAGGGGAATGCTTGTTCATTATCACTATGCAAACTTTACCAATTTGACTATATATCACTGTAATTTGTAAATTGCCCCAACGTGAACCATCCCGCTGGTTTGGGATGTTGCGCACCATCAGTTATTATCTCCCTTCCATATAATGAAGGCGGAGACTGTCAATGCCGAAAATTTTGATGATCCACCCGGAAAAGTGCACAGGCTGCAGGAACTGCATGTTGGCCTGTTCCTATGGCAAGGACGGTCAATTTAGACCGGCAGCCTCGCGTATTCACGTCTACACATGGGAGCGTGAGGGTTTTTCGGTGCCGATCATGTGTCAGCAATGTAACGATGCGCCTTGTACTAAAGTTTGTCCGACCCATTCGATGTATCGCTTGCCGGGCACGACCCTGGTCGAATATGACAGTCGGGATTGCATCCGCTGCCGAATGTGCATTCAGGCCTGTCCTTTTGGAAATGCGGTTTTCGACTCCTATACCAACACAATCCTAAAATGTGACACCTGTAACGGTGACCCTGCCTGTGTGAAGATGTGCCCAACCAGCGCGTTGACGTACGATGATGAGACGGTTTCCACGCGTTCCCGGAAAAAAGCCCTCGCAACCAAAATCAAGGATGCTTTCCAGGAGGTTTCCTGATGTACGGCTGGACCGGTGTGATCCTGCGCGTTGACTTAAGCTCAGGCGCGATCACCCGTGAACCGACAAACATGAGGGATGCAAAGCTTTTTATCGGCGCGCGCGGACTTGCCGCAAAACTGCTCACGGATGAAATTTCCCCCAGGACAGATGCGCTCAGCCCGGGGAACAAACTGATCTTTGCGCCCGGCCCGCTCTCCGGTACATTCGCGCCGTCCATGGGGCGTTATGACGTGGTTACAAAATCCCCCTTAACGGGAGCAATAGCCGCATCCAATTCAGGCGGTACATTTGGGCCGGAACTTAAATTCGCCGGGTATGACATGCTCGTCATTGAAGGAAGGGCGAAACACCCCTCCTTTTTGTGGATCAATAATGAAGAAGTGGAAATACGCGAGGCGGGCGAGTTATGGGGGAACATGGTCCCGGAAACCACTGAAATGGTTCGCGCATTAACCGATGAAGATGCCAGAGTCGCCTGCATTGGACCGGCTGGTGAAAAACTTTCCCTGGTTGCCAATATCATGAACGACATGCACCGTGCGGCTGGGCGCAGTGGCGTTGGCGCGGTGATGGGGTCCAAGAATCTCAAAGCCATCGCAGTGGTTGGCACGCGGCCCATTAAAGTTGCCAACCCAAAAGCCTTTGAAAAATTCGTCAAAATTGCCCGTCAAAAGATCAGCGAAAACCCAGTCGGTGGCACGGGCCTGCGCGTTTACGGAACCAATGTGTTGGTAAATATTCTCAACCAAGTCGGCGCTTTTCCAACTCGTAATTTTAAGGATGGTTACTTCCCCTCGGCGGACAAAATTGGCGGCGAAAGCCTGACCTCCAACCACCTCCTGCGCCCGAAAGGCTGCTTTGCCTGCACGATCAGTTGCGGGCGCGTCACCAAAGTTGTCAACCCGAAATATGCGGGGAAGGGTGAAGGGCCTGAATACGAAACCGCCTGGGGCTTTGGCGCTGACTGCGGCATCGATAACCTGGATGCCATCAATAAGGCAAATTATCTTTGCAATGAACTCGGCCTGGATACCATCAGCATCGCCAGCACAATCGCCTGCGCGATGGATATGTATACAGATGAAGTCATCTCAATCGAAGATACAGGCGGATTGGAAATCCGCTTTGGCGATGCGGAAACGATGGTGGAACTGGTCCGCTTAACTGGTTTGCGCAAAGGGTTTGGCAACCAATTGGCTGAAGGCTCCTATCGCCTGGCCGAAAAATACGGGCATCCCGAATATTCCATGTCCGTCAAGAAACAGGAAATGCCCGCCTACGATCCACGCGGCGTGCAGGGGATCGGCTTGCAATATGCCACCTCCAATCGCGGTGGATGTCATGTGCGCGGATATACAATCTCTCCCGAAGTTCTGGGCACGCCCTTCAAGATGGATCAACATGCCACCGAGGGAAAAGCGGACGTGGTCATCACATTTCAGAATCTTGGAGCGGCTCTTGACTCAACTGGGGCCTGTCTCTTCACAACCTTCGGAATCGGCGCCGACGAATTAGCCGCACTACTCAGCGCAGTCACCGGTGTGCATTACTCCCCAGCCGATTTCATGAAAGCAGGAGACCGCATCTGGAATTTGGAACGACAGTGGAACCTCAAAGTTGGGATGACCTCCGCGGACGATTCCCTCCCAACGCGCATGTTGAAGGACCCAATTCCCACCGGCCCCTCCAGGGGTAAAGTCAACCACCTTCATGAGATGCTGCCCGAGTATTACAAGCTGCGCGGCTGGGATGCGGAGGGCATCCCGACCGAGGAAAAATTGAAAGAACTGGCATTGGCATAGTCAAATGATGATCCGTTACTTTGCCATGCTGCGGGATGCCACTCACCGAAGTGAGCAAATGTGGGATTCCCCTGTTTCCTCTCTCGGTGAATTATTAATTGCATTGTGTAAATCTTATGGCCCTGAGTTTCATAAATGGGTCGTGGATGAAAAGGGGAATTTGGGCGGGTTGTCCATCATCCTGGTCAACGGCACGGATTACCGCCACCTCGGCGGCCTGGATGCGCATCTTAACGAGAATGACGTCATTGCCATCTTTCCGCCCGTTGCGGGTGGGTAAGTTTCAAACTGGATCGCTATCCTCTCATGTATTGACCTGTGCGAAAGCACAAGTATTCCCTGTGTAGCGCGTGAAAAACCTGAACTTAAGAATAGGTCAGGGAAAATCACGTGGAGGTATACTTTTGTGAAGAAGATGCGAAAATTTGAAATGTCCCAAATGAAATTGTAAGGTTATTTTTGGTTTTGTCTCTTTATAATATTCAGGCTTTCGCTCGAACCTGTCCTTTGACTACACTGCAAGAATGGCGTCCCAGTCATGATTTCACGGAAACTTGAGACGCCGTTGAAAGGAAATCGTTGTGGATATACCACCCATTTCTCATCCCGCCTGGAGCAGTATTGTTTCGGGCAAAAGAAAATTCCACTTTGAGTTTCTAGGGACCAAGTTCCTGTTGAATTTCTTGACGCTTCAAGTTAAGGACGATCCATCGCCGCAGAAAATCCAGAAATGCGCACAGGAGCTTCGTAATCTATTTGTCCGGAATATGGATTTATATTGCGTGCAAAAGGATCTATTCCAAATCTTTGGCAGGGAAAAATTGAGCGGGTATTTGTATAGCATTTACGAAGTCAAAGAAAAGATAGTGCGCGGTCAAAAGCTATTCTTGGCTGGCGACGAAAAACTTCTCGGCCAATTACCAGCCGGGAAATGGATCGGTGGATCGATCCCATATTTCATGACGGAGCAGGGTGGTTTGGTTACGCGGAATAAAATTTACGTCACCGAGATGCCGGCGGGTGTCACCGATATATTCATTAAAACCTACAATGTAGAAACGATCCCGAATGTCTATGCCGATATGGCGGAGAATGGTTTCAGCCTTATCATCATCCCAGCTTCATCCCAGGCGCACCTTGAATTTGCCCTGCATGCGCCACAATATAAGGGGTTTGGTCATAATCCTTTGATTGGGTGGATTGCGGGCGTGCACCTCGAAGACCTGGGCCGGATCGCGCCCAGGGTGTTCGATGGTCAGACCCAGACCGTGCTGGAAGATGGAGCTGTCGTCATACACGCGGCCCTACCGCCCACCCAGGTCGCCGAGATCAACTATATCAATATATTCGAACAGGGTGACGGGGATACGATTACGTTCCCCGAAGATGGATTCAGCATACGCGAGGCTTATATTAATGGAGTCGAGACCAACTTCGCAGAGTATGTAGCCCGGCAGAATCTGGATACAAGGCTGCCACTTGTGGCCGATTATTATGGATCCATGGTCAATGTTAGTTTTCAAAATGTGGACAAGACAAAACAGGAAGTTCACCTTTACGCGCCCGTCTTCGCAGGTGTATCCTACAGACATGCAAAGCCCCTCGAAGATTACGTAAAACAATTCACCTCGAAAATCCCAGCGTATTTGAATGAGCAGCCCGCTTTTTCGTGCAACTGCATCCTGAACTATCTGTACTCGGAACTCGAAGGGAAACACACGGGGGGAATCACGGGACCGACCACCTTTGGCGAGATCGTCTATCAACTATTGAATCAAACCATGGCGTACCTCACCATTACCGATCTGACTTCTCCGAAAACAGCATAAATAAATAGTTCCCCGTGAAGTCGTTGTGGGGCGCTGCCCTTGTATAGGGGCGAGGGGTCTTATATTTTCACAAACCCTGGGCAACTTAGCTTCAATAAAAAAGTGACAGTATCCAAAAAGATACGTCACTTTTTTATTTTGCATTCAGGCAGCCAGACTGGCCTAAAGTATGGCTCATTGTTGTTCAAAGTGGGAATAAGCCATACTTTAGCGCAGGTACGAAGGAGTTTATCCGCCATATACTACTCTTGAATAATATGAGGCTAAAGATTTTGATTAATCCGGGGGTACGCCTTGCAGGTCATTTTTTCAGGAATATGGAGGTGAAGGCGCGCAAGAAACTAGCTTCAATCATCTCTTCAGTGATCTCAATCTATGGCTTCACCCTTGGCAAAAGGCTGACGCAGTTCGAAACACCAAAGTTGCCGAACTGCGGGCCTGGCATTGGCGCTATCTAAACTCTATCTACATCGTTAAACAAAAGGAGAGTACCTGTGAAGAAAACACTTGCACTCGCCACCAGTATCGCTGTACTGGCGGGCATTTGGACGATTTTCGTTCTCAATGTCGGAAGCATCGGTTCCATCCCGTTCATCCTCTGGCCCACCTTCGTCGGTTGGGCTGCCTTCTTTTACCTGGGCGCCAATGTGGTCGGAATGCGCAATGGCTTGGTGCAGCTTTCCACCGGGGTTATTTTGAGCGGCTTGTTCATTTGGCTATATGCCGCCTTGAAGTTGTCTGACCCCAACTTCATCATACTCGGGATCTTTGTATTCATCGTTGCATGGCCCATCACCGCCCTCAGCGGCTTTAACAACTTATGGGCTGCGGTACCAGCAGGGTTTTGCGGCGCGGCGTGCTGGTTTGGTGTCAGTGGAATGCTCCCCACCGCATCCCCATTGATCGTGACAATCGCCACCTTAATTCCTTTATTCTCCGGTGAAGTTCTAGCCTGGCTTTCCTTGTGGATTGTCGGCGTGCTTATGCCAGAGAAAAAAGCCGCCGCTGTTGCAGCATAGGACCAGGCCAAACCGCTTGAATGTTTTTTGTGACCCCCGCCTTTTCTCAAAGGGGATTTAAGCAGGCACATCATAAAAGTGGGAGATTCGAGGTGTTTTGAGGCTGGGAACAGCCTCAAAACACCTCAAGACCTTCTCGCATAGATGCTTATCCCTCCCTGACTTGGCCGAAAGTATAGTTATTTTCATCGAGTCGCTGGAAGAGACTGTACTTTGAGATAGACCGCGGACAGGTTGATTGTTCTATACTAATTGGGTGAAAAAGAATAAATGATGATCAAGATCAATGTCAGTTTATATGGTTCTTTGTCTAGGTTCGGCGGCGGGCGGCATGTTGCGCAATTGGATATCGAACTTGAACAGGGCGCCGGCAAGGCTGAATTGCTGCGCCAACTTGGCATTCCAGAAAATGAGCGCGGCTATCTGTTTATCAATGCAATGCTTTGTGAGGTCCCTGGAATATCAACGGGAGCCAATGAACTGCTAAAGGATGGCGACCATGTGGGAATTTTCTCCGTTGACCGTTTATTCCCATTTCAATACCGGGATGGGCTTCCCATATCCGATGGACTGAGAAAAACACTAAAAGAAAATGGCGCCATGCACCATTCCTATAAATGAATTGGCTCTTGTAACTGGTCGAATTGTTTGCACGTAAGAAACTCAATCTTTGTACCAAATTGAAGGAGTAACTGAAATGGCAAAGAAAATCCTAAGAATCAATATGACCACATTGAAGGCAGCTTACGAGGCTGTGCCTGAAAAATGGTCGCGTTGGGCCGGACGTGGCCTGACGTCTGCAATCGTCTGCGATGAGGTCGACCCGATGTGCCATCCGCTTGGGCCGAACAATAAAGTTGTCATCGCTCCAGGCTGGGTGACCGGCTCACCGGCCGCCCCCAGCAGCGGACGCACTTCGTTTGGCGGAAAAAGCCCGCTCACGGGTGGCATCAAAGAATCCAACGCTGGTGGCTTAAGCGGACAGATGATCGCCAAACTCGGTTTGGCCGCCATCATCGTGGAAGGCACACCGCTCAAAGGCGAGTGGTACACCCTCGTTGTCAGCAAGGACGGCGTAAAGTTCGAATCAGCTGCCGACCTGGTAGGCAAGGGCATGTATGAAGTTGATGAACTGCTTTGGAAGAAATACCCCAAGACAGCCGTGATCGGCATCGGTCAGGCCGGTGAAATGAAACTCTCCAATGCCGGCATCTCGGTCAATGACCCTGAGAATAAACCCGGTCGCTATGCGGGACGCGGCGGCATGGGGGCAGTGATGGGCGCGCGCGGCGTGAAAGCCATGGTGATTGTGGATACCGGTGGCCCAGGGGTCGAGATTGCCAACCAGGACCTCTTCAAGCAGGGTCGCAAAAAGTTGACGGAGTCCATTCAGGAACATGGCCTTACCAAGAAAGCCGGTGGGCTGAATGCCTTTGGTACGGCAGTGTTGGTGAACATCCTGAATGAAGCCGGTGGATTGCCCACTCGTAACTTCAGCGCCGGTCAATTCGAAGGCGCAGCCAAGATCTCAGGCGAGGCGATTGCTGAAGTCTGCGAAAAACGCGGCGGCGAGGGAATGATGGGGCATGGCTGCCATCCCGGCTGTATCATCAAATGCTCCAATATCTACCCGAATGAATCAGGCGAAGCAATTGTCTCCTGCATCGAGTACGAAACCACCTGGGCAATGGGCGCGAACTGCGGAATCGATGAATTGGATTACATCGCCAAGATGACCCGCGAATGCAACGACATTGGCCTGGATACCATCGAGGCTGGCAACACCGTCGCAATTGCGATGGAAGGCGGTCTGCTTCCATTTGGTGATGCGGAAGGCGCTTTCAAAACCTTCGATGAAATCCGCAGAGGAACACCGCTTGGACGTATTCTCGGGCAGGGTGTTGAAGCCACAGCCAAGGCATTTGGCGTCAGCCGCGTCCCCACCGTCAAGGGACAATCCATGCCAGCGTATGAACCGCGCGCCGTCAAAGGCATTGGCGTCACGTACGCCACCACTCCCATGGGAGCGGATCACACTGCCGGCTATACCATTGCTCCTGAAATTGCGGGAGTCAGTGGCAAACTGGACCCGTTGTCTGATGAAGGCAAGGCTGAACTCTCTCTCACTTTCCAGGCCGCCACGGCTTTCATCGATAGCTCCGGCTACTGCCTGTTCATCGCTTTCCCGATCCTTGATATTGCAAAGGGCTGGGAAGGGATGGCCGAGTCGGTTGCGGGCGTTACCGGTTTGAACATCACCGGCGCGGATGTAATCCCGCTTGGCAAGGAAATCCTCAAGATGGAACGCCTCTTCAACGAGAAGGCCGGGTTTACCGCCGAGGATGACCGCCCACCGGAATTCATGCGCAACGAAAGTTTGCCGCCTCATAACGTCAAGTGGTCGATTACTGACGATCAACTTGATTCCGTCTTTGCCTGGGTGCATAACGGCCAGAAAGCCTGATCTTAAAACAACACAGCGGGTGCGGCATCACTGCCGCACCCGAAAAAGTATGCAGCCGATGACTGTATTCCAACACATCCTCTGGGGATATGAAATGACGTATCCCGATCCGTGGGTGCATCAATCGGTTCAGGATTCAGATGCGTTCGTGATGACACCCGACGCGTTGGATTCTTATTATTTTGGACAGAATGCCGGGCAGTTGTTGGTGCGGTGCGAATGGAACTGGGCGCGCCAATCCGTTGAACCGTTGTGGAATAAACACATCGGGATGCTGGCAGGCATGTTGGGGGCCAAACAGGTTGGTTCTGCTCCGTGGAGAATCGGGCAAGCCAGCGGACTCGAAGCGGAAATCGTACTCCCTAAAAAAGACAATCAACGCCTGTGGACCGGCATCCTGATGCAGGACTTCATCGTCATCCATTTCATGGTGACACATCCAAAGGAAGTGCGGGAACAGTTCGAGCCTGCCGCTACAAAAATAATTTCCAGCCTGCGTTTTCCAGAAAGAATTTCAGGAATTGAAACCAGCAGCGAAGATCTGCCCCTGCCGCCGGGTTACACGTCGGTTGATCCGAAAAGTATCCTACCTGATATTTCCGACCCGACACCATGGCGCGCCTATTCCGGCAGGGATGGGATCGGCGCGTTGCAGGCTTTCTATCTGCGTGAGCTGCCAGCCCACAATTGGGAGATTACGGAATACATCCCATTCCCTGGCGCATCTGATCTTGGGTTTGCCCGCATCCAATTGCAAAGGGATGGCCGGCAAATCACATTGGGGATCATGCCCAGTGAAACTTCAGAAAAGATGATCTCTGCAAGTCCGGCAAATGTCGTATTCAAAATGGATCGAACATGATAATGGATGAAACGAACATGCGTATTGTGGTAAAACTTTTTGCAACTCTCGTTCGTTTCAAGGACGGCTCACGGGCTGGCCGGCCTTTTGAAGTTGATCTGCCCGATGGTTCCGCGGTGAAAGATTTGATCGACCTGTTGAAAATTCCGCCGCAAGAGACACATGTCGTTTTCATCAACAACATCATCGAAGGGCCCGACTCGCAACTCAAAGATGGCGATGTGGTTGGCTTGTTCCCGCCAGTGGGTGGAGGGTAAATGGACGCACCCATGAATCTCACCGACCGCTTTGGGCGTTCCATTAATTACCTGCGGATCTCGGTCACCGACCGCTGCAATCTTCGCTGCGTGTACTGCCTGCCGGAGAACGGCGTCCAATGGCAGGCGCGCGAGAACCAGCTTTCAGCCGAGGAAATTGCCCGGGTAACGGCGACCATGGCACAGGTCGGGGTGAAGCGGATTCGTCTCACAGGGGGCGAGCCGCTTGTGCGCCCGGACATCGTCGAGATTGTGGCGCGGCTTGCGTCCATCCCCGGCATTGAGGAAGTCAGCCTGACGACCAATGCCATGCTTCTCGAAAAACTTGCCGGGCCGTTGGCCGATGCGGGCTTGAAGCGGGTGAACATCAGCCTCGATACATTGGATGAAAAAAAATTCAAGCAGATTACGCGCGGCGGGGATATTGACCGCCTCTGGCGTGGAATCGCCGCCGCCGAGGAAGCGCATCTCTCGCCCCTCAAGCTGAATACTGTTGTTGTGAATGGACTCAACGCTGATGAATTATCCGCTCTCGCGCGGCTGACGATTGAGAATCCCTGGCATGTGCGTTTCATTGAATTGATGCCGGTGGGCAACGCGCAAAATTGGGGCGAGGGTTTTCCTTCCCTGGATGAGCGCTATATTTCTGTTCATGAAATGCAAGCGAGGCTTTCGCATTACGGTCTTGAACCCGCCACGACCCCCATGGGGAACGGCCCCGCGCGCACGTTCCGAATTCCCGGCGCGTTGGGTACGGTTGGATTTATCTCGCCGCTTGGCGAACATTTTTGCCAGAACTGCAACCGCCTGCGCCTGACCGCGGATGGGTATCTGCGGCCTTGTCTTCTATTGGATGGGGAAATCAATCTTCGTGAAAATTTAAAAGCTGGGACACCGCTGCTGCCGCTCATTCAACGAGCCGTGGATGCCAAACCCGCAGGACATGAACTGCTCTTGCAGCACTATCCTGAATTCCGCCGCATGGCGCAGATCGGAGGATAGATAAAAGGAAAATCATGAATCAAAAACAGCTCATAAAGGCACACATCGACGAAGATGGGCGAATGATTTTCCCTCCTGAAATTGCTTCACGCTTTGGGATCAAACCGGGAATTGAAATTCAGTTGGATGAAGGCAGCAATGAAATCAGGTTGTTGCGGCCCACAACACAACTGGCGAAAATTTACATTGAACCAACCAACCTGTGCAACCTGGATTGTGTCACCTGCATGAGAAACGTGTGGGGGGAATCGGCGGGTACGATGAGCGACGAGACCTTCGAGCGTATTTTCGAAGAATTGAGGGGCATGTCTCCCCTGCCCACTGTTTTCTTCGGGGGCTATGGCGAGCCGCTCATTCATCCAAAACTTGTCACCTGGGTGCAGCGGATTAAAGCTCTCGGAGCAAGAGTTGAATTAATCACGAATGGCATTTTGCTCACCGAAGAGCGTTCGCTTCAATTCATCCGCGCGGGGTTGGATGTGCTGTGGGTTTCGCTGGATGGCTCATCCCCCGAAAGCTACGCGGATGTGCGGCTGGGTTCATCGCTGCCAAAAGTGATTGAAAATTTAAAGACCCTGCGCAGAATCCGCTACAAGGCCACCGACATCGACAATACCAAGCCCAATCTTGGCATTGCATTCGTGGCGATGAAAAGCAACATCGCGGAACTGCCCGAAGTGCTGCGGCTGGGAATTAGCCTCGGCGCGAAACAATTTTCGATCAGCAATGTTCTGGCGCACACGCCTGAATTGCATGAACAAATCCTTTACAAACGCACAATTTTTAAAACTGCCACGCGCCTGAGCGCGTCCCTCCCGCTCGTCAACCTGCCGCGCATGGATTCAGACAAATTTACAAAAGATGTGCTGGCTGAAATTTACGCAAGGAAATATCGTCTGGAACTTGCGGGTTATGAATTGAACCGCGCGGTGGATGCTTGTCCGTTTATCGAGCAGGGCAGCACCGCCATCCGCTGGGATGGAAACGTCTGTCCGTGTTTGCCGCTTTTGCATACCAACCAAAATTATTTCGAGAACCGTTTGCGGCGTTCACAGGCCTATGCGATTGGCAACGTCCTCGAAAGGGGTTTACTGGATATCTGGAACGACGAAGAATATTCAAACCTGCGCGAACGCGTCCAGCGTTTTGATTTTTCTCCCTGCACTTTTTGTAACGGATGTCAACTTTCCGAAGACAACAAGGAAGACTGCCTCGGTAATACAAAACTTGCCTGCGGCGGTTGTCTGTGGGCACAGGGCGTGATCCGCTGCCCATAATATGTTCTATTCAGGTTAACTCGGATTCCCTTAAAGTATGTCACCCTGAGCGCCAGCGAAGGGTCTCTTTCTCAGTCGTAGAGATGCTTCGCTTCGCTCAGCATGACATGACACAAAGTTAACCAATTAAGGTTAATCAGAATAAAGGTGATTATTTAACGATGAATTCCATTACCGTTTTCTTCTTTGCCACCCTGCGCGATCGCACGGGGATCAAATGCACCCATTTGGAAATTCCTTCCGAAGCGACAGTGGCCCATTTGAGGGTCATATTGCGCGAGAAATTTCTCCCTCTTCAGGGTTTGGTGGAAAAATCGTTGGTTGCGATCAACCAGGAATATGCTTTTGACGAGTCTCCGATTCCCCGGAACGCGGAAATAGCCTTGTTCCCTGCCGTCTCCGGAGGATGAGATGAACGATTTGCCGACCATCATTTCAATTACCGAAGACGAGCTTGACCTGAATGAACTACTGGAACAGATCAGCCTGCCTTCGGATGGCGCAGTTGCCATCTTCACTGGTTTGGTGCGTGGAACCACCCGTCGTAAGAATCCGCATGAAACGGACTACCTCGAGTACGAAGCCTATCAACCCATGGCCGAAGCGAAGATGAGACAGATCGCCGATGAAATCCGCGCGCGCTGGAGCACCATCGAAGGGATTGCCATCGTCCAGCGCATTGGCAAACTTTATCCCTGCACCCCGACGGTTGTGGTCGCCTGCGCGTCTCCGCACCGCGATACGGGAGTCTTCGACGCCGCGCGCTATGGCATTGACCGTCTCAAGGAAATCGTGCCTGTTTGGAAAAAGGAGGTTGGTCCGAGCGGCGAAGAGTGGCTGGAAGGAGATTACATTCCCAAAGCCGTAGAATGACTCTGTCCCAGAAAAATAACCGTTCATATTTTGTTTTTCTCTACTGTACATAAAAAGCTTGCGCCGAGGACGGCGCAAGGAGCAATTTAGGATTTTGCTCTTACTTGTACGGTAGAGAATTTTGTTTTGTGATTTTTGCGCATTGCGCGGTTCAATAGACCGAAGAATAGCGGGGGTTATTCCTTTACGAGCGGCAGGCGGATGTAGAAGGTACTGCCGGGAAAATTCTCCTCGTCCTGGCATTCGCTTTCCACCCAGATGCTGCCCTGCAGCGCCCGAACGATGCCGGCGGAAATTGCCAGCCCAAGCCCGGCGCCGCCGCCCTTGTAATTTGTGCGGCTGGAGGAGTGCAGTTCCACTTTCCCCAATTGATAGAGTTTTTCAAAGATGATCTTGTGATGCTCGGGGTTGATGCCGATGCCCGTGTCCTTCACGCTGATCTCGGCCATTCTTCCCTGGCGCGCGTCCTCCACCACCCGGGCAGAGACACTGATCGAGCCGCCATCCGGCGTGAACTTGATGGCATTGACGATCACGTGATCGAGCGCCTTTTTGAGCAGTTCAGGATCAGCCATCAGCGGGGGCACATCTTTGATTGCTTCATCCAGTTCAAAGGTCAGGTTACGAAGCGCGAGATCGTCCACGTAATCCTTGTGGATGAGCCGCAGGATCAAGCTCAGGCTCACTGCTTCGATGTGCGCATTGACCACCTGGTTTTCCAGGCGTGCCACATCCAACATGCTGTTCACGATCTGGTGCAGGCGGTTTGTGCCTTGCAACACGCCTTCGATGGCCTGCACAAGGGTTGGGTTGTTTTGAACCAGGCCGTCCGCTTTCAACATTCCAAGATAACCTTTTATCACGGTCAATGGGGTGCGCAGTTCATGCGCGGCGACCTGGATGAAGGCTGAT
Source organism: Chloroflexota bacterium (assembly GCA_016191985.1). Classification (GTDB taxonomy): domain Bacteria; phylum Chloroflexota; class Anaerolineae; order Anaerolineales; family Villigracilaceae; genus Villigracilis. The sequence goes on along the minus strand of JACPVB010000245.1, from coordinate 9,060 downwards.
TTATTTTTATCGTGTTTTGCCAGCGTGTTGTAGGCATTGTTCAATTCCTCCACACGTTGGGCAACCATGCGTTCCATGATCTGGTTGATGCTGGTGACTTCATCATAAAGGCGCGCGTTTTCGAGCGCGACAGTTGCCTGCATGGCGAAGGTGGTCACGAGCAGGCTGTCATCTTCGTTGAAGGAATTTTTAGCGCGTCCCAGGGCCAGCAGGCCGATCACGTTATCCTTCGCATAAAGCGGCACGCCCAACCACGAGCGGTCCTGCGGCAGCCATTCGGGCTGGCTCCATCCTTCCACCGCCCGTGTGTCGCTTACGAGGAGGGTTTCTCCCTTGCGCACAACCGTTTTGTAAAAATCCACATCTTTGGTTACCAGGCGGAATTCTTCGTGCTCGATATTTTTCGGCATTCCATAATGGGAGCGGATGTGCGGTATGCCGTTGACATCTTCCATGAATAATATGGCGCGGTCGAAGGGCAGCACCTGCTTTAACTGTTCGAGGATCTGCTGCGGGAGTTTTTCGATGGTGGTCAATGAAGATAGCTGGCGGGATGAACGTGCCAGCGCCTCCGCTGCTCGACGCCGGTCCTGCTCGGACTCAAAAAGCTTTGCGTTTTGCGCTGCGGCTTTTTCCGCCACATCCCGTGCCCGGGCCAGTTCCACAGCCCGTTCACGCGCCTCGCCCAGCAGACGTTCCACTTCCTTTTGCGCCAGTTCGCGCTGTTGTACGAGCATGGTCCGCAATAACGCGCTGGAAAGCAGGTTCTTCAACCGGACATAAATATCCCAGTCGTCCGGTCCCATCTCCACCCACATGAAACCAAAGCGGTTGCTCGCAAGCGTGAGCGGCATGACGATTGCATCGTAACGATAATCTTCGGGGGTTTTCCCACGCGGGGCGAGCCTTCCGGTGGCAAGCGTGGTTGTTTCCTCTGGAATTTTGAATTTGCTCTGGTCGTATTGCAGCAGCAGGCGGTAGCTTTCCGGCGGCGGGGATGAGATGGAGCCGGGCGCGCTGACATCGCTATAGAACATCACATACCAGCGATGAAGCCCCAGTAACGGGAAGTGCCTGGAGATGGCCTCTCCAATCCCTTCCAACGTCATGGCGGGCGCCATGGAAAAGCTGAAGTTGCTGAGTACTTCCTCTTTTTGTTCGAACTGCATCCGGCGGTATGCCTGCGCGCGCTGCGATAATTCTCCCACCAACATGCGCGCCTGCTGGAAAAGATTTTCAGCCTGCAAGCGGGTAGTGATGCTTGTAATGCCGCCCAGCGCATACTTCCGGAAGGTGGATAACACATTATTCCAGATGGTGGAATCGTACCCATTCCTTTGCAGGACCTCCACCATGGCCTGCACCATTTTCATGAAGGCATCGCTTGAATCCGTCTCACGCAGGCTGGCGAGGAAGACGTTCCACGTGTTCCCAAACACATCCACATACAGGGACCTTGCCGGGGTGTTCTCTGGAATCCCCGCCGCACCAAACAACGCATGGATGGCGGCTTCGCGTTTGTTCTCCAACCTGCCCGTGTGTGCCACCTCTTTGGGTAGCACCACAGCTCTTTTTATGCTTTCCGGCAGGCATCCACAGGACCAGCGCACCACCAGGTGTGAAGGCAGGATGTTCATATCCTTCACCTGCTCGCCGTTCATGCGTTTGAAGAGGGCACGGAATGCCTGTTGACCGGCTTCATGAAAAGACTGGTGAATGGTCGTCAACGGAACACCCATCGATTGGGAATCGCTGACATCGTCGAACCCGGTCAATGCGATGGTGTCTGGCACGCGAATGCCGCGCTGCTGCAATATCTCCAGCACGCCAAACGCCATGCGGTCATTGGATGCGGCAATAGCCTGCACCGGCACATTGCGCTCGTCCAGCAGAGTGCGTATTGCGGCGCGTCCGCTTTCCGGGGTGTAATCTCCATCCAGTACCAGGTTTTCATCGAAGCGGATGTTGTGGGCTTTTAATTCCTCTTTGTAGGCATGGAAGCGCAAGTCCGCTTCTGTTTGGCCGGGGATGCCGCGGATGAAAGCAATGCGTTTGTATCCATGATCTTCGATCAGGTGGCGGATCACCAGGCGCATTCCGCCTTCGTTATCAGCCATAAAAGAAGTAACGCCCTCCGCCGGAACCGCAAAGGATACGATTGGCGTGGGCGCAAAAGAAAGACAGAAATTTTTTATATCCTCGGCGGAAGGCCCATGACCCATATCCGCGGAAAGCAGGATGCCGTCGAATTTGCCGGGTTTGATCAAATCGTACAAACCGTAGGAACGCCCCTCATGGGCCGGCGCCGCAATGGCAATCGGTTTCCCGCCTGCAAAGTAAACGACATTCACATCATGGGCTTTGGCGGAATCCAACACGCCTGTCATGAACTCGGCTCCCCAAACACGGGTTAATTGTGCCCCAAGTACGGCAATGGTCTTGCGTTGACCTGAAGGATTTTTTAATGTTGTCATGGGTTGGTTTTGAAATTATAAGTCAGGATGTCTGAATTGTAATTGTCAATTTTGTAATATGAATTACTGTTTCAAAACAACATCCCGCCAGCTTTTTGCCAGCGGGATGCAGATTTCATGCCGCCCTATCGAATTTCGATCTGATAGGCTCCCAGTTCGCGGGTAAAGCGGGTTGTGCCTGTGACCACCAGGTATGCCTTTTCGCCAGCTTTCAATGAGAGCGGGATCTCGGCGGTCTGGTCTTCATTAAGCGGGATCATGGTTACGCTTGAATCACCCGTCTTGATGAGCGCCAGGCCGAAGGTCTGGGGAAGAACGTTTTGGACTCGCACAAATCCCTCCGCCTGCCAGCCGTCATCGCCCGCTTCAAAATCGGAACTGTAACCTGCCGCATCCACACGGACATCGTCCACCATGAAGCCTTCTCCGTTTACCGCCGCATCGGTGAGGTATTCAAAGCGAATGGAAATCTTTTTGCCCGCGTACTCTGAAAGATCGACCTTCTCTTCGATCCATCCATTGGTGACACCGGTGTATCCCCAGCCATACGAATTACCGGATGGGTCTGTATCGGTGCCCGATGGGGTGAGAAGGATCTGCCAGTTTTCGCCGTTTTCCGATGCTTCCACATACACGTAATCCCAATCGGTTTCAATGTCATACCAGGTGCGGAATGACAATTCAATCGGGGCGCTCACATTGGTGAAATCGAACTCCCGCGTCAGGGTCATGTTCGATTCATCGCCCTTGTTGGACCAGAAGGCATACTCACCGGAGTAGGGGCTGGCCGGCAGCAGCCCTGTCACTGTGGAGCCTGTGAACAAAATCGTATAATCGCCTTCACATTCTATGGCGATGTAATCAACGCCGTATTGGTGCACATCCCGTGAAATGGGCGCTTGCGGACACGAGAAAATGGTTTCCGTGGCGGATGCGCGATGAGCGCCGGGATAATTTTTGTAAACATAACGTCCATCGCCGATGGATTTATCGAGGACAAAGTTGGTGACCGCCCAATCCATGAAAAAGTCATCCGCAGAAATGGGCTGGCCGTTGAGCGAGTCCGTGGCATCGATCTCACGCAGCACATCCTCCACACTGTCCAACCCATTGGCGGGGTCTTTGACAAGCAGTTTCGTGGCGTCCTCGCCGAAGCGGTCTAAAAAGTAGGTCATGAACAGGAAGCCCGCACCGTAATGCGGAGTGGTGGCATCTTGGTCGTTGGGCCAGTCGTTCAATTGCAGGTCCGGGTCGCTGATGTACACCCAATCAAAGCCGCCGGGGTCGTAGCCATTGAGGAAGGCGGCCAGTTCGGAGGAACCTTCGTTCAGCCAGGAGGTTTCATTGCCGTCCAAATTCCAGTGGATCATATGCTGGAATTCGTGCGCCAGAACGCCGTAGGTAAAATCTTCGCCAAGGAATGTGTTATCCGCATTGAAGAGGAACATCTCATGCCCGTTGGAGTATTCCTGCACTAGCGGGTGGACAGAATCGGATGAAGAGAAATACCCGGCGATGGAAGAGCCGAGTCCACGAGAATAAAGGATATAAATATGTTCGTCACCATCGATGCCCGGCGACCATTCACTGCCGAAGAATTCGCGGTTTGTCGGGTAAATTTCATTCTCGAACTCATCCACCAGGGACTTCATTTCTTTTTCGTCATAGGTCACCCCGTCCTGCACCCAAAAATAAACATGGGGTGTGGCATAGCGCAGGGTGGCTTGAACTTCAGTGTTCGAGATCGTATCCAGGTTTGATACCCAGAAGTTGCTCGTATCACCGATCACACGCGGCGCGGCAGAGGTTGCCATCACTACGGGCACATCGCACAAGCCTTTCAAGCGGCAGGCCAATTCTCTTGGGTCATTGGGAGGGACAATGGTATTCTGTAACGTCCCCAGGGTTTCGCCGGAAACCGAGCCAACTGGAGGACGGGTGACTTCCACCTCCGCAGTGGGGGGAACCTCTTCTCTGTTGAAGACAGGCGGGTCGGTGACGGATGAGACCTGGGAGAATGCGTAATATGCGTACCCGGCCATGCCCACCACCAGCACGCAGATGCAGCATAATAAAACCACGATACCAATTATGATTGCCGAAGTGCTTGATTTGTTTTCTGTCATGATTTCCTCTGACATTTAAAAGATTGCCCGATGATACTTTGGATTGCTGAAAAAGGGATTAGGATATTCGGGTGAAAGAAAAAAGCGCTTCACGCCTAACGGACAGTTGATCCTCATCAACGAGCAAAATCCACCCGTGATTTTTTCTCAAGTCTCTCTCAACGGGAGCGTTTCTTAAATCCGAAAAAAACATCCACCACAGAGCGCACGGAGTTCACAGAGGGATTTTAAAGGTTTTTCTCGGTGATCTGATATGAAAAAAGACGTTTCGTAGGTCATGCTTGCAGCATGACGCTCCCATGCGGAGAACCCGTCACGTTACCCTCTTGCGAGGACTTCGTAAACGTGACCTACGTTTTCATCCCTTCGACAGGCCCACATCGTCCCGACACTTGCGCCGTACGCCAGTGCGGTGTGTTCTTTCGGGAGGACAAGCCTTCGGGGTGAACTTCGTTCATGGATGCTCTGTGGTCAAAAGCCTTTAAGAAACACTCGATAACGGATGATTGCCGACTCCAGAATAAAAAAACAGCGCGAGACTTTCGCCTCGCGCTGTTGTACCTACGCTTCCACTTTATGTTTCGACTTTTTCGTCGCCGACATTTCGGCATGGAAGACGATCCTATTTTCCTTCTCATCCACATCCACAACCACCACGGCTCCATCCTTGAACTTGCCGCCGAGCAATTCCACCGAAAGCGGACTCTCGACATATTTCTGGATGGCCCTGCGCAATGGACGTGCGCCGAATGCGGGGTCGTAGCCTTCCCTGGCAAGCCAGGCGCGGGCGGCGTCTGTTAATTGAACAGCGATGTTATGCTCGTTGAGTCGATCCTGTACTTCCTTCATTTGGAGCACCACGATCTCTTCCATCTGATCGAGCGAGAGCGGCGAGAACATGATGATCTCATCGATGCGGTTCAGGAACTCGGGACGGAACGCGTCCTTGAGCGCCTTCTCGATCTTGTTATGTGCTTCGCGGTCCTCGTCGCCTGATTTATGCGGGAGGAATCCCAACGTGCCACCCTTCTTCACGTATTCCGTGCCCAGGTTCGAGGTCATGATAAGAACCGTGTTGCGGAAGTCTACTACATTGCCCTGACCATCCGTCAGGCGGCCATCATCCAAAATTTGGAGCAGGGCATTCCACACTTCGGGATGCGCCTTCTCAATTTCATCGAAGAGCACCACACGGTACGGTCTGCGGCGGACGGCTTCGGTGAGCTGGCCGCCTTCCTCATAACCGACGTATCCAGGCGGCGCGCCGAACAGACGGCTGACCGTGTGCTGTTCACGATACTCAGACATGTCGATGCGGACAAGCGCTTCTTCATCGTCGAACATGAACCAGGCGAGAGCCTTCGCAAGCTCGGTTTTGCCGACACCCGATGGGCCAATGAAAACGAAAGAGCCAATGGGCCTTGAGGGGTCTTTCAAGCCAGAACGCGCGCGGCGAATGGCATCCGAGATGGCGTGAATGGCTTCATTCTGCCCGATGATGCGCTCATGCAAACGCGCTTCCATTTGCAGCAGTTTTTCAGATTCGGTTTCCATCATCTGCGTGACGGGAATGCCCGTCCACTGATGGACGACAGAGGCGATATCATCCACATCCACCACTTCATCGAGCTGGTGTTCGGCTTCCCATCTATCGCGCTTGGTGGTGTATTCCTGTTCGAGGCGCAGGCGTTCGGCTTTCTTTTGGGCGGCGCGTTCATAATCGCGTTCCAAGCCAGCCTGCTCCTCCTCGGCGTGCAGTTTGTCAATATCGGTCTTCATTGCCTTAAGATCGGGCGGCATGGAATAAAGCGCCACGCGCAATTTTGCGGCGGCTTCGTCCATCAGGTCGATGGCTTTATCGGGCAGGTGACGGTCTGTCACATAGCGTTCCGCCAAACGGGCGGCGGCTTCGAGCGCCTCATCCGAAAAATGGACTTTGTGATGCGCTTCGTAACGGTCGCGCAGGCCGTGCAGCATCTTGATGGTATCTTCCACACTTGGCTCGTCCACATAGATGGGAGCGAAGCGGCGTTCGAGCGCGGCATCTTTTTCAATATGTTTATGGAATTCATCCAGCGTGGTCGCACCGATACATTGGAGTTCGCCGCGGGCGAGCGCGGGTTTAAGCATGTTGCTCGCATCCATCGCGCCTTGGGCTGCTCCTGCTCCGACGACCGTGTGCAACTCGTCGATCATCAAAATGACATCGCCCTTCGCGCGCTGCACTTCATCCATGATGGCTTTAAGGCGTTCCTCAAATTCACCGCGGAAGCGGGAGCCTGCGATCATTGCGCCGAGGTCAAGCGCAACAACTCTTTTGCCTGAAAGGATTTCGGGAATATCGTTGGTGGCGATCTTCTGTGCGAGACCCTCCGCAATGGCGGTCTTGCCTACGCCCGCTTCACCGATCAGAACTGGGTTGTTCTTGGTGCGGCGGGAGAGGATCTGGATAAGCCGTAAAATTTCCTTATCACGGCCAATGACGGGGTCGAGCTTGCCTTCGCGTGCCAATTGGGTCAGGTCACGTGAGTATTTTTCAAGGGTGCGGTATTTGGTCTCGGCTTGCGGGTCGGTCACGCGCTGTCCGCCGCGCAGGTCTTGAATGGCATCGTAGACACGGTCACGCGTCAGCCCGGCGGATTCTAAAATGCGGGCGGCGGGTGTGTTGCGCTCGGTGAGGATCGCCAAAAAGATGTGCTCTGTGGAAATGTACTCATCTTTCAGACGATTCGCCTCTTCATTTGCCAGATCAATGATCCGCTTGACGCGAGGCGTAATGAAAATTTGCCCCGCGCCGCCGCCGAAAATATTCGCCTTCGGGCTGGCGCGCAGAGTCGCATCGAGTCTCTCAGTGAGTGCCTCGGCGCTGACGCTTAATTTTTCAAGGATTTGGGGAATGACACCGCCGGGCTGTTCGATCAGCGCCAGCAGGATGTGCTCGGTATCGATCTGGTTGTGGCCGTAGCGCTGAATGATCTCCGCTGCGCGCTGTGCGGCTTCCTGTGCTCTCTCGGTAAATCTATCAAATCTCATCATAGTTAAATATCCTCCGCAGGGACACAGCAAGTCGGTTTACGGCTTTGACAAAAAATTGTCCTGCTGTGTCTCTGCAATTTTACATGCAGGCATTATAACAAAAGCCGCATCGACGAACTGTCAGCGCGGCATAAGAGATGTGTAAGATTTTGGGGGATATCTCAAGTGAACATGCGTGGACTCTGCCTGGGAGCAGGGAAAAACTTGAATACATGTCTTGTCACGACTCCGCTAAAGGTGACAGGATTCATCGTCCCTGCGCCGACCTGGGTGTAGTAGGGTTGGGTGATGAGACCTCCGTGGTCAGATCAGAAGGATTGGAGTTTGAGGATGATGGATTGGAAAGTTGAAGACATAGTTTTCAGTAACCAGTGATCAGTATTCAGTTTTTGGTGCGGGGGATTATAACTGATGGAAAGACGATGGGCGTTTGCGCTTCATGCAACGGGGGAGTTGGTTCTGTTTCGAGGAAGGTATCGCCCTTTTTAGCTATACTGTTTAGTTTGTCATAGACATGCGATTAGCAATAGTATAATAAAACTGCTTGAATCTGATATTGCAAAATATTCTTCAACTTGATAAATCTTTCTATTATGACATCTCAAAAAAACTATTTGAAAACCGTTTATTCTTTTGTGCTTCACACTCTGATTCCTCGACCGTGGGATTTATTTGCTAAAGGGCTGCATTTTTGGTACGGATTTCTCTTCGGTTTTTTTATCCTAAACAATGGAATCTATGTTGCCCCAACTTTCTTAAATCGCTTATTTATAGCAAATAACATTAACTTAATCGCAATTCCCACATGGTGTAAATTACTCACTTTCGGATTATTGTTTTTTATTGTTGAAGAAGTTGTTTTACAGCAAGCAAAACTACTCTGGGATGACATATATGATATTGAACGCGACAAAAAACTACCTCTCAATTCTAAAAGGGCTGTGTCTTCAGGATATATAAGTGTAAAATCCGCCAAAATCAACATTATACTAAGGCTAATTTTTGCTTTTTCACTTGGGCATCTTCTTGGTGGAAGCATAATAATTATTTTATTTAGCTTAATACTTTTTCACCAAGGGCTTTATATGTTTTGGGGGAAACCCATTATCCAAAAGCACCCCCTAATCGTGCTAAGTATATTATCGCTTAGTACAGTCTTTAGATTTACCGCTGGAGCAATTATTATCTCAAATAATGCTTCTTGGGCTACACCAATTACATTTCTCGCAGTGGCAGTCATTTACTTAGAGACGTTCTCAGCCTTAACGTTTTTTTGGAGGGTTGAGGCAGAGCATTTAATAAACGTAGGAAAGTCAAGTTTTATCAGACCACAAAGTCAATATTTCTTAAAAAACGGCAAGATAATTCAAACTATTAGCATTATTATTATTGACTTAATAATTTCGAATGCGAGTCTTGGAGGC
>JACPVB010000244.1 GCA_016191985.1 Chloroflexota bacterium | reverse complement strand
GTGCAGGTGGAGCTGAATGGCTCCAAGGTTCGCGTAAAGGGTCCGAAAGGTGAGTTGCAGCGTGAATTTTCCAAATTGATCGGTATCAAAATGGAAAATAATCAGTTGAATATCACCCGCAATTCCGAAGATCCCGCGGAACGTGCCCTGCATGGCACTACGCGCGCTGTGCTTGCAAATATGATCCACGGCGTTAGCAAGGGTTTTGAAGTGGTTCTGGAAGTGGAGGGCGTGGGATACCGCGCCGAAATGGATGGAAAGAAACTTGCCCTGTTTGTCGGTTATTCACACCCGGTCAAGATGGATCCACCGGCGGGGGTGTCATTTGAAACAGATGCGAAGACCCGCCAGATCAAGGTGACGGGTTTTGATAAGGAACTGGTTGGTCAGGTGGCGGCGAATATTCGCGAAGTACGTCCGCCTGAGCCGTACCACGGTAAAGGTTTGCGCTATCTTGGCGAGCGTGTTCGCCGCAAAGCTGGCAAGGCCGGGAAAGGAGCCAAGTAACCCATGGCTAACAAGAATCGTTCTCTCGCTCGTGAGCGCCGCCATACGCGCGTTCGCAAGCATGTTTCTGGCACGCTGGGCCGTCCACGCTTGAATGTGTTCAAGAGTCTCAGCGGGATCTATGCCCAGATCATTGATGATATCCAGGGAAATACTCTGGTTTCAGCCTCTACAGTGGACAAGGACCTGCGTGAGAAAATGAAGGGTATGAAGAAAACCGAGCAGGCCAAGGCTATTGGCCAGGCAGTTGCAGAGCGCGCCAAATCCAAGGGAATTTCCTCTGTTGTGTTTGATCGCGGCGGTTTTCGTTATGTCGGGCGGGTTAAGGCATTGGCCGATGGCGCGCGCGAAGGTGGCTTGCAATTCTAAAATGTTCTGTAACGAACTAGTTTCGTTACTGCATGGAGAAAGATATGGCAGAAAATCAATTTACTGAAAAGCAACAGTATGAAACGCAGGACGCCTTTGAAGAACGCGTGATCGAAATTGCCCGTGTTGCAAAAGTTGTCAAAGGTGGTCGCCGCTTCCGCTTCCGTGTGACGGTTGTCGTCGGAGATAAGAAAGGCACCATTGGCATGGGCGTTGGCAAGGCGAACGCCGTCCCCGATGCGATGCGTAAGGCTTCCGAGCGCGCCCGCAAGGATTTGCGTGTCGTGAACGTTGCTGGCACGACCATCCCGCATGAATCCCTCGGAAAGGTGGCAGGAGCCAAAGTATTCCTAAAGCCCGCGTCCGCAGGGACTGGCGTTATCGCCGCTGGTGGCGTGCGCGCCGTGTTGGAAGTGGCCGGCGTGCGTGACATTCTCACCAAATCCATGGGAAGCGCGAACGTTCTCAATGTGGTGATGGCGACCTTCGATGCTTTGGACGGCCTGCGCTCACCAGCCCTTGAAGCCGCTCGCCGTGGCAAACGGGCGGAAGAATTAGTCCCGTTCTGGGAGCGGAGGAAGCAACATGCCTAAGAAAGAAACTTCCGGCAAAACCCTGCGTGTGACCTGGGTCAAGAGTGACATTGGTTTTCCCAAAGACCAAAAGGCCACCGTCAAAGCACTTGGTTTGCGCCGTTTACATCAAACTGTTGAGCACAAGGATACGCCCGCATTGCGCGGCATGTTGAACAAAATCATCCATTTGCTCAAGATCGAAGAGTAGGTATTTATTATGAAGCTACACGATCTCGTACCCAACGTTGGGTCTAAAAAGAATAGAAAGCGTGTGGGCCGTGGCATCTCGGCGGGGCAGGGTAAAACTGCCGGCCGCGGTACCAAAGGCGCAGGCGCACGCTCCGGTGAAGGCGGCCATGCTTATCGCCAGGGCGGCAACCTGCCTTTCTTCCGCCGCCTGCCGTTCATTCGTGGTGAAGGATTTACTCCCCCCAATCAGGTATTCTTCAACGAAGTGAATCTGGATCAACTCTCTCAGGCTTTCAAAGCCAATGAGGAAGTGACACCGGAAGCCCTCGAAAAAGCTCATCTCCTGCGCGATTCACGCAACCCGACAGTTGTTCTGGGCCGCGGAGAGATTACCGTAGCCCTCAAGATTCGCGTACATCGCGTCAGTGCTGGCGCCAAAGCCAAGATCGAAAAGGCTGGCGGCACTGTTGAATTGATCGCCTAACCCTTAATAAAGGATACTTTGCATGAAGACCACCTTTTCAGGCTGGCGTTACCTCTGGAAGTCGGAAGACATTCGCCGCAAACTGATCATCACCTTCGTTATTTTGGCGATTTACAGACTTGCGGCCAATGTACCCGCGCCAGGTGTGAACTTTGAAATACTTGCCGCTTTCCGCAACTCGGCTTCGGGCCAGGGAAATTTCCTGGGCTTCCTTGATTTACTTTCAGGTGGCACGGTTTCAAATTTCTCTTTGTTATCCATGGGTGTGTATCCGTACATCACCGCCCAGATTATTCTGCAACTGTTAATTCCGATCATTCCCTCCTTGCAGCGCAGAATGCAGGAGGACCCCCGTGAAGGACGCCGTTGGCAGGAAAAGTGGACGTATTACCTTGCCGTGCCGATGGCCGCGCTTTCCGCAATCGGGCAGATCAACATTTTTAATTCCCTTTCACTTCAGGCAATTGGGGAGAAAATCCTCCCCTTTGGCTTTGCGGCAGATACGTGGCTGCAATCCACAACCGTCCTGCTTGCCATGACAGCCGGTACCATGTTTGCCATTTGGCTGGGTGAATTGATCTCCGAATATGGCATTCGCGGGCAAGGACTTTCCCTCGTCATCTTTGCAGGTATCGTTTCGCAATTGCCTTCCAATCTTGCGTCACTGCTTGCCGATGAACAGACGCGCTGGGTCATGCTTATACTCACCATTGTAGTCATTGTTTTCACAGTGTTTGCAATCGTCTACGTCCAGCAGGGACGCCGCAATGTGCCAGTCATGTACCCTGGACGACGCATGGGCAATCGCATGTCCATGCCGGTTAAGGGCACCCTGCCTTTGATGGTAAACCTCTCCGGCATGATCCCGTTGATCTTTGCAAGCGCCATTTTGCAATTTCCAACCATTGTAGCCAGCTATTTCACACAAAGTGAAAACCAGGCTGTCGCTGAATTTTTTGCTGGAGTTCAAAACTTCTTTGGCGCCACCGGTACAAGCAACTGGGGTTACTGGACGCTTTACTTTTTCATGGTTGTCATTTTCACCTTCTTCTACACCTCGGTCTTGTTCGACCAGCAGAATTACGGAGACAACCTGAAGAAAGTCGGCGCGACCGTCCCCGGAGTGCATACCGGTGCCCCAACTCAAAAATATTTAAGCACGGTTCAGAGACGCATCACTCTGGTTGGTGCCGTGTTCCTCGGCGTTGTCGCCATCATGCCATTCCTGCTCGGACTATTATTGAGCGCGTTTGGCCTGTCTGCGGCAAGTTCGCAGACTGGCATCTTCCTGGTATCATCTTCAGGTTTGCTCATCGTAGTCGGCGTGGTACGTGACACTTTCCAAAACATTGATGCCGAACTAAAGCTCCACGGCTATCAAGATTCATTGCTCGTCCGCTAAGGAGTCTTATGGCGACCTTTATCGTCCTGCTCGGTCCCCCCGGTGTTGGTAAAGGAACCCAGGCCAAAATTTTGGCCGAAACGACAAAACTCGCGCATGTTTCCTCAGGTGATCTCTTTCGCGAGAACCTTAAAAATCAAACAGAACTCGGCAAGCTCGCCAAATCCTTCATGGATAAAGGCGAGCTGGTGCCGGACGGTGTGACCATCAGCATGATTCGAGACCGCATCTCCCGCCCAGACTGTGAAGCTGGTGCGATCCTGGACGGATTTCCCCGCACCCCGGCCCAGGCCGACGCGCTCGAAACAATGTTGTCTGAATTCGGCAGTCACGTAGATGTGGTTCCATACATCACGGGCGATGAGTCCGTTCTCATCGAACGTGTCAGCGGACGTTGGACATGCCGTGCAGAGGGGCACATCTACCATCAAAAATTCAGCCCGCCGAAAAAGGCTGGTGTGTGCGATATAGATGGCTCCGAGTTGTACCAGCGTGATGATGATAAGATAGAAACGGTCACAAAACGAATCCACGTTTATCTTGAGCAGACCATTCCTTTGGTCGAGTACTATCGAAAAGACGGCAAGCTGGTCGAGATTGATGGAATGCAAACTGTTGAGCAGGTAACAAAAGAACTGCTCGTAGCATTGAAGAAATAATAATTGTGAGTACGCGGAGCAAACAACAGGCTCTGTTGAAAAGTAGGTTTAATAATATGAGTTGGGAACGCCAGATCAACATCAAAACCCCCGCGCAACTCAAAGTTATGCGAGAAGCAGGGCACATCAACGCTGCAGTTCTGGCGAACGTAAAAGAACATTTACAACCAGGTGTGACAACAGCGGACCTCAACGCGGCTGCTGAGGAAGTGCTGAAGTCATACGGATGTGTATCGCCATTCAAAGGATATGGCCGCCCGCCGTTCCCTGCATCCATCACGGTCTCCATCAATGACGAAATGGTGCATGGGATTCCCCACCCGAAGCGCAAGCTGAAGGAAGGGGATATTGTCTCAATAGACTGCGGGACCATCTTTGAAGGTTTTGTCGCCGATTCCGCTTTCACTGCCGGAGTAGGGGAGGTCTCTCCCGAGGCGGCGAAACTGCTCGAAGTCACCGAAGGTGCGTTGTTTGCTGGCATTGAAAATATGCGCAAAGGCAAACGCACAGGCGATATTTCAGCGGCGATACAGAAATATGTGGAAGGCAATGGTTTTCATGTCACCCGTGAATATACGGGGCATGGCGTCGGGAAGGAAATGCATGAAGGTCCGCAGGTGCCAAATATCGGCCTGGCAGGAACCGGCATGTTGCTCCGTCCGGGCATAACCATCGCCTTGGAGCCAATGGTACTCATAGGGACGCACGAAACCCGCGTCCTCCCGGATAAGTGGACGGTTGTGTCTGCTGATGGGTCTTTGACGGCGCATTTTGAACATACGATTGCCGTCACCGAAGGAGACCCCCTCATCCTGACTGTCTTGTAACCATAACCATCACAGACAACCGTAAAATATGGACGATTTGTAAAACAAACAGTATAATTAGACCTTTGGCTGTCAAATGAACAGCCGCAAGTAAGGAGATTTTTCATGAAAGTTTCGCCCTCCATTCGCAAGCGTTGTGCCAAGTGCCGCATTATTCGGCGCAAGGGTATTGTTTACATCATTTGCGAAAATCCAAAACATAAACAAAGACAGGGGTAGTGTGGTGACTTATGGCGAGAATTGAAGGTGTTGACCTGCCCCGCAACAAGCGGGTTGAAGTTGGACTGACCTACCTTTTTGGTATCGGCCCAACCCGCGCTCAGAAGATTTTGGCTCAGACCAAAGTCAACCCTGATACGCGCGTGAAGGATTTAAGCGAAGCGGAAGTTTCCGCGATTCGCGAAGTTATTTCCAAAAATTTCAAAGTCGAAGGCGACCTGCGTCGTGAAGTTCAAATGAACATCAAGCGCCTGATCGAAATCGGCTCGTATCGTGGCTTGCGCCACCGCCGCAACCTGCCCGTTCACGGCCAGCGTACAAAGACAAATGCGCGCACCCGTAAAGGCACAAAGAAAACGGTTGCAGGTCGTGGTCGTCGCAAGGGCGCCAAGAAGTAATCCTGTCCGAAAGGTAAATAGAAAAAATGGCTCAGAGTGTTCGTTCCACCCGCCGCGCCGCTGGCGCGAAAAAAGGGAAGCGCACCCTGTCCTCCGGACAGGTGCACATCTTTGCTTCCTTTAACAATACCATTGTGACTGTTACAGACACCGAAGGCAACACGGTTGCTTGGGGTTCCGCTGGCTCCGCTGGTTTCAAAGGCTCACGCAAAAGCACCCCCTTCGCCGCGCGCCTTGCCGCTGAACAGGCTTTGAAGGCCGCCCAGCAGCTCGGTTTGCAGGAAGTGGACCTTTTCGTAAAAGGCCCCGGACCTGGCCGCGAAAACGCCATCCGTGCTGTCCAGTCCATGGGTTTAAAAGTTCGCTCCATTTCAGATATTACGCCGGTGCCGCATAACGGCTGCCGTCCCCCGAAAAAGCGACGCGTGTAACAGGTGAGGTTCTTGATATATGGCTAAATCATTAAGTCCGGTTTGTAAACTTTGCCGCCGCGAGGGCGAAAAATTGTTCCTCAAAGGCGAGCGCTGCTTTACACCAAAATGCTCCTTCGACAAGCGCAGCTTCGCTCCCGGCCAGCATGGCCGCACCGCAGGACGCGGCGGCGGTAAAGGCATGGGTACGGGGCGCGCCTCCGACTTTGCCCGACAGTTGCGCGCCAAGCAGAAGGCCCGCCGCATCTACGGTGTGCTGGAACGCCAGTTCCGCCGCTACTATGATACGGCGATCACTGGCCGCGGTCTCACCGGTTTGGAATTACTTCAAATCCTTGAGTCCCGCCTCGATAATGTGATCTTCCGCCTTGGCTTTGCATCCAGCCGCTCCCAGGCCCGCCTGCTTGTGACCCACGGTCACTTCACGGTGAACGGACGCCGCACCGACGTACCTTCCATGCTCCTGAGTGAAGGCGATGTTGTCAGTGTGCGCGAAGGCTCCAGCAAATTAAACTACTTCAAAGAGTTGAATGTTTTCGCTGAAAAACGCAACGCTCCGAGCTGGCTCAGCCGTGATGTTAAATCCATGACTGGTTCCGTGGCTCGTATGCCGGAACGTGCCGAGATTGATGGAAGTCTCGACGAACAACTGATCGTCGAATACTACTCCAGACGTTAATTCCTCCAGTTGCGCCTCGGGTCGGACCGTAAAGCTGGTACACGACCCGACGCATTATCAAAAGGGACAAGGTGAACCGTGACGGGTATCATTACGAACATGGTTATGCCAAAAATCGAGCGCGAAGCAGAAGCTCGTAATTATGGCAAATTCACAATCAGCCCGCTAGAGGGCGGCTACGGTGTGACGTTGGGCAATGCCCTGCGCCGCGTGTTGCTCTCCTCTCTGGAGGGAACAGCAATTACCTCCGTGCGCTTCTCGGATGTGCTGCATGAATTCAGCGACATCCCCGGCGTACGCGAGGATGTCATCCAGGTCATGCTGCAGGTTAAACAGATCCGCATCAAAATGGATGGCGTGGACAGCGCCCGGATGCAGCTCGAAGTGCGTGGCGAGGGAACGGTCACTGCGGCGGACATCATTACTCCCGCCGAGATCGAGATCGTCAACCCAGACACATACCTCTTCACTGTGGACGGCGCGAAAGCCAAGCACGATATCGAATTCGTAGTGGAACGTGGCCGCGGCTACTCTCCAGCCAATGAACGCGCAGGGCATATGCCCATTGGCGAACTGCCGGTGGATGCGATCTTCAGCCCGGTCAAGCGTGTCAATTGGGAGGTGGCTTCCGCCCGTGTGGGTCAGAGCACCAACTACGATAAATTGATTTTGGAAATTTGGACAGACGGCACCATTTCGCCGGAACGCGCGCTCAGCTCCTCGGCCCGCATTCTCATCGATCACCTGCGCTATGTTGCAGGCATCAACGAAGAGATGTTGACGGTGGCAGTCGAACGCGAATCCTCCGGAAGCCGTTTGAGCAGTGAACTGGCGGAGACGCCAGTGGAAGCCCTGGACCTTTCCGTGCGTGTCTTCAACTCCTTGAAGCGCACCGGCATCACCACGGTGGGTGATGTGCTTGACCTTCTTGAAAAAGGCGAGACTGCGGTCATGTCCATCCGCAATTTTGGCGAGAAGAGTCTCGACGAGCTTCGCGATAAAATGCGTGAGAAGGGCTTCATGAAAAACGATTCATCCTCGGAGAGTTAAGAAGATGCGACATCAAGTAGCTGGTTATCGATTGGGACGCACGACGAGTTCACGTATTGCTCTGCGCCGCAACCTGATCAAACAATTATTTACACACGAGCGGATTCAGACCACCAAAGCCAAGGCCGCCGCAATTCGCGGCGATGCGGAACGTTTGATCACCCTTGCAAAGAACAGCGAAAGCGGCACGGCAGATCAAAAAGTTAACGCCCGCCGCCTCGCCATTTCCAAACTGGGCGACAACCAGATCATCAAACGCCTGTTTGACGAAATCGCGCCCCGCTTTTCAAGCCGCAATGGTGGTTACACCCGTGTGACGAAACTTGGACCCCGCATGGGCGACTCTGCCGAAATGGTGGTCCTCGAGTTGGTGGAAGAGTAGTTAGAAACATCTGGCGTTCGGCCAAAAGCTAATTGCTAAAGGCTAATCGCTATATGGCACGTTACCAAGTGATCCTTGCTTATGATGGCTCCGGGTTTACCGGCAGCCAGCGGCAGGCGAACTCCCGAACGGTGCAGGGCGAGTTTGAAAAAGCCCTTCGCAATCTCGGCTGGTCTGGAAGGTCCGTCATTATGGCTGGCAGGACAGACACGGGAGTTCATGCCACAGGACAGGTGGCCGCGTTCGATTTTGAATGGGCGCACACAGTAGACAAACTACTAAAGGCGCTCAACGCGGACCTTCCGCCTGACCTTGCAATAAAAAGCCTGACCCCAGCCCCGGCAGACTTTCATCCGCGCTTCGATGCGATTTCGCGGATGTACTGCTACAGACTGTTTTGCGAACCGATCCGCGACCCGTTACGCGAACGGTACACATGGCGGGTCTGGCCGCCCGTGGATGGAAATGCCCTCAAACAGAACGCAGGCATCTTCCTCGGCACACATGATTTTGCCGCCTTCGGTTCACCGACAACCCCCAAAGGGACGACGGTGCGGACGGTGACAAAGACCGAGTGGAGAAAAATGCCGGATGGTGAGTGGCAGTTTGAAGTCCGGGCGGATGCGTTTTTATATCGCATGGTGAGAAGATTGGTATTTGTGCAGGTGTCGCTCGCCCAGGGAAAAAGTTCGGTCGAAGAAGTCCAACATGCTTTGCAAAAGCAGGGAAAACTTCTCGCTGGGCTGGCTCCATCACATGGGTTGACACTGACTGAAGTAAATTATGGATCATTTTGAAATGATATAAGGAAACGGAGAGACGAAAGTGCAACAGAAGACGTACTATCCGAAAGCCGCTGAAATTCAGCGCAACTGGGTTGTAATTAATGCGGAAGGGCAGACGCTTGGCCGTTTGGCTGCGCGCGTGGCGCATGTTCTGCTTGGAAAGCACAAACCCTCCTTCACGCCCGGCGTGGAAATGGGTGATTTTGTGGTGGTGGTCAACGCCGAACGCGTGTCGGTGACCGGTACGAAGACCCACTCCAAACTTGAATCAAAGATGTACTACAGCCATTCGGGTTATCCCGGTGGATTGAAGACCATCTCGCTTCGCGACCAGCTCGCCACCTATCCCGACCGCGCTTTGCGCGATGCGGTATGGGGCATGTTGCCGCACAACCGCATGGGACGCGCCGTGCTCAAGCGCCTGAAGATCTACGCGGGTCCCGAACATCCGCACGCGGTGCAAAACCCGCAAGTTTTGGAATAAAGAGGTAAGTGAAATATGGCTCAATATTATGAAGGCATTGGCCGCCGCAAGGAAAGCACC
>JACPVB010000229.1 GCA_016191985.1 Chloroflexota bacterium | reverse complement strand
CGCCATGTTTGAACTTCATCCCAACTTCCAATTCATTGAAATATTTTCCAGCCATCTAATCCTCCACTTCGATCAAAATTTGTTCGCGCTCCACCGTCTGTCCCTGCGCCACGTGCAAAGCCGTCACCCTGCCATCCTTCAAGGCCTGGATGCGGATTTCCATCTTCATGGCTTCCATCGTTAAAAGAGTTTGACCTTTCTTAACGACATCTCCTACGCCCACGGCAACGCTTCGCACCTGACCTGGCATGGGGGCGATCAGTCCCCCGGCATAATCATGGCGGACGCCTTGTTTCGCTCCCGATGTTTTCTTCAACATCATGGTGCACCCGTCAATCGTTACCCAGCGCTTCGCCATATCCGAAGAAACATAAACAGACTTTGAAACAGGCTCGCGGACGGGGTCGGATTCCGAAAGCTCTGTAAAGCGCAAATCCATGCGTCCCTGCCCCGCATCCACGCGGATGATTTCGACGAGAATCTTTTTACCGTCCATCACGGCAATGTAATCCTCATCTGAAGGGTTGATTTCAAGTGTTTGTGTGTCAAAGGTTATTTTCATTATTTTATAAGTTTACCCTTACGCAAAACCCAACGCTTTAATCATCGCTACAAACCACATCGCTCCAACTGCCATAACAAATTCAAAATCATGCCGAATTAATCCAGCCAAAACACTGACCCATGAATGATAAGCCAGATAAGGGGATAAAAATGGCGATGCCGCCATCGCAAAATCCTCGCGCAAATCCCGCAGGGCAAGCGCCAGCAAAACAACTCCAATTGGAACCGCCCAGGGCCATAGACTGGCATTCCAAAAAGAAACCAGGAGATCAGCCTGTTTGCCGGATAGCCAGTTTCCAAAAAATAAAAAGGACAAAATCAATGCAATCGTGACCGGCATAAATGTTTGAAACACCTGTTTTAACCCTCCCTGTTTGTATGTTTTCACCAGCCAATAGGGGATCATCGCTATTCCCATTTGCGGTTTTATTAATACAAAAAATAATCCAATTTGCGCGGGCAGGATAAAGCCGATCAACACAAAAATATCCACGTTCAACATTCTCAGGCCGTATACAACGGGAGGCGAAAGAAGGAAAACCACCAGGGCCATGCGGCTGGCTTTCAGCCGATACGCAGACCATGCATAAAGCCCGAGGGATGCAATAAAGAACAGAATGCCGCCAACCGTTTCAGAGAACAACGCAAAGGGAAGCACGAAAAGAATAGTCCACGGGACATTCCGAAAGGTCGGCACAAGGTATGGGTTTTTACCTTCCAGAGCGGTTCGGGCCGCGGGATAAAACGTTTCCTTCCAGTCAATTCCAACAATGGGCCATACCTGCAAAATTGCGAAATATAAACCAGCAAACGCAGCAATAAAAAATGCACCCAAAAGGAATTTTTTATTCATTTTTCACTAACCCGATAATTGTTTGCCTGCCTCCACGGGCTGAAGGGGTCGGTCTCATTGGAAACAGCGGGCTGTGCTTTCCCTCCCGCAAAGACCACATCCGCAAGAGCGGCGGCAATTAAACTTTGGAATCGGTCAGCTTGCTGATCGATTCCAAACAGCAAGCTGTTTGACTCCAGAGTTTTTTCCACCCACCGGGTGGATATTTTGCCGTTCGCAAAATCTTCGTGTTTCAAAACGGCCTGCATGAAATCGATATTCGTGATCACGCCATGGATGATGAACTCGCTCAAGGCGGTTTGCATCCGCTTGATTGCCGCCTCCCGGTTTTCGGCATGGACGATTAATTTTGCCAGCAACGGATCGTAGAAGTGAGTCACGTCACTACCAATACTGAAACCTGAATCCACGCGGACGCCCGGGCCGCGCGGTTCGATAAATTGCAGCAGTTCGCCCGTGCTGGGTAAAAATCCATGGGCGGGGTCTTCGGCGTAGACGCGGCACTCGATGGCGTGCCCGTGCTGGTGGAAGTCGCTTTGGGCAAAGGGGAATTTCTCTCCCGCCGCGATACGGATCTGCCATTGGACAAGGTCGATGCCTGTGACGAGTTCGGTGATGGGATGCTCGACCTGTAGCCTTGTATTCATCTCCAGAAAGTAAAAAGCCTGCCCAGAGCCTTGTGGAAGGGTGGAAAGTAGTGGGTCAAAGATAAACTCAATGGTCCCAGCGTTGTAATAGTCAACGGCTTTCGCGGCGGCAACGGCGGCTTCGCCCATCTTTGCGCGGATTTCTGGCGTGAGCAAGGGCGAGGGAGTCTCTTCGATTATTTTTTGATGGCGGCGTTGGACCGAACACTCGCGTTCGAAAAGATGGATTAAATTTCCGTGTCGATCCCCAAAGACCTGAAACTCGATGTGATGCGCGTCTGCCAGATATTTTTCGATCAGCAATCTTTCGTCGCCGAAGGAATTCAGGGACTCGCGCCTTGCGGACTCGATGGCTTCGCTCAATTCGCCTTCTGCGTTGACCACGCGCATCCCCTTGCCGCCGCCGCCTGCCGCCGCTTTCACGAGAACGGGATAGCCAATTTCCTTTGCGGCTTTTTTGAAATCATCATCCGATTCCAAGCCTTCAAAGCCAGGGACGGTGGGCACGCCCGCCTGCTTCATCCTTATTTTCGATTCGGCTTTATCACCCATCGCGCGGATGGAGTCTGCCGAGGGGCCGATAAATGTCAGGCCGGCGGAAGCAACTGTCCCTGCGAAGGAGGCGTTCTCTGAAAGGAATCCATAGCCGGGGTGGATGGCATCTGCTTGAGTCTGAATCGCCGCAGCGATGAGTTTATCCACATTCAAATAGGATTCTTTCGGCGCGGCATCACCAAGCAAAATGGATTCATCCGCAAGTTGAACGTGCTGCGCGTGCTGGTCGGCGGATGAATACACGGCTACGGTTTTTATACCAAGTTCACGGCAGGCGCGAATAATTCGGATGGCGATCTCGCCGCGGTTGGCAATGAGGATTTTATTGAACATGTTCACAGTAGATTTTGGATGAAGTAAATTAAAACGCTGATGATCAGGCCCATAAAAAAGTACAGGTAGGCCAGGCGGATATATTTATATTTTGTTCTGATCAAATAAACTCCCGCATAATAAATATCCTTTACCATGATCTCATAGGTGAGGTCCGGGCTGTTCATGGTTTCCTCAAAGTTTTTTGCATATTCTTCATAGGGAACGTCGCCATAATTGCCGAAGAAGAGCGGGCTGTAATCGATGTCGCGGATGGAGTGTTTTTTTCGACCAACAACTTTTACTTTTCCGATGACAGTCAACAGGGCAAAAAAGATTGTGATGAGCAGGAATACATCCAACCCGACAATGGTGAGCGTAAAACGCGGGTCAGAGACTTGGGTGATGGAGAGCGACAACAACACAGACGAAAGACTGAGCAGGATATGAGCCTTGGTATCCGCCATCTGGCTGAAGTTGACCAGGTTCATGCGCGTCTGGCGCAGCATGTGATCGAGCTGCTGGCGGGGTTCGTTAATATGCATAACGTTCTCCTCATCAAAAATCATTACCATTATTTCTCACGCATCAATCGAAGCAATTCCGCCTCTCTCTCAGAAGTCAGCCCCGCTTTCCATTCATGTTCGGAGGGAAGTTCGGATGCCCATGTGAGTGTATCTTTGACGGTCTCGGCCAGCGGGGAGATGACAAGGCCCGCGTGCATGGCCTTGGAGACATCCACGCGCGCGAAGCCTTTTTCTTCATCGGTGTCTGGAAGCCAGGCAGGCATGTCGCTCCACGGCGCGACGTTATTTTCATTGAGAAATTCAACCGAAGCCCATTTGAAATTCGCGTCACTGCCGCTGATTTGCTTGCAGGTTTCAAATAAAGTTCCAAGCAGCAACGGCTCGCCAGTGACATTGAACACACCGGATACATTTTGTTCGATCAATTTAATCATGAAATCCGAAAGGTCGCGCACATCGATGATCTGCGTGAGCGCGTTGGGGCTGTCGGGCGCAAGCACATCGCCGCCGCGCGCAATGCGCACAGGCCAATAGGTGAAGCGGTCGGTTGGGTCGTGCGGACCGACGATGAGGCCGGGGCGAATGATGAGGGAGTTAATTCCAAAAACATCCTGCACGGTTTTTTCGCACAGGGCTTTCAACGGGCCATACGACTCGCCCGTGATCTCTTCCATCGTTTCGTCCTCAATTTTGCCAAGCGGGTCGCTTTCGTTGATGCCGATTTTTTTAAAGTCGGCGTATGCCGAAATGCTGGAAATAAAAACGTACTGCTCGACTTTATCCTTCAACGCCTCGGCAGACATGCGGACGATGCGTGGAAAATACCCACAGGTATCAATGACCGCATCCCACTGTCGCTTCGACGCGCTCGCATCGTTCCGATGCTCTTTCGAGAGGCCGTCGCCCGATAACTGATCCAAGTCCTTTTCACGGTCTCCCTGAATTTTTTCCACATTTCGAAAAAGCTCGGGATTGGTCATGCCGCGGTTGAAGAGTGTGACTTGATGTCCACGGGCGCGGGCGGAGCTGACGAGATGCCGCCCAAGAAAACGTGTGCCGCCAATGATGAGGATTTTCATGGTTTCACCTATCCTTATGTCGTTGCGAGGGCGCTCTTGCTTTTGCTCAAAATTTGCGCCGTACGCCACATCGTCCCAACACTTGCGCCGTACGCCAGTGCGGTGTGCTTTTTCGGGAGTGCGGTGAGCAATCTCCACATGATAGGAGATTACTTCGTCAGAAAGTGTTTCTTAACTGCCTTTTTAGGACACGGACTTCACGGATACTTCGGCAGGCTCAGTACAAGTTTCACAGATTTTCACGGAAAACCTTTTTAAAAATCCGTATTTGACCGTGCGCGAAGCGTCCGTCCATTCCGTGTACTTAAGAAACAGTCTCTCAGGACGAACGCCCTCGCCGTTTGAGGCTCGTCGCAACGACATGCCAGTCTTATTTCTTCAACAACTTCGCAAGTATCGTTTCCGTTGCCTTGGCTTCATCACCTT
>JACPVB010000228.1 GCA_016191985.1 Chloroflexota bacterium | reverse complement strand
ATGCGCGGCCTGATATGCCTGGGAATAGTCACAAATGCCGGGGGCATGGACTCCCGTGGCATAGCCGAGAAATGCCGCCACCCAGGGCTCGTTGTGAGTGGACCAAAGTCGGACGCGATCCCCCAAACGGTCAAAAACGAAGCGGGCGTATTCGGCAAAGCGGTCCGCGGTATCGCGTTCCGGCCATCCACCCTTGTCTTGCAGGTTTTGGGGTAAATCCCAATGATATAAAGTGGTCTTGGGTTGAATGCCAGCCTTGAGCAATTCATCCACGAGGCGGTCGTAGAAATCGAGTCCCTTTTTGTTAGCCTTGCCCTCTCCCGTAGGCACCACACGCGACCATGAAATGGCAAAGCGATAATAGGGAAAACCGAATTGTTTGAAGAGCGCCACATCTTCAGGCATACGATGGTAATGGTCACATGCCCGGTCGGCATTCTCACCCGTTTGGATGTGATACGGTGTGTGAGCGAAGCGGTCCCAGATGCTTTCACCGCGGCCATCTTCGTTCCACGCGCCTTCAATTTGATATGCCGAGGCCGCCACTCCCCAGACAAAATCCTTCGGAAAATTTAACGTTGTCATAAATAAAAAATGGACTGGGCTGTTGCCCAGTCCATTTATCTCCTTAGCCTTTGACTGAGCCTGCAAGCAACCCGCGTACGAAGAAGCGTTGCAGGGCAAAGAATACCGCGAGCGGCAATAACATGCTGACGAACGCGCCGGAGGTAAGCAGGTGCCAGTCCTGTCCCTTTTCACCAACGATAGATGCCAGCGCGTAGGTCACCACGCGGCTTTTATCTCCCAAAAAGACGAGGGCGATCAGATAATCATTCCACACCCACAGGAATTGGAAAATGGCAAAGGATGCCAAAGCGGGCACGGAGAGCGGCAGGATCAGCCGCGTGAAAATCGTGAAATTGGAAGCCCCGTCCATATAGGCCGCCTCGAGCAAGTCACGCGGCAGGGTGCTCATGTAATTGAATAACAGGTAGGTAGCCAACGGCAGGCCAAAGCCGGTATGAGCCAGCCAAATCCCCAGGAACGTCCCGTTCAAATTCAGCTTGGTGTAATCCTGCAAAATTGGCACCAGTGAAATTTGCAAAGGCACAACCAGAATGGCGACAACCATGGTGAAGATCAATCCGCGCCCCGGGAAATTCAACCAGGAAAACCCAAACGCGGCGAATGCAGCGATGAGAATGGGAATGATGGTAGCTGGGACCGCGACCGCAATCGAGTTGAGAAATGCGCTTCCCAGGTTGTTTCCTTTGCGGATGATCTCATTCCCGCTGGCGTCGGTAAAGCGGATCTCTTTTCCAGTTAACACGTCCACATAGTTATCGAGGGTCATTGGTTTGGAGAAAAAGCCCACCCATTGCTCTTCCGTCACAATGATGGTGCGTGTGCGTTTGTTGCCGTACCAGGTCAACATGCGGCCATCGGGCAAAGTGACACCCTGGCGC
This sequence comes from Chloroflexota bacterium, assembly GCA_016191985.1. Lineage (GTDB taxonomy): Bacteria > Chloroflexota > Anaerolineae > Anaerolineales > Villigracilaceae > Villigracilis. The sequence goes on along the minus strand of JACPVB010000228.1, from coordinate 10,986 downwards.
AATTCCTCGAATGTGGCCGTGACACCTTCTATCTCCATCGGCTCATCGACGTTTACCGAAGCATCCACCTTGATCTCATCGGTTTGCATATTCTCTTTGTGCGGGAGCACCGTCCACCAGCCGGAGGTGAAAATATCCTGGCTGTTACGCAGGGAGGTGATGAACACTCCCAGGGTCGGTAACAACCAAAGAAAACAGATCAGGATGAGAACCCCATTGACAACGAGGCTCGAATATATCTTTTGGTTTTTATAACTGGCAGCCATTAGAACGCCCTCCGTTCCTTGCTAAATTCGCGCAGGTTGTTAACAATGACCGGGATCACCGCGATCAACAAAACAATGGCAATGGCGGATGCGCGTCCTGTATTTCCATAGGTGAAACGCTGCAAGTAAAACTCATTGGCAATCACATTCGTCCCGTTATTGCCGCCGGTCATCACCCGCACAATATCGAATAATTTCAAGCTGAAAATAACAATGGTGGTGATGACGGTGATCAACGTGCCTTTGATGTAGGGGATCGTGATCTTGAAAAATGCCTGAACTTCGGTGGCGCCGTCAATACGGGCGGCTTCCAGCAATTCCAGCGGGATGCCCTTGATCGCGGAAGAGATAACGACCATGGCAAAACCTGTTTGCAGCCAGACCATGATAACGATCAAAAAAAAGTTATTCCAGGGCGGCAAACTTAGCCAGGGCTGGGACTGTCCACCGAGCGCCAGCACAATCGCATTGATCAACCCGATCTCGTCGATGCCGACCCCTTCCCCCTTGTAGGTATAAACGAATTTCCAAATCACACCCGCACCGACAAAGGAAATCGCCATGGGCATGAAAATTATGGATTTGTAAACCGCCTCAAACCGACTTCGGTCTGCCAGCACGGCGATCAGCAGGCCGAGTCCCACACTGAAAGAGGTGCCGACGATCATCCACAACAAATTGTTGCGAAATGTTTCGAGCATGATGCGGTCGGTAAACGCAAAAATATAATTATCGAATCCAACCCAGGTTGCGCCGATCTCATCCTTGAAACTTAAGATCAGGGTTCGTAAAACCGGGATGGCCAGATACCAGCCCATGATGACCACCGCAGGGCCGATATAAACAAAGGGCTGCAAACGCCGCGTCCATGGACCTGGGAGCTGTTCCACAAACCAGTTGGATACGACATAAAGAATAGCCACTCCGGCCACTCCCCAAATGATGGCGACCAGGACAATCACAATCTGTGGGGCGCTGCTATCACGCAGAAAAATAAAAACCTGCCATAACACAAGGAAAGTGATTACCGGAACAAAAAATGAAATGAGTATCCGCCCCATGGTTACAACCAATCCGCCTAGGAAACCCGTAGTACCTGAACTCTTATCTTGTGAATTTTTCATGGTCACACCTCCAGGGGATTAAATCAAGTCCTATCGAGGTTCAAAGGAGCAGGAAAACAGGGGTCTTCCTGCTCCTTTTTTTATCTTACAGGGTCTTGCGCAAACTCATCGAAAGCTATTTCGGCCAGGAAGCGTCGATCTGCTCAAGGGCAGTGTCCTCATCCACAGAGCCGCTGACATAGTCAGTCATATACTTCCAGAAGGTGCCAGCGCCAACAGCACCGGGCATCAGGTCAGAAGCATCGAAGCGGAAGGAATCTGCATTCAGGATGATCTCGGCCACGCCGCGGGTAACGGGGTCTTGATACCAGTCGAGGCTGGAGTCATTGTGCGGGGAGATCGCTCCGCCGGCTTCGATCCAACCTTTGACGGAATCGCCAGTGGAGAAGTATTGGATGACAGCGCGGACTTCAGGGCGGTCATTGAACATGGCGTAGATATCGCCAGCGCCCAGGACAGGCTTGCCATATTGCGGATCGATCGGAGGCAGATAGAAGAAGTCATAGTCCGCACCAGCCACTTTGCCTTCGGGGAAGAAGGAAGTGATGAAGTTACCCTGGCGGTGGAGCCAGCACTTCGGAGGCGCATCGAACATCGGGGCGGGAGCATCACCAAAGAAGGTTGTGGGGATGGAAGCGCGTCCGCCAAAGACGTAGGCATCATTGAACCAGATGGCGGTGATATAGCTAAGCGCATTCTTTACTTCGGGTGAATTGAACGGCAGTTCACCGGCCACCCACTTGTCATAGTTCTCAAGCGAGGTGGTGCGCAGCATTACATCTTCGATCCAGTCGGTCATGGCCCAGCCGGTGGCAGCGCCAGATTCAATGCCGATACACCAGGGGGTGTCACCATCGGAGGCGATCTGTTCCGTCAACGCCATCAACTCATCCCAGGTTTCGGGGACTGTGTAACCGGCAGCATCAAACTCAGCCTTCGGGTAGAAGACCAGCGATTTGCCGTTCGCGCGCGCCCAGATTCCAGCGGTGATGGGACCATCCGGGCCTTCCATGGTGCCCATATCGAGCCAGGATTGGATGTAGTTTTGCTTCAACCAGTCGGGGTTGATAACGGTGCTCAGGTCAATGGCCTGGCCTTTCTTAACAGCAGTCGCCAGAAGACCGGGCTGTGGGAAGTCCACAATATCCGGGGCATCGCCGCCGTCGAGACGGATGGTAATGGAGGCCTCAAATTCCTTCGAGCCTTCATATTGAATGTCGATGCCGGTGGCCTCTTCAAATGCCTTCACGGAATCATCGAACTTGACTGCATCCGCATCGGTGAATGGGCCAGCCATGGTTACAACTGTGCCGCTATACATGCCGGCATAGGCGTCCGTAAGTTCCTGACCTTGTGGGAGAACTTCCGCAACAGGTGCTTCGGTTGCTGGAGCTTCAGTAGCGGGAGCTTCCGTGGCAGGAGCCTCGGTGGCAACAGGAGCTTCAGTGGCAGGAGTACCACAGGCAGCCAACAACATGGCCGTAACAACAAACAGGGCAAGAATTTGCCAGATAGCTTTTTTCATTCTTCTCTCCTTGAGAATATAGAAAGTTAAATAGATTTTGCTTGGCGGGGGGATTTGAGTGTCAATTGTGGGGAGGCACCTCCTATAATAAAGAAGTTTACACGGATTGACTTGAGGTTTGAAAGAGTTTTTATGAAAGCACTTTCATAATTAGTATAGCATAACTCCCCCAAGAGTCAATAAGAATCTTAAAACCAATTTTTCAGGTGTGGGAAAAATTGCACAAGCCGAATAACAATTCAGCCCGTCATGCGTTCGATCAAATTAAGTGGAAGATTGATATGCTGCAAGGGCCGGTCATGTTCGCTGATGCGCGCAAGCAATATCTCTGCGGCCAGCCTGCCTGATTCATCCAGGTGCTGGCGGATGGTGGTCAAGTCCACATGATCTGCCACATCGATATCATCGAAGCCGACAACGGCTAAATCATCCGGGATTTTGATATTCAATTGGCGCGCCACTTTCATCACGCTCAACGCCTGAAAATCGGACCCGGCAAATATGGCCGTGGGCGGTTTTGGCAAAGTGAGCAATTCCAGTGCGGCCTGCCTGGATTCATTCTGTGTATAGGGACACGAACGGATATATGCTTTTGGCAATGACAAGCCCGCTTCACTGAGTCCCTGCACAAATCCTGCCAAGCGGGATTTAACAGGATGGATCGCGAATCTTTCAGGAGGCTCAATGTCCCCTAAAAATGCAACTATCTTATGCCCCTTGCCAACGAGATGCTCGGCAACCAAACGCCCGCCATGTTGATCGTCAATCAGGATGCTGTTCAAATCCGGATGGGAATATTCGATCAAAACAGTTTCCATGCCATTATTGAATAAACGCTGCGCATCCTGATCGCCAAGCGAGAGGGACATGATGATCAGTCCGTCAATATTTCTCATTAATGGAATCGATGAAATATACCCTTGCAGATGATCCATTGAATCGACCGGGTAGATCACCAGTTCGTAATTCGCCTTGGACAAAGCGGACGCGACCCCCCGCAACCGTTGTACAAAGGATGGAGCCGTGAAGAACGGAGTCAACACACCGATACGGTCGGTATTCTGTAATGCGCGGGCACGCGCTTCTGCCCTGGGAACGAAACCAAGCTGGTCAATCGCATTCATCACCCGCTTGTGTGTTTCTGAATTTACCTTGTCCGGCGCATTCAACACGCGCGAGATCGTTGAAATACTAACGCCAGATAATTTGGCTACGTCATAAATCGTGGGGGACTTTTTCCTGGATGGCATGGTGTTTTCTGAAAGCACTTTCAGTTTAGCATATTCGGTTGTAAGGCGTCAATCAAAAAGGGTGTGTAAAAGGTTGTAGATGAGTTTGCTCTCTTCGCCGTCCTCGGCGAAGCGGTTCCCGCAGAACGCCGCCGGGGACGGCGGCTTGAGCTTATTTATCAACAAACCTTGAGTGCTCCCATCAAAAACGGATCCGCTTAAATCATCAACCGTGTTGAAAATTGGTTCTACAAACCGTTAAGACGAAGTTTATGCGGTTATCTGGATTAAGGCCGGGGAAATACCTATACTCGAAAGACTTTAAAAATAAAACAAAATGGCTCTGTTGGATTAAGTGGGGTGAAGTCGCCACAGCCCCACAAGGGGGTGATAAGCGCACGGAGACCTTTGGGAAAAAGCTCAAAACTCATTTTCTCTGTGATCTCTGTGGCTTAGCCAGAGAACCAACAAAATTTAATGGAGAACAAAATGCTTCAACCAATTACTACCTTTGACCACCAGACGATCCGGGCTGAGTTCAATGCAGATCGAAAACAGATGACTCTCATGGTCGCCAGAAAGATGCGCGTGCCCGAAGTGGAAGTCATCCGCTCCCTCGAAGGCGATATTGCCCACGAGTTGGATATCTCCCGCTGGGAGGAACTCATCCGCTCATTTGAAGAGCTTGGCAACGTGCACGTGATCGTTTCCAATGGAGCCACAACCCTCGAGGCTTTTGGTCAATTTGGAAAATTCAGCAGCACGGATGGCTTCTTCAACGTGCAAAGCAAATCTCTCGATATGCACATTCGCAGTTGGGAGCTGGCCTCTGTATTTGCATTCCGCAAGCCCAGCCACATAGACGGACGCGAGGCGCTCAGCTTCCAATTCTATGACCGCCGCGGAGACTCTGCCTTCAAAGTTTTTCTCACTTTTGGCGGGCACGACCCAGCCCCGGAACTTGTGGAAACATACAACGCATTGATAGGAAAATTTAAAAAACTGCCATAACCTACTCATAAACTTCTAGTAAAATTCTACATAAATCTACATTGACCATTCAGCCCTTAAAAGTAAAATTTCAATCACAGAGGCGAGGGCGTGCAAGACGCCCTTGCTTTGTTTAATCACTCACGTTACGCAGCCTAATCCCGAAGGCGCTGTGTTGAGCCTGCCGAAACAGATGGCAGGATTATAGAAAATTGGGCGAACGGAATCCAAATCCCGTAGGGATGGCATAGTTGTTGTGGGCTATGACACCCCTTCGGGGTTGAACAGGCATCCATGTCAAAAACTATAATCATTTGACCCCTACGGGGTCAGAAGCGCGTAACATCAGTTAATCATAAAAAAATTGTCAGGTTTAGGAAATCCTATGCTCCTCAAACGCCTTCAACTTGCCCTCATCCACACTGCTGTCGCCGTCACGCTCGTGCCCATCAACAGCACCCTCAACCGCGTGATGATCTACGATCTCGGCATCTCCAAAACCCTCTTCACCATCCTCGCCATTTTCCCCTATTTGCTCGCACCCATTCAAGTAGCCATCGGCTCCTTCTCAGACCGTCACCCCATCGCAGGCTATCGGCGCACGCCGTACATCCTTGCGGGGCTCATCCTCTGCGTGGTGGGTGTGGCGGTCTCACCGCAAATCGCGGCGCTGATCACCGAGAATTTCACTCTCGGAGTCATCGTGGGCATCCTCGCCTTCGGCGCATGGGGCATGGGCTATAACCTCTCCGCAGTTTGCTACCTTTCCCTTGCCTCCGAACTCTCCGGCGAAAAAGAGCGCGGCAAAACCATTGCGACCATGTTCTTCATCATGGTCTTCGGTTTGATCGCGACGGGGATCAGCCTGAGCCGCATGGTGACCACGTATGACCCCGAAACGCTTTCCCGCGCGTTCATCATCGTCGCCGCCTCCGCCCTGACCCTGGGCCTGCTCGGCCTCTTCAAGCTGGAGCCACGCTTTAGCAAGAACGCGGATTCAAATCCGCGCTCCGAAACCTACACCGTCCGCGAAATGGCTGCCGCCATCACCGCCAACCCCATCGCCAAAATCTTCTTCGTTTACCTGCTGCTGCTGCTCGCCGCCATCCTCGGCCAGGATGTGCTGCTCGAACCCTTCGGCGCACAGGCCTTCAGCATGACAGTAGAACAGACGTCACGCATCGTCTCCATCAGTAATTCCTTCACGTTGATCGCTTTCCTCATCGCAGGCGCATTGGAGAGACGCGCTCCAAAGAAAGTTATCGCGCAGATCGGCAACATCGGCGCATTGCTTGGCTTTGTGGTCATCGTCCTCAGCGGACTCATCGCCAGCAAATCCGCTTTCTATGTTGGCATTACCCTGCTCGGATTTGGCACCGGGCTTTCCACCGTCGCCAATCTCTCGTTGATGTTCGACCTGACCGTGCCGGAGAAAGTCGGTTTGTACATCGGCGCGTGGGGTTTTTCGAACGGACTCTCCCGCCTGGTTGGTCTGCTGATGGCCGGCGTGGTAGCGGATGTGGCTACCCAAATTACGGGCAGTGCCTTGAACGGCTATCTTATAGTATTTTCCCTTGAAGCGTTGATGCTCCTCATTGCCGCCGTCATGCTCACACGCATCGACGTTGCCATCTTCAGGAAGCAGGTTGATGAACCGTCCTTCTCGGAAAAAATCGCCCTGGCCTCGGATTAATAACGTCATGGATGAATGGCTTTCTCTCAGTGATGCGGCGCAGGTGCTCGGTGTGCACCCAAGTACGGTCCGGCTCTGGTCTGACAAAGGCGTGCTGCCCGTGCATAAGACGCAGGGCGGGCATCGTCGCTATAAGCGTAGTGAAATCTCCCTTTGGGCCGAATCAAGCCAAAGGTCCAGAGAGATCGAGCCGGAGAAGATGATGCAGGAGGTCATCCGAAATGTCCGTATGCAAATTTCGGAAGGAAGCCTGCAAGCCGAGTCCTGGTATAAAAAATTGGACGAGAATGCGCGTGTGCAATATCGCATGAGTGCGCGGTCATTGTTCCACGGTTTGATGAATTACATTTCCGCAAACGATGATGAAGCCGCATCCGAGGCCTATGCCATTGGATATGAGTATGCCTCGCGGGCGCGGCGCTACAGCCTGAGCTATGTGGACGCCGCCAAGGCCTTTCTATTCTTTCGCGATGCGCTGATCGAATCGGTCATCAAAGTGTACAGCGACGCAAAAGTACCCGCCTCGCAGGCCACGCAGATGTATTCGAAAATGCACACCTTTACAGACGGTATTTTGATCAGCTTGTTACAAACGTACGAGTCTCTTGGAAATACAAGTCGCTGAACTGTTAATTCATCTTATGTAGTTCAATCCCGAAGGGATGGCAGGATTATAGAAAATTGGGCGAACGGAATCCAAATCCCGTAGGGATGGCATAGTTGTTGTGGGGTATGACACCCCTTCGGGGTTGAATGGGTATCCATATCAAAAGCTATACTCATTTGACCTGTTTCGACAAGCTCAACACATCGCCTACGGGGTCAGAAGTGCGCAACATCAGTTAATAAAAAAGGGCCGTGTTATTCACGGCTCTTTTTTGCAATAATTAGTCAGCGGATGCGGGTATGGTTTCCTGTGTCACCGCTTCATCTGGTTGTGGCCGTGCTGCGTAGCGGAAGCCGATGAACATCAGGACCGCCGAGAGTAATTCTCCAAAATATAGATATTGACCGTACCCCAGGCGGGTTAATGTGCTGGCAAATCCAATTGCCAATGCGCCAGCCGCGATCAAAATATTGGCAATCACACGATTGGGCATGATGCGCTTGCGCCAGAAAAGATAGGCAGACCAGATGGCTCCGCCAACAAGTGTAAACAAGCCATAGATGTTGAAGAAGGGTGTCGTCAGGCGCACGGTGGTTCCCAGCGGCAACAGGCCACGGACAGCGGTCACTTCTTCACCGCGATACGTGGTGGTGATGGTTTGTGCTCCAGCAGGAGCTGCCTCACCGTCATCCAATGCCTTGGTCCCATATTGCTCGCTGATGGGTTTGTCGGTTGTAAAAACAGCCGTGTCCAACTTTGGCATGGCCTGCAACATAAGATAAGTTGCAAACAAACTTCCAACCACCAATACCAGGGTGACAACATGCACCCATGATTTTTTCACAAGCAGGTTTAAAGTGCCGTGTCCGAGCCAGGCTGCATTCAGGGCCGCGCCGAAAAGATACCAGACCAGGAATACCCATTTGTTCCACGCCAAAGCCAGGTACGCTTCAGCAAAACTCCCCGCGCCGAACATGGCCAGCCCAATGCCCCAGTAAAGAAAGGCGAGGTTGCGGCGGACAACGTAGCGCTGGAATACGTACACGGTAAACCCAAGCATGATCGCGGTTGAAATAAATGGAAGGATTTGGTTGATCGACATGATATCTTTCTCCTGTTGTGAAATTAGAAATGGACGAACCCAAGCAAAACGCCCGCGGCGAATACCATCAATCCAAGCGTGACCACGCCCATCAGGATGAGCAGTGCGGGAACGATCTTTTCAAACAAAAGGGAGTTTTTAGGAATACGCGATTTATTGTCTGTGTGAGTCTGCCTGGACATGGAAACCTCAACTGATTCTGTATGTATCTTATTCATATTGTCTACTTTTAGCGGGAAAGGACAATATGAGTTTGCACAGATTTTGATTAAAACTTTCGTAGAACCGCCAGAATCAGCGTGACAGATGTCATACATCCGCGGGTACGATACTCACTTATTCATCATCGAATGCGTGATGGATAAATTGCCGCACGACAATCAGCACGCGATCATACAGACTCAAATTTCAGCAGGTCATCAACACAAACAGCTTGGGCGGGGAATCTGACAATATCATGGCTTTTACTTGCGCCATAACATTAACCTGGTTTATACTTGCGCACATGGCAATCCCTGAAAAGATTGGACGTTACATTGTAAAATCCGAGTTGGGCCGGGGCGGGATGGCAACGGTCTATCGCGCATTCGATCCAAGTTTTGACCGCGAAGTTGCCATCAAGGTATTGCCCCGTGAAATGCTGCATGACCCGCAGTTCCGTTCACGATTTGAACGTGAGATCAAGATGGTCGCCGCACTGGAGCATCCCTCCATTGTGCCGGTCTACGATGTGGGGGATGAAGATGGACAGCCGTATTTTGTCATGCGTTATATGACCGGCGGCTCCCTTTCCGATGGAATCGAAAAAGGAAAATTCTCCGTTCAGGATACAGCGCACATCATCGAAAAGATCGCGCAGGGGCTTGCCTATTCCCACAAAAAAGGCATCATCCACCGCGACCTCAAACCCGATAACATCCTGTTCAACGATATCGGCGACCCCTGCATCTCGGACTTTGGCGTTGCCAAATTGGCAGAAGCAAGCGGCGGGTTGACCGGAAGCGGCGTCATCGGCACCCCTGCTTATATGAGTCCCGAACAGGCCCAGGGGAGCGAGATCGACAGCCGCAGCGACGTCTACGGCTTGGGGGTGATCGTCTATCAAATGCTAAGCGGACAACAGCCCTACAGCGCAGACACCCCGATGGGCGTGGTTGTAAAACACATTACCGAACCCGTGCCGGAGATTTTGCATGTTCTCCCCAGCCTGCCGCGTGATGTGGATATCATCATCAAGACCGCCATGGCAAAGGACAAGACCCAGCGCTATGCCACCACAATCGACCTGGCGAAAGCCTTGAACCTTGTGGCCTTCGGCAACGAGGGGAACATCACCTACAGCTCAAATACCGGCCTCGGAAAGAAGCCAGGATTCAATTCAACCGTCACACCCGCCTCGCGTGGAAAGACCGGGCTCGTCATTGTCGGCATCGTACTCGCCATCGCAGTCATCGGCTTCTTCCTCCTGCGCAATCAATTACTGGTTCCCGATCAACCCACCGCTACCTCACCCGCCACGGAAGAGCCAACGTTGGTCACATTTACGGTGGAACCCACAGTGGCGGTCACCTCCACACTGGACCCCTCCGCTTTGTTTGCGCCAGCCTGTTCAGCAGACATCGCTTTCCCTACACCGGAAGCAAAAATAACCGACTATTCCTGCATTCGCAGAGTGCCCTATGCCTCGGTGACAATCCCTGGAGATGCCAGCTTTGAAGTGCAAACTTCAGGCGCCACTTGTACATTCTCAGGCTTGAACAGCGGAAGGCAGGTTCTATCCTGCACGGGTTCAAACTTCATGCTCATCGAGCTGAAAATCTGCACGCCGCCGGTTCTCTCTAATGAAGACCTGGGCAAATGTTCAGCGGACAATACCTTCAGCCCGCTTGATGGATGTTGCGTGGCTGTTCCACCGCAGGATGCGGGCTGTGCCGTAGCTCCAATTCAACTAAAAGGTTGTGAATAACTGTACGGCAACATTCATGTTGCCATAAAAATCGGGCGCGGAAGACGCCCGATTTTCTTTTAACGGAATGATACAATACCCCAATGGGCACACTTTACCTCGTCGCCACGCCAATCGGAAACCTGGAGGACATCAGCCCGCGCGGCGTGCGGATTTTGCGTGAGGCCATTCTCATCGCCGCGGAAGATACGCGTCACACCGGCACACTGCTCAAACATTTTGACATCAAAACCCCGCTCACCAGTTATTGGGAACACAACAAACTTAATAAGCTGGATTTCATCCTTGAAAAACTTTCGCAAGGTGATGTAGCCCTCGTCTCCGATGCAGGGACACCTGCGATTAACGACCCCGGCTACGAACTGGTCAAAGCCGCCCTCGCCTCAAACTTCGACGTTCGGCCTGTTCCCGGTCCCTCAGCCCCCATCGCCGCGTTGACAGTCTCCGGCCTGCCCACAGATTCATTTTTGTATCTTGGCTATCT